>JBHENM010000368.1:0-29169 GCA_046262035.1 Acidimicrobiales bacterium | reverse complement strand
ACGACCACGGCGGCGATACCCGCGGCCTTGCCCATGACCAGCTCGGCCGCCCCCGCCAGCTCGTCGGCCACGGCGACCTCGGTGACCCGCAGGGCTCGACCGGAGGCGTCCGGCTCGCCCCGCAGGTCCAGCACGGCGGCTACCCCGGCGCACCCGATGGCGACGTCCGTGAGGCCCCGCCGCCACGGCCGTCCGAACGTGTCCGACACGATGACCGCCACCCGCCGTCCGGTGAGGGCCAGGAGCCCGTCGCGGACGCGCCGGGCCGAGCGGTCGGAGTCGACGGGGAGGAGGGCCGCCTGACCGTCGGGGACGTTGGAGAAGTCGATACCGGCGTTGGCACACACGAAGCCGTGGGCTGTCTCGCTGATCACCAAGTCACCGCGACGGCGAAGGACCCGCACCGACTCCCGCTCGATGAGCGACCGGCGGCTGCCGGGATCGTCGCCGTGGCACTCGACGACCCGACCCTCGGCCTTGGACACCGCCTTCTGCGTGACCACGACCACGTCGCCCTCCTCCAGTCCCGCTCGTGGGGCGATGAGCTCCGCCAGCCGGTCGCCCGGCCTGACCTCGGGGAGCCCCACCACCGGGATGAGCCGCAGTTCCGTCATGGCCCGGCGGCGGCCAGGACCGCCTCCGCCAGAGCGGTGGCCTCGGGGAGACCGTGCATGACCGCGGGCGTGACCACGCAGCGCACGCCCTCGGACTCCACGGCCGTCGCCAGGTGGGCGTCGGCCAAGTCGACCACGACGGTCGCCGCCAGCGCCGCGTAGAGCCGGGCCACGCCCACCACCGAGACCTCGTGACCCATCTCCGCCAGCAAGCGGTCGGCCGGGCCCTTGAGCGCGGCCCCGGCGACGATGGGCGAAACGGCGACCACCCGGTCGCGCCGCCGGGCCAGGGCGGAGCGCAGACCGGGGACGGCGAGGATCGGTGCGATCGACACCAGGGGGTTGGACGGGCAGATGACCACGGCGATCGCTTCCTCCAGGGCCTCGACCACGCCGGGCGCTGGCTTGGCCGACTCCACTCCCGCGTACCGGATCGCCGAGACGGGGACGGAGTGCCGGCGCTGGACGAAGTACTCCTGGAACCCGATCTCGGGCTCACTCTCGCCGGCCAGCTGCATCCTGGTCTCCACCCGGCTGTCGGTCATAGGAAGGAGCCGGGTGCCGATTCCCCAGGCGTAGGTGACTTCCGCCGTCACCTCGGAGAGGGTGGCCCCCTCGGCCAGCCGTTGGGTGCGGAAGAGGTGGGTCGCCAGGTCGCGGTCCCCGAGGCGGAACCACGTACTTGCGGCAGCCGATCCCACGGGTGCGGCCGGCCGGTAGCGCTCGAGGGCGCCCATGGCCTGCCAGGTCTCGGACGCCTGGCCCCACCCCCGCCCGGGATCCACCGCACCGGCCAAGGTGTAGGTGACGGTGTCGAGGTCGGGGCTCACATGGAGACCGTGCACCACGAGGTCGTCCCCGGTGTTCACCACCGCGGTCACGTCCTCGGGCCGGACCACCTCCACCAGGCCACGCAACAGCCGGGCCGCCCCTACCCCGCCGGCCAGGGCCGCGAGCAACCGGGCGCCGGTTCCCTCAGGCCGAACCGGACGCGGCCGGCCGCCGGCCGATGCACAGGACCGACTGGCCGAACGGTGGGGTCCAGCGCGACTCCAGGCGACGCACCAGGGGCGTGGCGACCCGGTCGTAGGTGCGGACCGACCGGCGGTTCTGTGGGAATCGGCCCAGCTGGCGGGCGACCACCCACCACGCCACCGCCCCCACGCAGTTGACGTAGCGCGCCTCGACCACGTCGAAGCCGGCCTCGGCCACGGCCGCGGCCAGGTCACCTCGGCGGTACCGGCGGTAGTGGCCGACCAGGCGGTCGAACTCGCTGTAGAGGGCCTCGAAGGCGGGCACGAACAGCACGATCGTCCCCCCCGGCCGGAGGCCCTGGTACAGGCCGCGGAGAGCGGCGCCGTCGTCGGCGATGTGCTCGAGGACATTCACCAGCACGGCGGTGTCGTATTTGCGCCCGGCCACGGCCTCGTCGATGTCGGCGTGCATGACGTCGACGTCGGGATGGCCGCCGAAGCGGTCGTTCAGCGTCTCCACGCAGCGGGGGGAGAGGTCGGTGGCCGTCACCTTGCCGTGGTCCATCAAGCGCTCGGTCAGGGTGCCGTGCCCGGCGCCCAGCTCGAGGATCTGGGGCCCCAGGTGGGGGCTGGCCATCTCCACGATCCAGTCGGCGTAGTTGGTGGCGTCACCCAGGGCATCCAGGGCCCGGGCCAGCTCCTGGTCGGCCTCACTGAAGCTGGCCGGGATCCGGTCGGCCACCGTCGTCCCCCGCCTTCCGAACGTGCTTCCCACCCGTCTCCACCTGTCCCTGAAAGCGGCGAACCTCGCCGGACGAGGCTACCCCCTCGCGCCTGCGGTGCCCGGTAGGCTCGCCCCGCGATGGAGACTCGGGTGCCGTCGGAGCAGGACCCGATCTGGCCCCCAGGGCCCGAGCGGCCCCCTGAGCGGGGGGCAGGGCCCGAGCGGCCCCCTGAGCGGGGGGCAGGGCCCGAGCGGCCCCCTGAGCGGGGTGCAGGGCCCGCTGGGCCCCCTGGGCCCGCTGGGCCCGCCACCGGCAGCACGGACGATCGTCTCGAGCGCCGTCTGTCCGCCCTCGAAGCCCGCCTGGACGACCTCGACGAGGCCGTGCGGGAGGCGGTCCCCGCCGCCCTCCGCCACGCCGTTCAGGAGGAGCTCCAGGGCGTGAGCGAAGACCTCCGGCGGGCCGTCAGCGAGCTGGGTCGCCTGCTGCTCCGCGACCTGGACCGCCTCACCAAGCTGCTGGCCGACCACCGCGACACCATCGTGGAGCGCCTCTCCGAGCCCGCGGAGCCGGCTGAGCCCGCCGGTATCCCGCTCGAAGCCGACGCCGGCGAGGTCCAGACCCCGGGCGAGCAGGAGGACGAACCCACCCCCCTGGGAGGCGAAGACGGCCGCTGGCGGGTCCTGCCCATCCGGAAAGGTGGCCGTCGCTCGCACGGTCGCCGCCCTGGGGGCGATACTTCTCCGGGGTAGCTCGAGCATCTGGGCGACAGGGGAGGGGTGAGGTGGAGCGGAGTCAGGCGCGCGAGCAGTTGGTCGACCCGCCCTTCCGGGTCTTCGCCGACGCCGTTCCCGTGCTCATCTGGATGGCCGGCCCCGACGGCCGCCTGACCTTCATCAACCGTCGAGGCCTGGCCTTCACCGGCCGGCCCCTGGATCAGGAATTGGGCGACGGCTGGACCGAGCGGGTCCACCCCGACGACCTGCAGCGCTGCCTGGCCGTCTACCGGGACGCTTTTCAGCGGCTCGCCCCCTTCGAGATGGAGTACCGGCTCCGCCGGGCGGACGGCGAATACCGGTGGATCCTGGACCGGGGGGAGCCGCTCCTCGAGGACGGTCGCTTCGAGGGGTACGTGGGGGGATGCATCGACATCACCGAGCGCGTCCGGCTGCTCAGCCTGGCCAATGCCGCCGTCGAGAAAGCCTCGCGCCTCCAGGAGCTGACGGCCGCGCTCGCCCCGCTGCGCGACCGGGCCTCGATCGCCGACTACGTGCTGGGCGAAGGCGTCCGCGTCCTGGGCGGACGCACCGGCTCGCTGTGCCTCCGGTCCTCCGACGGCATGCACCTCGAGATCGTGGCCCAGGTGGGCTATCCGGCCGAGGTGGTGTCCAGCTACTCCTGCTTCCCCGTCGACATCGAGCTGCCGGCCAGCGTGACCGTTCGCACCGGTGAGCCCGTCTACCTGCGGTCACCGGCCGACCGGGACAAGCGGTACCCGCTCCTCAGCGGCGGGCCTCTGGTCCCGGACGCGGCCTACGCCATCGTGCCCCTCGAGCCGGGGTCGGGGCCGGCGCTGGGCGCCCTGGTCGTCGGGTTCGCCGAGCCGAGGGACTTCGCCCACGGCGAGTGCGCCTTCCTCGAGGCCGTGGCCGGGCAGTGCGCCGTGGCTCTCGAGCGGGCTCGCCTCCACGAACAGGCCGAGCAGGGACAGCGACGGCTCGCATTCCTGGCCGACGTCTCCGGTTTCCTGGCCGGGTCCCTCGACCCCGACGTGACCCTCACTCACGTCGCGGACCTCGCCGTCCCCCACCTGGCCGACTGGTGCGCCATCCATCTCCTGGAGGGGGCGGGCGCGGTCCGGGCGGTGGCCCTGGCCCACAACGACCCGGGCCGGATGGCCGAGGTTCGCCAGTGGCTCGACCGCTTCCCCGTCGTGCTGGGGGCGCCGGTCGGCACCGGCGCCGTCCTCAGCACCGGCCGGGCTGAGTTCTACCCCGAGCTGACGCCCGACATCATGGCGACGTTCGCCACCGACCCCGAGCACCTGGAAGCCCTAACCCGCAACCCCTTCGGCGCCGCCCTAATTCTCCCCCTGCGGGCGCGGGGCCGCGTCCTGGGCGCATTCACGCTGGTCAACAACGTGGGCCGGCGACTGGCCGACGAGGACGCGGCCCTCGCCCGTGAGCTGGCCGACCGGGCCGCCGTCGCCATCGACACCGGGCGGCTGTTCGCCGACCGCACCCAGGTGGCCCGCCGGCTCCAGGAGAGCCTGCTGCCCGCCAGTCTCCCCAGCCTTCCCGGGATCGACCTCGGCGCCCGTTACCGGGCTGCGGGAGAAGGGCTGGACGTGGGCGGCGACTTCTACGACGCCTTCCCCATGTCCGCCGGACAGTGGATGGTGGCCGTGGGGGACGTGCGGGGCCAGGGCGTGGACGCCGCCGCCGTGACCGGCCTGGCCCGGCACACGATCCGCTCGGCGGCGGTGGCGGGCGGAACCCCCCGAGCCATCCTCGCCCACCTCAACGACGTCCTCCTCCGCCACGAGATCGAGCGGGTGGCCGGCGCTCCCGACGACTGGGAGACGAGCGAGCCCCGCTTCCTCACCGTCCTGCTGGTGAGCGTGACCCCGACCGAGACAGGGGCCGACCTGATCATCTGCGCCGCCGGTCATCCCCTGCCTCTCCGCCTGGCCGACGGGACGGTCACCGCGGTCGGCGCCATCGGCACCCTGGTGGGGATCATCCCCGAGGTGGAGCTGGCCGAAGTGCCCGTGAGCCTGGGCCCCGGTGACCTCCTCGTGTGCTTCACCGACGGGGTCATCGAGCGTCACGAGGAGGGGCGGTTCATGGGCGAGGCCGGCATCGCCACGGCCATGACGGGCATGGGCGAACTCGACGCCGCCGGCGTGGCCGACCTGGTGGAGTCCACGGCCCTCTCCTTCGCCGAGAGTCAGCCGGACGACGACATGGCCGTCCTCGTGTTGCGGGTGCCCCCCGGCGCCAACCGTTGACACCACCGCCGCCGGCGGCGGTGGGCGGCCCGATCCGGGTCGCGCTGGATGCCACGCCCCTGTTCGGATCGCGCACCGGCGTCGGCGCCTTCACCCTGGGCCTGCTCCAGGCCCTCGCGGTGCGGGACGACGTGAAGGCGTCCGGCTACGCCCTCAGCTGGCGGGCGTTCCGGTCCCTCGCCGCCGCCCTTCCTGAGGGGGTGCGCCCCATCCTCCGGCCGATGCCCCCGCAGCCGCTGAGGGCCTGCTGGCTCCGCTGGGACGGACCGGCTGCCGAGTGGTGGACGGGCTCGACCCAGGTGGTGCACGGGACGAACTTCCTGCTGCCGCCCACCCGGCGGGCGGCAGCAGTGACCACTATCCACGACCTGACCGCGGTGCGCTTCCCCGAGCTGTGCTCGGGCGACTCCCTGCTGTACCCCCAACTCCTGCGGCGCTCTCTGGCCCGGGGCGCCTGGGTCCACACCGTCTCCGCCTTCGTGGCCGCCGAGGTCGTCCAGCTGCTGGGCGCCGACCCCGAGCGCGTGGTCGTGGTCCCCGAGCCTGTCCCGCCCGTGGCCGAGGCGTCGCCCGACGATGGCCGGCGACTGGCCGGCGCCGATCGGTATGTCCTCTCGCTCAGCACCATCGAGCCCCGCAAGGACCATCCGTCGCTGGTGCGGGCCTTCGACCGCGTGGGGGACGCCCACCCCGACGTCCGCCTGGTCATCGCGGGCATGGACGGCTGGGGGACGGCCCCGCTGGACCAGGCGCTGGCCGCGTCCCGCCACCGGAACCGGATCGTGCGCCTGGGGTATGTCGGCGACGGCGACCGGGCCGCCCTGCTCCGGGGAGCCAGCGTGCTGGCCTTCCCGTCCCGGTACGAGGGCTTCGGCCTGCCGCCGCTCGAGGCCATGTCGGTCGACGTGCCCGTGGTGGCCACTACCGCCGGGTCGCTTCCCGAGATCCTGGGCGGAGACGCCGCCCTGCTCGTTCCCCCCGGCGACGACGCCGCCCTCGCCGAAGGGGTGGGCGCCATCCTGGAGGACAGCGCTCTGCGGGCTCGACTGATTGCCGCCGGCGCCCGCCGGGCGGCGGGGTACACACCCGAACGCTGCGCCAACGGCATGGTCGCGCTCTACGCCCGAGCGGCCTCGGAGAACTAGCTTCGGTCCCTGCCGTCGCCCATGCTGGCCGGCGGCCTCGACCCAAGGACCGCCAAGACCCGTGCGCCTGCTCCTCGTCGCCGAACAGCTCCGCCGGGGCGCGCCCGATGGGATCAGCACCTACGTGCGCGGGCTGGTGCGGGGCTTCGACGCCCTGGGCCCGAGCGGCCCCCACCTGACCCTGTGGGCCAGCCGGGGCCCGGCGGGAGGAAACGACCCGCTCACCGCTTTAGGTCACGACGTGGTCACGTCCGCCCTCCCGGGCAAGGCCCTGGTCTGGGCCTGGGACCGGGGCTGGAACAGCCCGTGGTCCGCTCCGCCCGGCGGCTTCGACGTGGTCCACGCCACGTCCCTCGCCGTACCGCCGGCGGGCCCTGCTCCGCTGTGCGTCACCGTCCACGACCTGGCGTGGCGGCGCGTGCCCGAGGCCTTCCCGCCTCGCGGCCGGCGCTGGCACGAGGCCGCCCTCGGCCGGGCCCTGGCTCGCGCCGCCGTGCTCATCACCCCGTCGCACCAGACGGCCGGCGACCTCGTCGCGGCAGGGGCACCCCCGGCCCGAGTGGAGATCGTCGAGGAAGGCTGCGACCACCTCCCGCCGCCCGACCGGGGGGGCGCGGCCGCCGTGCTGGCCCGTCTCGGCATCGAGGGGGGCTACCTGCTCACCGTCTCGACCCTCGAGCCCCGCAAGAACCTGCCCCGGCTGATGGCCGCCTACCAGACCGCCCGCCCGAAGCTGCCCGAGCCCTGGCCGCTCCTGGTGGTGGGGCCCGCAGGTTGGGGCGAGACCGTGCGTCCCGAGCCGGGCGTGGTGCTGGCCGGGCCGGTGGAAGGGGCGGTCCTGGCCGGCCTGTACGCCGGCGCCCGGCTGGTGGCCTCCGTCCCCCTGGTGGAGGGTTTCGGCCTACCAGCGGTGGAGGCGATGGCGTGCGGGGCGCCGGTGGTGGCCAGCCCCGTACCCAGCACCGGGGACGCGGCCTACGTCGTCGACCCCCTCGATGTCCAGGCCATCAGCGGCGGTCTCGTACGCGTCGCGTGCGAGGACGAGCTGCGCTCCGACCTCCTCGCCGCCGGACGGGCCCGGGCCTCGCAGCTGACCTGGGCGGCAGCGGCATCCGCACACGCCGAGGTGTGGTCAGCCCTTCCCTCCCAGGCGGGCGGGACACGCCGGCCGTGAGCGACGGGCTCGCCCTCCCGCTGCGCGTGTCCCTGGACGCCAGCGCGGTTCCGGACCACCCCACCGGCGCTGGGCGGTACGTCCTGGAGCTGTCCTCCCGGCTGAGCGCACGGGACGACGTCGACCTGATCGTCGTGTGCCGGCGGGGCGACGGAGGCCGGTGGCAGGCCACGGGGGCGACGACGGTGGTGGACGGGGCCCCGCCCGCTCGACCTCTGCGGCTGGCCTGGGAGCAGGTGGAGCTGCCCCGTCTGCTCGAGGACATCCACCCCGACGTGCACCACAGCCCCCACTACACGATCCCCCTCCGAGCACGCCTGCCGCGAGTCGTCACCATCCACGACATGACCTTCTTCGACCACCCCGAGTGGCACGAGCGGTCGAAGATCATGTTCTTCCGGCGAGCCATCCGCACCGCGGCCACCAAGGCCGATGCCCTGATCACGGCCAGCACCTCAGCTGCCGAACGCATCCGGGCGATCCTGGACCCACAGGTACCCCTTCATCTGGTCCCTCACGGCGTCGACCAGGCCTGCTTCCGGCCGCTCGATCCGGGCGACGAGGACGCGGCCGCCAGGGACGAGGGCGCATGGGTGAGGATGGGGATCCGGCGGCCCTACGCCGCCTTCATCGGCACCCTCGAGCCCCGCAAGGACGTGCCCACCCTCGTCCGGGCCTTCGACTCCATCGCCGGGCGGCTGCCGGAGCTGAGCCTGGTCCTGGCCGGAGCTCCGGGCTGGGGCATGGAAGCCATCGACGCCGCCATCGGGTCCAGCGCCCATCGCAGCCGGATGAAGCGGGTGGGCTACATCGCCGAGGAGGACAAGGTCGCCCTGCTCCGGGGCGCGGCGGTGGTGGCCTACCCGTCCCGGGAGGAGGGGTTCGGGCTGCCGGTGCTGGAGGCGCTGGCGTGCGGAGCTCCCCTGGTGACCACCAGCCGCTCGGCCATGGCGGAGGTCGTGGGCGACGCCGCCCGGTTGGTGCCCCCGGCCGACCAGGACGAGCTGGCCGCGGCGCTGGAGGAGATCGTTCGGGGCGGGCCCGAGGTAGACGAGCGGCGGCAGCGGGGCCTGGCCCTGGCCGCCCGCTACAGCTGGGAGGCGTCGGCTGCGGCCCACGTCGAGGTCTACCGCTCGCTGCTGTGAGGGCGCCGTGGCCGCCGCCGCGGGCGCCCGTCAGCGATTGCTGATGAGGGACTCCCCCAGGTCCTGCGCCGCCCGCCGCGCCTGACGAACGACGAGACGGGCCACGGGAGGCAGCTGGCTCTCCACTCGATCGAGGAGCGGGTCGACCAGGATCTGGACCTGCCTGACCACCTTTTCGACGTCGTCGCCCGAGGTTCGGCCCATGCGGGCGTGGACATCCTTGGCCATGTCCCGGCGCTCGACCATCAGACGCTGGGCCGCGAGCACGCCGAATCCCACCGCCGTGTACATGGCGTCGCGAGCGCGGGTGCCGAGGTCGCCTTCCAATGGACCAACCATTCTACGGGTCCCTCCGCGCCACCTCGTCGCCACTCCGGCTGCCCCGGTCGGGCGGAGGCGGCGCACTAGCCTCACGGCCGGAATGGATCGCCCGCCCTCAGCACCTCCCGTCGTGGCGGTGATCGTGGCGACCGATCCGGGTCCCGAGTTCGAGGAAGGTCTCGCCGGTTTCGCCGAGCAGGACTATCCCAACTTGTCGGTCCTGGTGGTCGACGGCTGCGCCACAGGCGACCCCGCGTCGCGGGTGGCCTCGGTGCTGCCCGACGCCTACGTCCGCCGGGTCGGCGGCGGTAAGGGCTTCGCCGGTCTGGCCAACGACGCCCTCCAGACCGTCCAGGGCGCGGCCTTCCTCATCTTCTGCCACCAGGACGTGGCCCCCGATTCCGAGGCCGTCCGCCGGCTGGTGGAGGAGGCGCTGCGGTCCAACGCGGCCGTCGTCGGGCCCAAGGTGGTGGAGTGGGACCGTCCCGAGCGACTGCTGGAAGTGGGCCTGGTGGTGGACAAGACCGGGACGACGGCCACCGTCGCCGAGCCCGGCGAGCTGGATCAGGAGCAGCACGACGGGGTCCGCGACGTGTTCTCGGTCACCAACACCTGCATGCTCGTGCGCAACGACATCTTCACCGCCCTCGGCGGGTTCGACGCGGTCATGGGCGATCACGGCCCCGACATCGACCTCTGCTGGCGGGCCCAGGTGGCCGGGGGACGGGTGCTGGTGGCGCCCGCGGCCAGGGTCCGCCACCGTCTCAGCGGATCGGAGACGCCGACCACCAACCCGAAGTGGCTGCGCTTCGAACGCCGCAACCATCTCCGGGCCATGCTCAAGAGCTACTCGTGGCTCCACCTCCTCCGGGTCGTCCCCCAGGCCGCCGTCATCGCCATCGTCGAGATCCTCATCGCCCTGGTCACCAGGCGCTGGAGCGACGCCCGGGACCTGGCCGCGGCCTGGTCGTGGAACCTCCGCCACCTCGGGGACCTGAGGGGGCAACGGCGCACCGTCCAGCGGGCCCGGGCCGTTCCCGACTCCGATGTCCGCCGCCTCCAGGTGCACGGGAGCGTGCGCTTGACCAGCTACGTGCAGCGCCGCCTGCACGCCCAGGACCGGGCCGCGGCGTTGGTCGAAGCCGGCCAGCGCCTGGCGGGAACCGTGGGCCGCGGCCCCGGCCAGGCGGCCGCCGTGCTGTTCGGTCTGATGCTGCTGGCCATCCTCATCGGCACCCGTCATCTGCTCACCGAGCGCCTTCCCGCCGCGGGCGAGTTCAGCCCCTTCCCCCGACCGACCACGCTCCTCGCCCACTTCGGAAGCGGCTGGCGCACCACGGGCCTGGGCTCGACCGCTCCCGCCCCGACGGGCTTCGCCTTCCTCGGTTTGGGCGGGCTGGCCTTCTTCGGCAAGATGGCCATCCTCCAGAAGGTGCTGGTGCTCGGAGTGTGGCCGGCGGCCGCCCTCGGCATCTGGCGGCTCACCCGCCCGCTGGGCTCGACCCTGGCCCGCCTCGTGGCCATCGTCGCCTACCTGGCGGTTCCGCTCCCCTACAACGCCCTCACCGGAGGCCGCTGGAGCGGGCTCCTGGCGTGGGGGGCGATGCCGTGGCTTATCGCCATCCTCGCCCGGCTGTCGGCCCTGGAGCCTTTCGGCGCGGGCGCGGACGAGCCGGAGCCGCTTCCCGCGCCCCGGTTCCGGAGCGAGGTCCTGAAGCTGGGGCTGCTCCTGGCCGTGGTGGGGGCCTTCGTCCCCTCCATCGTGATCGTGGTCCTGGTCGCCGTGCTCGGGATCCTCGCCGCGTCCGCAGTCGTCGGGGGCACGGCCGGGGCGGCGAGGGCGGCCGCCGGCGCCGCCGGCGCCGTGCTCATCGCCGTCGTCCTCCACCTCCCGTGGTCCCTCGACCTCATCACCGGCTCGGGGTGGTCGACCGTGGCCGGCATCGGACCGGATGCGGCCCGGGCCCCCGGCTTCGGGTCACTCCTCCGCTTCGAGACGGGTCCCATGGGCGCGGCGCCCCTGGGGTGGGCGTTCCTGGTCGCCGCCGCCCTCCCCCTCGCCTTGGGCCGCAGCTGGCGGCTGGCGTGGGCCGTCCGGCTCTGGGGAGCGGCGCTCACGGCCACCGTCTTCGCCTGGGCCGGCGCCCGGGAGTGGCTCCCCGTCCGCCTGGAATCCCCCGACGTCCTCCTCGCTCTGGCTGCCCTGGGGCTGGCCATGGCCGCGGGGCTGGGGGCGGCGGCCTTCGACCTCGACCTCCCCGGCTATCGGTTCGGGTGGCGCCAGCTCGCTTCCCTGGCCGCAGGCGCGGCGCTGGTGGCGGGCGTCCTGCCCGTGCTGGCCGGAGCCCGAAACGGGTCGTGGTCGCTCACCGACCAGGAGGTGGCCCGATCGCTGGCGTGGATGGGGCCCGAGGGCCGCCAGGGTGCCTTCCGGGTCCTGTGGCTGGGCGATCCCCAGGTGCTGCCCCTCGACGGCTGGCGCCTCAGTGAGGGCTTGGCCTACGCCACCTCCCGCAACGGGCCACCGGACGCCACCGATCTGCTGCCCGGGTCGCCGTCCTCCGCCACCGAGACCATCGCCGGCTCCCTGAGGCTGGCCCAGCAGGGCGACACCGCCCGCCTCGGGCGACTGCTGGCGCCCATGGCGGTCCGCTACATCGTCGTGCCCGTGGATCGGGCGACGGGCGGTGAGGTCTCCGGCCGGTTCCCGGTGACGCCCACCCTGACCCGGGCCCTCGTCTCCCAGATCGACCTGCGCCAGCTTCCGTCCGACCCTGCCGTCGCCGTGTACGAGAACACGTCCTGGGGGCCGGGCCGAGCGGTCCTCCCCGACCGCCTCTCGGGCACGTTGCCCACCGACCTGGGACCGGGGGCCGACCTGAGCGGCGCGACCCCCGTCCTCCTCGAGGGCGGCCCCGTGCGGTTCTCGGGAACGGTGACCGGCGGGACGGTGCTGGTGTCCGAGGGCGGCTCCAGCCGCTGGGCCCTCAGCGTGGATGGTGACCGGGCATCCCGCCGGGACGCCTACGGGGTCGCCAGCGCCTACCGCCCGTCGGGCACGGGCCGCGCCGTCCTCCGCTACCAGACGCCGATCATCCGCTACGGCGCCATCCTGCTCCAGCTGGCCCTGTGGGCCCTCGCCGTGCGGTCGCTCTTCGCCTTCCGGCGGCGAGCCTCCCAGCTCGAAACCCTGGTCACCCGATGACCGAGGCTGCATGACACGTCAGCGGCGCGTCCCCGCCCTGGCCGCCATCGTGCTCGTCGTGGCGGGCGCCCTCGTGGTCGACAGCCGGGTGAGTCGCCCTACCCGGCGCGTGGAAGCCGGCATTCAGACGCCCATGGGAGCGCGCGCCAGTGCCCGTTCCTCGGCCTTCTTCTGCACCGGTTCCACGTCGGCCGATGACGGGACGGCCAACGGGACCGTGGTGGTGGCCAACGCCGGCGGCCGCCGCCTGGCGGGCACGGTCACGGTCATACCCAGCGAGGGTGACGCCCGACAGGTGGACGTCTCCGTGCCGGCCACGGGACGGGCGGCGGTGAACCTCAGCGAGGTGGTGACCGCCCCCTACGCCTCGGCCCTGGTCGAACTGGACGGCGGGCAGGCGGCGGTCGAGCTCGAAGTCACAGGAAGCCTGGGCAACAGCGTCACGCCCTGCGCGTCGAACGCCTCGACCGAGTGGTACTTCGCCGAGGGCATCACCACCAGGGACGCGGTCGAGGTCCTCACCCTCTTCAACCCCTTCCCCGAGGACGCCGTGGTCGACATGCTGTTCACCACCGAGGAGGGCGAGGTCACGCCCCAGGCCTTGACCGGGCTCTCGGTGAGGGGCCGGGGCATGGTCGCGATCAACGTGGGTGAGCACGTGCAGCGGCGGGAGGCGGTCTCGGCCAAGATCACGGCCCGGGTCGGCCGCCTGGTGACGAGCCGGCTCCAGACCTTCGACGGCTCCGTCGGCCGCAAGGGCGTCTCCGTTTCCCTGGGGGCTCCCGCCGTGGGAAACGTCTGGTACTTCCCCGAGGGGTTCCTCTCGGACGGTCTGACAGAGCGCTTCCAGCTGTTCAACCCCGGACCGGAGGAGGCTCAGGCGCAGGTCGAGCTGACCCTGGAGCAGGGCGGGGCCGAGCCCATCGTCCTGACCGTGCCGGCCGAGTCCCGCGTGACGCTGACGGCCAACGAGGAAGCCAGGATCCCCAAGAACGTGGCCCACGCGGCCACCGTGCGCTCCACCAACGGGGTGGGCGTGGTGGCGGAGCGGACGGTGGACGGGGCCGCCCCCTACGCCCGGACCGGCCTGGCCATCGCTTTGGGGGCACGCGTCCCCGCCGAACGCTGGGTCGTCGCCGCCGGCCAGGTGGACGAGGAAAACGACGAGTGGCTCGTCGTGCAGAACCCGTCGAGCGGCCAGGCCCGTGTGTCGGTCACGCTGTTGGACGACGGGGTGCGGGTGACGCCCACGGGGCTCGACAACCTCGAGGTGCCCGGCCGGCAGCGCCGGGCCTTCCGGCTGTCGGACTCGGTCCGGCGTGGGCCCACGGCCTTGCTGATCTCGAGCAGCGTGCCCGTCGTCGTCGAGCGGGATGTCTACAAGGTCGGGGCTGCGGGAATGGGAATGTCCGTCGCCATTCCCCTTCGCCCCGAGTAGGAACGGGCCGGAGGGAGGGGCCGGCAGGTGGCGCCTCCGACGGCTGGATCCGCGCCATCCAGTCCGCACACCACGCTGCGCAGCCCTCCCCCCGATTTTCCGCCGCCCGGTGGTGACCTTGTCCGGCATTGAAAAAGGCCGGCGACGGGGGATCGTGCACGGATTCCCGGACAGCGTCAATACGTGTGTCGAGCACCTAGCCGCGGCAGCGCGGCCCGCAGCCTCGCCCGCCTCGCCCCATGAACCACGGGGCTGGCAACATCTTGAGCGTGGAGCGCGTCGTGGTGGCGGTCGCAGTGGTGGTGGTGGCCGCCGTCATCGCCGTCCTGGTGGAACGGCGGCGGCCAGCCCCGCCCACTCAGAGCACGTGGTCCGTCCCCGCCCAGCTCGACCGCCAGGACTTCGACGGGCCCGAGACGCCGTGGCTGGTGGCCCTGTTCACGTCCGCCGGCTGTGAGTCGTGCGACCGGGCCCGAGCCAAGGCCGCCGTGCTGGCCAGCGACGATGTCGTCGTCCAGGAGGTGGAGGTGTCCGCTCGCCGTGACCTCCACCAGCGCTACGCGATCGAAGCCGTCCCCCTCATCATCGTGGCCGACGACGAGGGGGTGGTGCAGGCCTCATTCGTGGGGCCGCCCAGTGCCACCGATCTGTGGGCTGCGGTGGCTGAGGCCCGTGAGGGGCGGGGGGCGGCACCCGAGCCCAGCTGAGGGGAGGTGACCGTCGCTCAGAGACGGCGCGCCGCGCACTCGAAGTGGGCGCCCCGCTTCGAGGTCCACTGCGCGGGGAGGCGGTCCTCCATGCGGCTCAGCCAAAGCCACGCCGTGCGGCCGGCTCCTGGGAGGGTCCAGGCAGCGAAGGAAACCAGGCTGTGCTGACGGCGGTCCACCACTTCGAGGCCGGCGTCCGCCAGCCGCTCCTGGAGGTTCGCCGCCGTGAAACGCGATCGGATCGGCACGCCGTCCCACTCGGGGTGGATCCGCCGTCCCACCCTGATGAGGGGATTGTCCTCGACCGTCTCGGCCAGGACGAGGTGGCCGCCGGGCCGGAGGACACGCCGGATCTCGGCCAGCACCTGGACGGGATCGTCCGAATGGTGCAGGACGTGGATGCACCACACGAGGGAGACGGAGCCGTCGCTGAGCGGCAGATGCGCCCCATCGGCGGCGGCCACCCGGGCCGGACCCACACCGGCCAGCCCCTCGGCCGCCTCGGCCACGCGGTCGGGCTCGGGCTCGATGCCCACGACCTGCAGCCCCTGCTCGGACATGTGCTTCAGCCAGAAGCCGTGCCCACACCCGAGGTCGAGCACGGTGCCATCGGTGCCGGTTCGCCACAGCCATCCCTCGAGGAACGGGTTCAGCTCGACGGGAGGCGTTGCCGAGGGCGCGGTCAATTCACCTCCAGGAGGTCGGGGTCCACGGGCTCAGCCGCTTCCGGTGTTCGTCCCCGCCGTCTCGATGACGCGGCGGAGAAGAGCAGGCCGAGCCCGCCGGAGATTCCTACCACGGCGCCCACCCACAACGGTTTCTGCGGTGAGTCGTCCTCCGGAGCATCGGTCAGTATGAGCGGTGCCTCCAAGCCGGCTCTCGGCGTGACTTCCCGTGCCTGCTCGGTGGCGGTCTCGGCCGGCAACGACGACGTGCTCGTTGTCGCCGCAGCCGCGGCGATGGTCGTCGAAACGGGCACCGTCGTCGTCGCCGCGGAGGTGTCGCCCGCCGCCTGAACGATCGTGGTGGGCGCCGCCGCAGTGGTTCTGGTCACCGGCTCCCCGACGGTGACGACGATACGCCTCTCTCCGCCGATCAGGGCGCCGGTGAGGCCGGGACCGCAGGCCACGATGTGCACGACCGCGTCTCCCGGAGGAACCCGGCCCAGGTTGAAGGCGAAGGCGAAGCCCACTTCCTGGGCCGGCGGGTACACCTCAGATCGCGGGGAACCCTCGAAGGTCGCCTCCACCCGGCTGAGCACACCCAGTTCCGTCCGGGCTATTCCGCTCACGAAGAGGGTGGGGCCCGACACGACGGCGTTCGGCGCCGGCTCGTCCACCTCAATGGTGGCGGTCACGCCCACCGACCCCGCGCAGCTGCTCTGCGCCCTCGCCGGCCCGATCCCCGTGAGGGCCAGGAGCGGCAATGCCGAGACCAGCGCTGCGGTACCAATGAGCTTGCGCAGCGTCACTTGACCTTCAACAGCAGCAGCAGCAGGGTGGGCAGGGGAACTCCATAGGCTTGAACCGGTTCGGGATGTCTAGAGTATGCTCCCGGCACTTACTTCACAGGTGGGTGGAAGCGAGCGCGGGCGTAAGTGGGGGAGTGGGGGGTGGGTTTGCGGGGAATTGCGATGACGAGCCGGTCACTCTCGCTGGTGGGTTCCACCGCGGTCCGGTCCGCGCCCAGAGTAACCCTGAGGGGCACCTACCTTGAATCCTCGGTCGAGCTGGCGGCCGCGGTTTTGGCGTCGACGCCGCCTTCCGCGCCCGCCTTGTCCGTCAGCGACGCCGGCGTCGTGGGCGTGGTCGTTCCCACCCACAACGACGGGCCCAACATCGCCACCCTCCTTCATCGCCTCCTCGAGGAGCCGGCGGTGGGCGAGATCCTGGTGGTGGCCAGCGGGTGCCAGGACGAGACGGTTCCCACCGTGCTGGAGATCTCCAGCCACTGCGACGGCAAGGTCCGGCTCTACGTGGAGGCCGAGCGTTCCGGCAAGGTCGCGGCGGTCAACTTCGGCATTCGCGAGACGACCATGCCCCTCATCGTCATCGTCTCGGGCGACGTCCTCCCCGAGCCGGACGCCATCAGCCGCCTGGTCGACGCCCTGCGGGCCCCCGGGGTGGGCATGGCCGGCGGGCGCCCCGTGCCCGTCAACCCCCAGACGTCGCCCATCGGGCACGCGGTCCATCTCCTGTGGCGACTCCACCACCGCCTGGCGATCCACCAACCGAAGCTCGGCGAGATGGTCGCCCTCCGGTCGGAGGCAGTTGTCTCCCTTCCCCGCACTTCGGTCGACGAGGCCTGCTTCCAGGCCATGCTCGAGTCCGAGGGGTGGAAGTCGGCCTACGTGCCCGAAGCCGTGGTCGTGAACCGCGGCCCGGGATGCGTCCGTGACTTCGTCAAGCAACGGCGGCAGGTGCACACCGGGCATCTCTGGCTCCGTCATCGCCAGGGCTACACTGTGCCGAGCCTGCAGCCAGCTCTCCTCCTGTACGAGCTGTGGCGCGACCTTCGGGCCGATCGCACTCGTACAGAGCCCAAGCGCCTGGCCTGGACGGCCGGGGCGGTGGCGATGGAGGCCTGGGCCCGAATGCGGGCACGGGCCGACTTCGTGAGGGGAATGGAGAACCATGTCTGGGAGATGGTCCAGAGCACCAAAGCTCCGGCGCTTGACGCAGACGGGGTACACGCTGGCTATGGCGAGCTCCTGGCGAGCACGGGGCTGGCCGAAGCTGCTGCCGATCAACGTCGTCATCAGCACCAACTTCCGCTGTAACTTCCGCTGCCTCAGCTGCAACGTCTACGAGCGCAAGGTCAAGGAGCTCGAGGCCCCCGAGTGGGAGCAGGTTTTCGCCTCGATGGGCAAGGCCCCCACGTGGATGACGTTCAGCGGCGGCGAGCCCTTTCTCCGGGGTGACCTTCCCGACATCATCCTCTCGGCCATCCACCACTGTGAGCCGGCCATCGTCAACATCCCGACCAACGGCTGGTTCACCAAGCGGGTGCTGGCCGGCGTCGAGAAGATCTGCACCGGCAGCCCCGAGACCCAGCTGGTCATCAACCTCTCCTTCGACCACAACGCCCCCGACCGCCACGACGTCCTCCGGGGCGCTCCGGGATCGTGGAACCGCCTGATCGACACGTACACGGGCCTGCGGGCCCTCGACCTGCCCAACCTCACCGTCGGGGTGCACACCGTGGTGTCCGACCGGAACGAGGAGGACTTCCCCGGTATCGCCCAGGGCCTGGCCGCCCTCGGGGCCGACTCCTACATCGCCGAGCCCGCTGAGGAGCGGGTGGAGCTGCAGACCATCGGCACCGGCATCACGCCCCAGGCCGCCCGCTTCGCAGTGGCGGCCGAGGCCGTGCTCGACGTCGAGGAGGCGGCCAGCGGAACGGTGGCGGGAATGGCCCGGGCCCTGCGGGGCGAGTACTACCAGCGCGTCACCCGCCTGCTCAACGGCGAGGAGGACGCCATGCCCGTGTGCCACGCCGGGTTCCTGTCGGTTCACGTCGGGGCCGACGGCGACGTGTGGTCTTGCTGCGTGCTCTCCCGGTCGTTCGGCAACCTGCGGGACAACGACTTCGACTTCCCCAAGGTCTGGTTCTCCGAGCAGGCCGAGGAGTTCCGCACGTGGATGCGGGAGCGGCGCTGCTCCTGCCCGCTGGCCAACGCCGCCTACACCAACATGCTGGCCGAGCCCGGGGCGGTGAGCCGCATGGCCACCAGCATGGTGCGCACCCCCCGCCGGATCCCCGTCTTGGCTTCCTCCGACCGATGATCCTCGTCACCGGCGCGTCGGGCTTCATCGGGCGCCACCTGGTGCGCGCCCTGGCGCAGGACGGCCGAGAAGTGCGCGCTCTGGTGCGTAGCGACGAGGCCGCCGCTCGGGTGCGCGAGATGGGCGCCGTCGGGGGGGCCAGAGGCGATCTCGAAGACGCCGAGAGCCTGAAGGCGGCCGCCGCCGGCTGCGACCTGGTGTTCCACCTGGCCGGCTCCTACCGGGGATCGGCGGCGACCATGCACAGCTCCCACGTGGCCGGCACCGCCCGCCTCCTGCGCGCCGTGGAGCCCACGGCCCGGTTCGTGCTGGTCAGCTCCACCTCCGTCTACGGATGGGACCAGAACTGGCCCGCCGATCACGCCACCCTTCCCCGGCCGGCGTCGGCCTACGGGTCGGCCAAGCTCGCCGCCGAACGCCTGGTCCTGGCCCGGACCACGGGCGAGTCGGTCGTCGTCCGCCCCACCATCACCTACGGCACGGGTGACGACCACGGCATGCTGGCCCGCACCTACCGGCTCTTCCGCAAGGGGGTCCGCCGGTTCCCGGGCACGGGCGAGAACCGGATCCACCTCACCCACGTCGACGATCTCGTCGCCGGGCTACAGCTCGTGGCCGTCAAGGGGGACGGGATCTACCTCCTGGCCGGGCCTACGGCCGAGCCCGTCCGCCACTTGTTTGCTCTGCTGGCCGAAGGCGCCGGGCTTCCTGCCCCCCGCTTCGGGCTTCCCGCCGGCCTCCTCCGTCCCGTGGCCAAGGGCGTGGACGCTGCCTGGGCCGCCGCCGGCCGGAAGGGGGAGGCGCCTCTGTCACGCCACTCGGTCGACGTGCTCACCCGGGACCGGGCCTACCGGGCCACCCGGGCCGAGGACGAGCTGGGGTGGACGCCGGCCATCACCGTCGAGGAGGGCGTGCCCGAGGTGGGCGCCTGGCTGGCCTCGATCTCGGGTGCCACCGCGTCGACCAAGACCCGGTCGCCGGCGCAGGCCGAGCCCGGCCGGCCGTCAGCCGCGGCCGTGGCCTCGGGCAACGCCACCACCGGCTCGGAAAACGAGCTGGGTTTCGACTGGCGCGGCTACGTGGCCGACCCCGACGAGGGCTTGGGCACGGTCTACGAGCGCTTCGCCCTGAGGGACGTGCTGCAGGCTGCGGTGGGGCGCACCGGTTCGCAGAGCGTGCTCCACGCCCCCCTGTTCGGGATGATGGGCTTCCCCGGGCTCGACGCCGCCTTCCTGGCCCAGGAGGGCATGCGGGTGGGCCTGCTCGACTTCTCCGAGGCGCGCCTGGAGGCTGTGCGTGCCCAGTGGGAGGAGTTCGGGCTCACCCCCGAGCTGCACCTGGTGGACAGCCCCGATCCCGCCTCCTGGCCCGACCGCCTGTCGGCCGAGTACGACCTCGTCTTCAGCTTCGCTGCGCTCTGGTGGTTCGACGACCCGTGGGCCGTGCTGGCCGCCCAGACTCGCTGGGCCGGCCGCGGGGTGCTCTCGTGCGTGCCCAACATGAACGTGTTCCTCAAGATGCGGGCCCGCCTGTGGCACCAGGGCCTGTTCGACAAGCTCAACGAGGAGGCCCTCGACCGCCAGGCCCAGCTGGCTGCGGGCCAGAAGCTCGGCCTGTCGGCCGTGGACAGCGGCCTGTTCGACATCCCGCCCTTCCCCGACACGTCCGTCCCCCTGGCCAAGGTGGTGCGGGCCGTGCTGGGCAAGAAGGACGCTCCCGCACCCGTGGCCACGACCGTCGGTCCCCGGGGCGAGGGCGAGCCGGGCGAGGGGGCGTGGAGCTGGTCGATCCTCCCCTACCTCAAGGGGGAGCAGCCCGACCTCGAGGAGCGGGTGGCCAAACTGGCCGCTTGGGAGCGGTACGTCCCCAAGTCGGTGGCCCCCGGCTTGGCCCACCACCGCTACACGCTCTTCATCCCCACCGAGGTCCCGACCGGTCGCTGAGCGAGCCCGGGCGTTTTCCGGCGGACCCGGGCGGGTACCTACCAGCAGCAGGCGGACCGGACGAAGGAGTCACCCATGTCGAATCCCGCCAACGAGTTGAGTCTCGAGGACCTGGACGCCGAGGAGGCCCTGGCCCTTCCCGAGCGGCAGGCCATGTCGAAGATCGACCTCGGTGCCGGCCTGGGGATCGACAACTTCGCCATGCCCATCAACGAGGCGACGGCCATGAACATCTCGTCGAACCAGTCGATCGCCTTCGCCGATGCCGACCAGATCGTGGTCATCAACCAGGTCGACGAGGACTGAGGAGCTAAATGGACCACAAGCCTGAGCTGACGAACGCCGAGATGGAGGCAGAAACCGCGGCCGCCCTCCCCGATCGGGAGGCCATGTCGCTGCTCGATCTGACCGCGAACCTCGACCTTGCGCTCGATATCGCCGCGCCCGTAAACGCGGCCATCGCGGCCAACGCCAACGTGGCGGCCCCGATCGACGCCGCTGTCGCCGCCAACATCGGTTCCGTCGGGTCCGAGGCCACGGCTGTGGCCGACCAGGACTCGATCATCATCCAGGACCTGGACGGCACGGCCATCGCCAACGCCACCCAGGACGCCAACGTCGAGCAGTAGCTCAAACCATCTCTCGGAGGGATATCCCGAATGAACGAACCCACTGGCATCACCAACGCCGAGCTGGAGTCCCAGGACGTCACTGCGGTACCGGACCGCGAAGCCATGTCGCTCCTGGGGGACCTGGACCCGGCGTCGCTGCTGGGCACTTCGCTGCTGAACGTCGACGTCGACCTGGCCCTGGATGCCGACGTCGCCGCCCCGATCGACGCCGCCGTAGCCGCCAACGCCAACGTGGCCGCCCCGATCGACGCGGCCGTGGCTGCCAACGTCTTGTCGGTCGACTCCGACGCGGCCGCTTTGGCCGACCAGGACTCCGTCATCGTCCAGAACCTCGACGGCGTGGCCGAGGCCACCGCCATCCAGGACGCCAATCTCGATCAATCCGGCGGCGGCGCCTCCACGGGCTGAGCATCTCCCCCCTTCAGCCTGACTTCTCACCTACGCCGCCCCTCCCGTGACGCAACAACTCGACGCCGGTCGCACCCCGTCTGCGACCGGGGAAGGCAGCGCTCCGGGTTCTCCGCGCCAGCGGTCACACAGCCAGCCCGGCGTCGACACGCCTCGCCTCGCCAGTGGCGTGAACCTCATCGGCGAGTACGAGGCGTCGGGGTACAAGGAAGCCCCGTGCCTCGTCCGGCGGGCTGACGGCCAGACCATCCAGCTGACCCCGCTGCTGTACGCCACCTTGGAGGTCATCGACGGCCAGAGGGACCGGTCGGAGATCGCCCGCCAGTTGAGCGCCCGAATCGGACGGCCGGTGAGCGCCGACAACGTGCGGTACCTGGTCGCCGAGAAGCTGTGGCCCGCCGGGCTCGTGAAGGACGCCCGGGGCGGCGATCCGCAGGTCCAGAAGTCGAATCCGTTGCTGGCGCTGCGGCTGCGGATGCAGCTGACCAGCGAGCAGTGGACGAACCGGCTGGCCGCACCGTTCGCGATCCTGTTCCGGCCCTGGGTCGTCCTCCCGGTGATCGCCGGCTTCGTGGCCGTCGCCGTGTGGGTGCTCGGCGTTCGAGGGGTCGGAGGCGGGGCGCGGCAGCTGCTCTACTCGCCGGGGTTCATGCTCGCCACCTTCGCCATGCTGATCGCTTCCTCGTCGTTCCACGAGCTGGGCCACGCCGCCGGCTGCCGGTCCTCCGGAGGTCGCCCGGGAGTGATGGGCTGCGGGCTGTACCTCGTGTGGCCCGCCTTCTACACCGACGTCACCGACGCGTACCGCCTCAACCGGGCCGGGCGGCTACGGACCGACCTCGGTGGCATCTATTTCAACGCCCTCTTCGCCCTGGCCACGTTTGCCGCGTGGGCCGTGACCGGGGCCGAGGCTTTCCTTCTGCTCATCCCGCTCCAGATGTTGCAGATGATCCACCAGCTGCTTCCCATCGTCCGGATGGACGGCTACCACATCCTTTCCGACCTCGTCGGGGTACCCGACCTGTTCGCCCGGATCAAGCCCACGTTGCTCGCCCTCGTACCGGGACGGAGAGGCGGCGACAACGCCCGTGTCCTGAAGCCGTGGGTGCGGCTCGTCATTACCGTCTGGGTGCTCACCGTCGTTCCGCTGCTCCTCTTCAGCCTCCTCATGGTCGTCATCTCGGCGCCCCGCGTGGTGGCCACGGCGTGGGACTCCGTCGGGCTCCAATGGCGTGCCGTGAGCGGCGCCGTCGGCGACGGCGCCTGGTCCTCGGCGACCGTCGGCGCGCTGGGCGTCATGGCCACGGTGTTGCCCGTTCTCGGCTCCGGCTACATCCTGAGCCGTATCGTGCGCCGGGCTGGCTCGTGGGCATGGTCGGGTGCGGGAAACGTGCCGCTCGGGCAGCCCGGGGTCGTGCTGGCCGGCGTGGCCGTCACAGCCGCGCTCACGTTCCTGTGGTGGCCCAACGGCGAGTACCGGCCCATCCAGCCGGGTGAGAGAGGACGCATCAGTGAGGCCCTCGAGGCCGTGTCATCGCTCGGCACCGGCCGTCCCGCCCTCACGCCCGAGCGTGAGTCCGAGTTGGGTGGCGCACCGGCACGGGCCTGGACCGTGGGCGAGGGCGCGACGGAGACACCGGCCCCGCCCTTGAGCGACGGGTCACCGACGTCGCCCACGACCCAACCGGCGCCCGCCGATGAAAGCGATGAGGCCCCAGGCACCACCTTGGCCGGGCGCACCGCCACCACTACGGCCGACGTCGACGAGGACGAGGAGACGCCGGTTCCGACAACCTCGGTGTCCCCTACCACCGTGACGACCCGACCCTGACGAAACGCCACCACGCGCTGAACCGGGGATGGCCCTGTACGGTATTCCAGCGGCCCGCAGGCGTCGTCTACCGAGGAGACTCACAATGGAGATCGTTCGTAACGACGATGGAACGCTCGTGGTCCCGGTCCAGCCCGCACGGCACCACGAGAGCGAGGACGGTGACGACGCCGCCTCCTCCGTGGTCGAGGATGTGGCGGCGGCCGACGATGCCGAGCCCGCCACGCGCCTCCTCCACCCGGGCGAAGGTGGTTACGACGACGCCCTGGCCGAGTGGGACCTTCAGCAGAACCCCGACCGCCCGCCGGTCGTGTCGACGGCCACCGGCCGGCAGGAGGCCATGAGCCTCGTGCACGCGGTGGCGACCTCACCCGATCATGCGGTCGCACCCGCCGTCGAAGCCCTCGACGATCCCGAAGCGAGCGGCGAAGCGTTGCGACACGTTCTCGTCGGCGGGGTTCACTCGGTGGAGGACTTCGCCGCCGAGGTTGCCGAGGCCGAGGGCGGCGAACCGCTCCCCGCCCACGAGACGACGAAGATCATCGGTGAGGTGCTGGCCGAGCTCGATTGATGAGCGCGGTCGATCCCGGGCGGGCGCCCTTGCCGAAACGGGCAGGACCCCGGCCGACGACCACTCCGACCAACCCGCACATGCAGCTCGACCAGCAGCCGGTCGGGACAGAGCAACGAGAGCTCCTGGCAGCCGAGGTGTTCACCCTTCCGGGCGTGCAGGAGCACCCGAGCCTCCTATCACTACCGGGGGCGCGCGCCCTGTGGCTCGCCGACGTGGTCGGTGCTCCCGCCGACGCTTTCATGGCCGGCATCGAGTTTGCCCACCTCCACCCGAGCCCCGACCAGAGTTTGCACATGATGCTGCCGCCCGCTCTGGTCGATGAGGCGACCGAAGCGGGGTGGGCAGAGCAGCACCCGGCCGCTCGCCGCGGGCTGATCTCCGCCAACGCGATGATGGTCTACGCCCCCCGCACCGACGAGGAGCGCGCCGTGGTGGCCTCCCTGGTGAAGGCGAGCCACGCCTATGCGACGGGCGAGGGAGCCGGCGGCGACTCGGGCACCGCCGGGCCGACATAGCCACCGTACGCATCGCCACCCTGAACTGCCGGAACACGGCCAACAAGTGGCGGAAGCGCGCTCCGCTTCTGGTGGAGCAGCTGGTCGACCTGGCGCCGGACGTGATCGGCCTCCAAGAGCTGCGGCACTTCCCCTCCCAGGGCCGGAAGATCGCCGAGGCGGTGGGGAACGCCACGGGTCGGGCCCACTGGCTCCACCCCACCTACAAGACCGGCATCTGGTGGTGGTGGGAAGGCATCGCCATCCTCAGCCGCCTGCCCATCCTGCAGCGGGACGCCCTCGAACTGAACGGACAGAACAAGGTGGCGAGCTTCGCTCGCGTGCAGCTTCCCGCCGGAGGCGTCCTCGACGTCTACAACACGCATCTGGCGGCCCTCGGCGCCGCGGTACGCCTGGAGCAGATGCGTGCCGTCCTGGCCTGGATGAGCGAGCGCCAAGGCCCGAGCGGGGCCGCGGGCATTCCGCAGGTGCTGGTGGGCGACTTCAACGCCAGCCCCTCGGCCGAGAGCATCCAACTGGCCAGTCGGGTCCTCCGCTCCGCCTGCGCCGTCTCCGGTGGCGATCCGGTCCGCACCTCCCCCACCCCTCTCCGGCGGGTGCAGCGGTCGAAGAGAGCCGCTGTTCTCGACTACGTGTTCGTGAGCCCGGGCCTGGAGGTGGTCGACGCCCACGTGACCTTCGATCGCTCCCACCCCGACGATCCCTGCCTGTTCGCCTCCGACCACTTCGGCGTGGTGGCCGACATTTCCGTGCTTACCTCCACCATGACCCTCGACTGAGCCGAACAGAGGAGGGTCCGTGGCGGAGCTACGCCGGCTTGCTACGGTTATCCCTTCGTCGACGCCGCTGTTTCTGGCCGGTGCCCGAAGGTTCCAGGAGGTCTTGCCACTCGATCAGCCACGCCCAGGGTGCCGTCTGCACCTCGTAAGGACGATGGTCCCGGGCCCTGGCTCGCGAGCTGAATGCTGCAGATAGACGAGTGCCCGCATTTCAAGCCACACCTGATGCCCCCAGAAGGGGGGTTCCGAGGAGGCGCAAAATGCGCACACGCCGACGTACTGCGGCTTTCGCCGCGTCCCTTTTCCTGGCCGCCAGCCCCCTGGTGGCCGACCTGTTCCAGGGTTCGACCGTCGCCGAGGCCCACGCGGTCGCCAGCTTCGAACCGGACACCTTGCAGCAGAACCTGGCCGACCTCCGATGGTGCGAGTCGAACGACGACTACGGCATCGACACCGGCAACGGGTACTACGGCGCCTACCAGTTCGACCCCGAGACCTGGTGGTGGCTGGGCTACGAGGGCTGGCCCCACGAGGCCGCGCCCGAGGTCCAGGACGAGGCGGCCATAGCCTTGCTCGAGATCTACGGGTGGAGCCCGTGGCCGGCCTGCTCGGCGTGGCTGGGGCTCTACTAAGGCGTCCGCTCGTGCGAACCGGTGACACTTGCAGGCGCCCCGGCCCCCGTGAGTGTCACCGGTTCGCCGTGGTCGGCGTCCCAACGTCCATTATCGGCGCCGCTCCGGTACCGTGGTCCCAGGTTCGAGAGCCCTAGGGAGGGTCGCATGACTACGGCACCGCCGTTCGTTCAGCCCGTCGCCACCCAAGACGAGGGCACCAGAAGCGACTTCATCGTCAAGGTGTACCAGCACCTCATCCTGGCCGTCGTGGCCTTCGTGGCCATCGAGACCGCCCTCATCACCTTCGGCGTGGCCGAAGCGGCCTACGACCTGGTTTCCGGAAGTGGCGCCGCCTGGCTCCTGGTGCTAGGCGGGTTCATGGTCGTGAACTGGCTGGCGACCAGCGCCGCCCACGATGTCCTGAACCCCTCCAAGCAGTACGCCGGCCTCTTCGGACTGGCCGCGGCCGAGGCCCTGATCTTCGCCCCCTTCCTGCACCTGGTGTTCAACGTCCGGGACGACGGCACGTCGGTCTGGGCCGCAGCGGTGATCACCGCCGCCGGCTTCGTCGGCCTCAGCGTCGTCGCCTTCACCACCCGCAAGGACCTGTCGTTCCTGCGGCCGATGCTGCTCTGGGGTGGGGTGAGCGCCCTCGTGCTGATCGGCGCCGCCGTCCTCTTCGGCTTCGCCCTGGGTGTGTGGTTCTCGGTGGCCATGATCGCTCTGGCCGGCGCGTCGATCCTGTACCAGACCCAGGTGATCATGCGGCAATACCCGTCCGACGCCTACGTCGGCGCGTCGGTGCAGCTGTTCGCTTCCGTGATGCTTCTGTTCTGGTACGTCCTGCGCCTGGTCTCGGACCGCTAAGCGTCCCCCGCTCTCGGCCGCCTGCCTGCCCTCACACCGGCGGTTGGGGGTCGTACTGGATGTAGCGGCGCACCTGGCGGGCCTGCTCCTCCGACCCCAGGCGGCGCACCAGGTGGAGAGCCATGTCGATGCCGGCCGAAACCCCTGACGCGGTGATGATGTCGCCCGTGTCCACGTAGCGGTCGTCAGGCCGCACGTCGATCTCCGTTCCCAGCGAGCGCAGGTCCTCGAGCGAGCCCCAGTGGGTGGTCGCAGGCCGGCCGTCGAGCAGGCCGGCGTCGGCGAAGACGAGCGACCCAGTACACACGCTGGTCATCAACGCCCCCCGCTGGGCCACGTCCCGGACCCAGCTGCGGATGCGCTCGTCGCCCAGGTGCTGGCGCGTACCCACACCCCCGGGGTAAACGAGGACGTCGATGGGCGGAGCCGTCTCCCACGTGTGGTCGGCGAGGACGCGGAGCCCTCGGGCGCACTCGATCACCCCGTCCTCGGAGGCGACGGTGAAGACGTGGGCCGTCCCTTCAGGCTGCAACCGTTGCCACGCCCGCAGCACCTCCCACGGTCCGACGAAGTCGAGCTCCTCCGCTCCGGGGAAGACGAAGACGGCGATGGAAGTAGTCACTCCCACAGCATCGCCGAGGATTTCCGGGACCGCCGGGATTAGCGTGAACGGGCATGCGCATCGTCTTCGCCCTGATCGTGCTGTTCCTGATCGTCTCGGTGCTGGGACTGGTGCTCAGCGCCTTGCGGTGGTTGCTGGGCGTGGCCGTGGTGATCGCCATAATTGCCGCGATCGTCGGGTCTCTCAACCGGTCGTCGAGGAGCTGAGCGGGGAGGGCCGGCCCAGGTTCCCCAGCTGAGAGAGGTCCCGGGGGAAGGCGAGAGAGATGGTCCAGTCGGTGACGACGCGGACCTTGCGGGCCATGCCCGGCATCATGATCAGGTGGTAGGAGCGGCCCATCCACCACGCCAGCGGCCCGGTGAACGTGAACTGCCGCACCTGGGCCGTCCCCTGGTTCTTGCCGAGGGTCACGGCCAGCCCGCGGTTGCGGTAGCGGAAGGGGGCGGGGGAGCCGACGCCCAGCGTGGCCGCCACGTTGACGGCGCAGGCGTAGCCCTGGCGCAGGGCGTGCTGGGCCGTCGCCGGGCAGATGCCCCCGTCGGGGTCGGGCACGGCGGCGGCGTCGCCGATGGCGAACACGTCGGAGCGGCCGTCGACCCGCAGGTGGTCGTCTACCACGAGACGGTGCTGGTCGTCGGTGGGAAGCCCCAGAGTGCGCAGGAGGGGCGAGGGGCGCTGGCCGGCGGCCCAGACGATCGTCTCCGACACGTACGGGGGGACGTCGTCGTTGGACAGCACCACCTTTCGGTCCTCGCAGCTCATCATCCGAGTGCCGAGGTGGATCTCGACAGCCCGGTTGCGCAGTGTCCGTTCGCTGTAGCGGGCCAGCCTCTCGTCGAGGCCGGGGAGGAGCGAGTCGCGCGCTTCCACCAGGACCCAGCGGAAGTCGGCGAGGCCGACGCCGGCGTAGGTGCGCAGGGCGTCCCGGGCGAAGGACTCCAGCTCGGCCAGAGCCTCCACGCCCGCGTAGCCCCCGCCCACGAAGGTGAAGGTCAGGAGCTCGCGGCGGCGGGCAGGGTCAGCCATGGCCTCGGCCGCCTCGAGCTGGCGCAGGACGCGGTTCCTCAGCCAGATGGCGTCAGGCAGGGTCTTGAACCCCACCGCGTTCTCCATCAGGCCGGGGATGGGGATCACGGTGGGAGTCGAACCCGGGGAGACGACGACGGTGCCGAACTGGATCTCGTGCTCCTCGCCGCCGGCATCCCTGACGACGGCTGTGCGCCCCGCGATGTCGAGCGAGACGACCTCCCCCACCAGCAGGGAGGTGCGGCGCAGCATCTCCCGGAGGGGAATCACCGCGTGCCGGGGCTCGATGGTGCCGGCGGCCGCCTCGGGCAGAAGAGGCGAGAACAGGAAGAAGTTCTCGGCTGCGACCACCAGGACCCGGGCCTGCCGCTCCCCCAGTAGACGCTCCAGGCGCTTGGCCACGGTGGCCCCCCCGAACCCGCCACCCACGATCAGGACGTCGTACTTCATCGGCCAAGGTTGTCAGAGCTGGCGGAGGTCGCGGGCGGGCCCGGCGAGTCGGCCGGCGGGACGGGTGCCTCGGGCGGCGCCGGCGCTGCGTGGCGGCGGGAGCGAGCGATGGTGACCGTCGCAGCGAGGATGGCCAGGCCCCCGACGAGCTGCGATGGGGCGAGGGTCTCGTCCAGGAAAACCGCGCCCAGGGCGACGGCCGAGAACGCCTCCAGGGTCAGGGCCACGGCTGTGCGGCTGGGGCCCAGCCTGGCCAGGGCGGCGAACATGAACGTGAAGGCGGAGGCGGTGGCCAGGCCGTAGAGGGCGAGCACGGCCCACTGGCGTCCGGGTGCGACCAGGTTGGAGGTCACCGCGCCGTGGGCCAGCGAGGAGGCCGCCGCCCCGAGGGCAACCCACGCCCCTTGGGCCAGCGGTTCGCTGCGGCTGACCAGCCGGCTGCTGATGAGCAGGTAGAGCCCGAACCCGCCGGCCGCCCCGAGGGCGAACAGCAGGCCCGTCGCCGAAAGGGCCAGGCGGTCTCCGGTGGCCACCACCAGCACTGCGCCGGCCGTCGAAAGAGCGATGGCGAGGAGGACGGCGCGCTGAGGCCGCTCCCACCCGAGGGCGATCTCGGCCACCATCACCAGCGCCGGGTAGGCGTAGAAGACCAGGGCGGCGGCGGC
>JBHENM010000367.1:0-6262 GCA_046262035.1 Acidimicrobiales bacterium | reverse complement strand
ACCTCGACGAAGACCCGGTCGAGGGTGAAAGCAGCGCCGGCGACGTCGGCCTGGAACTGGTACTGGCCGTGCTCGCCGGTGCCGCCCCCCACCATGAAGAAGCCCGTCACCTCGTCGTGGCCTTCGTGGACTCGGTAGTTGAGCGTAGCCTCGAACCCGGTTCCGACGCCGCCAACGAGGATGGGGTTGCCGACCAGGTCGAAGGCACGCGGCTGATCGATGCGAATGGTCATGAAGTCCCTCCAGTTCCAGGATGCTCTTCGGTCGATTGGCCGGGGACGACCCGGCTGTGGATCTCGGTCGTCAAGGCGTGAATGGCCCGAGTCAGCTCGGTGTTGCTCTTGAGCTCCTGCTCCTGCTCAACGAAGTCGTGGTTCGCCTTGGCCTGCTGGAACGCGGCCTGGCGGTTCTGGCCGATCATCACGAAGGTCGACAGGAAGATCGCTTCGAGCGACACGACCAGCGTCAGCTTCGGCCACGGGTCGGATTCGACGAACAGCATCCAGAGGGCGAAGACGGCAGCGTGGATGTAGACGAAAGGCATCGACCCCGCGAAAGCGGTCATGGCGTCGGCGACGCGCAACTGGGCGTCGTCCGCACGATGAGTCCGGTGGGCTACGACGACGGGGTGGTCCTGTGCCACCTGGTCGAGACTGGTCACATCAATCTCCTCCTGCTCGTAGGCCGTTGCCGCCAGTGGAGCCCGGACGCGGCCTGACTTCAGCCCGTCAAGGCAGGCGACCCAGGCGTTGGCTGAGCGGGTCCCGCCAGCGCCGTCACGGTGAAGACCTGAGCCCGGTACTCCGCATCCTCGCCACACGTGGCGCCGACGAGCACCCTGCCGGTGGGTTGAAAGCCAGCGGGCACAAGGAGCAGCGCGCTCCACGTACCCGCCGGCTCGGCGTTCACGAGCTTGCGGTCAAGATTGCGTTGCGCTCCCTCGTCGAACAGGAAGACACCGATCTCGGCGGGCGGGGAGCATCCGTTCCCGGTCACGGTGATCGTCGTCCCACCCGGCCCGGACGTCGGCAAGATGGTCAGCTGACCGGGAGGCTCGGGCTGGGCGGCAACAGCACCCACGCCCACCGCCAGTGCGGAGACCAGGACCAATCCGTACGGCCAACCCCATCTCCGCATGGACAACCTCCTACACCCATCGATCGGCGCAGAGGTCGAGCGTAGCGATCGCCGGTGCCCGGAGCGACCTTGGCCGGGTGCGGGGCGGCACGTGCCACACGTTTCGTCTTTCGGGTTCCGGCCGGCGTCGGCCCTATGTCGACCGTCGCCGACGGGGCGCCGTTGACCAAGCCGTCCGGCATCTCGGTGACCACGGACGGCACCCGACTCCTGATCGCCGACCAGTTGGCCGCCGGGTCAGGAGCCATCCTCACCGTCCCCACGGCGACCACCGCTGCGCCCTTGGAGATGCTCCCGGGCACCCAGGGCTGGAAGCCGCGCGGTCTCGACGTTGCGGGCGGCAGCGGTCGTGACACGATCTACTTCACCGGCTCCAACCCGGCGGGCAACGCGCCCGGGCTATACCGTGTCCCGGCCGCCGGTGGCGCGGTCGCGGTGGTGGCCGAAGGGCCGCCGTTCAAGTCTCCGGACTCGGTCGTGATCGCCAAGGACGGATCGGTCTACGTCAGCGACCAGGGCACCGCTGCGGGTCAGGGTCTCGTATACCGGGTGCGCGCCGGCAAACCCGAGCCCTTGCTCAGCGGACTGACCCTCGGCACGCCCGGCGGGGTCACACTCATCAACGACGACAACACCCTGCTGGTGAGCTCAATCGACGCCACAAGCCGCTCGAACCAGGTGCTGTTCCTCGATCTTCCGACGGGCAAGACGGCGGTCGCACAGAAGGTGATCGGTGCCCACAAGGACAGCTCAGGGGGCCTCCATCGGGCCCACGCCGCCGCCGTACTGGGCTGGGCCGACGTGCAGCGCCCCGGCCGGGTCTACCGAGTGGACGCCTAGCTTCCGCCCGCCGTCACACCGATGGCCTGCATCATGTCCGACCGAGCGCCGAGGCTGTGGAGGCTCCGATGGGCCGCCTCGGTCTCGATCAGCCCCCTTCTCGGTCACCGTCGGCGGTCAGGGCGACGCCCAGCCGGGCTCGAGCCCGGGCGGTAGGTCGCGGCCTTCCCGCTCAGCCGAGTCGGTAGTAGACGTTGTCCAGACCGCCGGAGAACCGGTTCGTGGTCTGGTGGGCGGTGCTGCCGCCGAGACGTAGCGGCTCCCCCGGACTGGCGATCACCAGGCCCTCGGGCAGGGGGACGACCCGAGGAGCGGTGGCGTCCACTTGGATGGACAGAGCAGTGGCCGCCCTGGTGCACGCCACGCTGTGCCAGGCGCCGTCGGCCACGGTGACCGTCGATTCCGCCCGGTACACAGTGCCGGTGTTCTTGGCCACGAGGACGCACCTGGGCCTCCCCTCACCTGCCATCTCGAGCTTCCACTGACTGGACGCGGCGGTGGCGAAGCCCTTCTGCAGGATGTTGGCGCCGGGTGTCGCCTCGTTGGAAGCCACCAGAAGGTCGGCGCCGTAGGCGAACGGCCCGGCACCGGGATTGAGAAACGCCACGTCGGCAACATCGATGATCGCCCTACGGCAGATCGGAGCGGAGTCATCGCAAGGGGGTGGGAACGTCAGGGCCCGTCCCTGACCGGGATGGTCGACGACCTCCACCCGTCCGCCCGTGAGGGCGTCCTCGTAGCCCCGACGGCTGCCCGAGCTGTCGGTCACGAACCGGCCGCCCTGTGCTTCGGCCTGGATGCCGCCGTCGAAGTGGAACGTCAACGTACTGCCTTCGGCCACCGCCGTGCCGGGGGGAACGCTCGCGGGGGCGATGGACGTCGACTTGGACGGTGAAGGCCGGTCGCCCCCCGAAAACAGGAGGTACGCAGCCGCCCCGGCGACGACGGCGAACAAGGTGACGGCGGCGCCGGCCCTCCACCTGGCCTTGGCGCCACGCTGTATCGCTTTGTCGTAGGCGCTCCTGGCGACAAGGTCGCTCGCGGCGGCTTCGACGATCTCACCGACGTTGGCTGCGGGCAGCAGGCTGGCCTTGACCCCTCCGGATTCGACGAGGCCGACGATGTGAGGGTGATCAGACCTCGGCACCACGACCTTCCGGTTCCCGGCCGCTACCAGCTTCGTCCGATAGGTCGCCAGGTTGTGATCGTCCTCCAGGAGCGAACAGAGCGCGCCGGTGGCGCCGACGGCCCCGGTGATCGCCCAGCTCGGGTCGAGTGGGGGCAGATCCGAACAGCTGAGATATCGCAGGGCGAGGGCAGCTCCCGCTCCGACCGACCTCCCCTCGATGACCTCCAGAGCGGCTCCGGTGCGATCGGATATCACCGCCCAGCGAGCGCTCAGGGACGGCGACCGAGTGGCACGCCACGCCGTCTCCGCGGCAGCGCCGAAGGCGGCATCGGCGCGGGTGAACGGGCCGGCGAGAGCGTCGAGGGCGATCCCTGGCGGGCCCTTCCGTTCAACCACCACCAGCTGGACCAGCTCGCCCTCGCGGTGGCGGCTGGTGAGGATGAGCACCGTTGTGCGGCCGGTTGTCCTGGGTGCCGCGGGTCCGGGCAAGAAGTGGTGTACGAGGTCGCCGACGGCCAGCAGAGCGGGGTGGGCGGCGCCGTGATGGACAGCCTCCACCACTGCCGTGGCTCTGGCCGCGGGGTCGCGGATCTTCGGGGCGATCTCAGCCAGCACCCCTGCGGGGGCGGCCCAGGGACTCAGATCCTGTCCGGAGGAGATACCCGGGAGAGAAAAGCCCTTGACGGCCACCTCCAGCCAAGGCGGCAGGGGTGTGGGGTCGACGCCATAGGTCAGGCACCAGTGAGCCAGCCGCCCAGCGCAGATCAAGGCCGAGGCGCGGTCGGACGGCCGGGGCCCTGCGGTCCGCAGGGACTCATCGTCCAGCCGGGCCAACAGGGGACTGGCGGCGACCTCGTCGAAGAAGCCGGCGTCCTCGTCCGCCACCGCCTCCTGGCAGGCGGCCAGGAGCCCTGGCGGGCTGATCAGCCACCGGCGCGCAGCCTCGTCGAAGCCACTCCCGGCGAGGGCGCGAACGCGTCGGCGAGCGTGGTCGGTCACCGGTCTCAGCGTTCCAACATCTCCAGCAACGCTGACTGGGTCGCGGGAGCGCAGACACCGCTGGCGGCGAGCTGCTCCCATGCCCGCCGAGCGCTGCCGTAGAGGGAGAAGCCGAAGGCCCGGCGCACGAGCTCCGCCGTCACGTCGGCCGGCTCAGCCCATTCGGCCGGGCCGATCCTCACCGCCTGCACCTTGTCCACCGAACCGAGGTCGTACTTGGCCATCATCTCCCCGCCGTCGCCGCTGGGGGCCAAGGGTACGACGAGAGTCTCCGTCCTGTCGTCGAGGCCGGGGGCGACGAGGGCCCACCTCAGGCGGACCAGGACTACCGCGTCGGGAGGATCGGCGGCCGAGATCCGGACCACGAGACGGGCCTCCGGGGTCTCCACCACCTCCGTCGTCAGCCGGCCATCCAGGCTGGCGTAGGTCCCCCCGATCAGACGCTCCTCACCGCCGGCCGCGGCTGGGAGCTGACGGGAGAAACTGCGCAACGGGATCACATCGGCCAGTGGTCCTCGCTTCGGGGCGGAGGTGGTCGGGTCGACAACCACGAGCTGGGCGCTCCACTCCCCGACGGGCAGCTGATGGAACACGGCCTGCCCTCTGGCACCCAACGGCTCCGACCGCGCGTGGCCCGCCGGCCCGACCAGATGCACGCCGGCTCCGGCCGGCAGATGGCGATGGAGTCTCGGGCGTACGGTGATCACGACATCGACCGCGCCCGGCTGGAGGCTGCGGCCGTCGGCGTCGTCGAACACGGGATGGATCAGCACGGTGACCTCGTCCGACTCGAGGTAGGCACCGCCCTCGGTCGTCCACGGACCTCGCTCCACGAGCAGCCTCTGGGCTTCGCCCCACGCTCTAGCGGCCGCGTCACTCGTCATCTGTCATCCCCTCCTCGCCCTCGGGGTCATAGGGGTCGTCGCGTCCGGCCCAGTTGCCCCGGGCGCGTTCGCCCGGCGGCAACCTGACCCAGACCGTGATCGTGGCCGCCCGCTCTTCCGGTGCCGGCTTCCAGCTGCACATGGGACACGGGTCATCCACCACGCGCTCATGAAGCTTGAACCGGATGGGGTAGATGTTCTTGCAGCCCCCGCAGACCCATCGGATCATCTCGCGGTAGTTGCCGCCTTCGTGCTCGGCGTGGATGAGCCAGTTGGGTCGGGCCACGCGGCGAACCGGCGACCGCCCGGGCCCGTCGCAGCCGGGCGTCGGACAGGTCTCCTCCTCGTACAGTTGCTCGCAAAGGGGACAGGACTTGAACTCGACCCGACGCCGCGAGATCCGCCCCTCCCGCTCCATGGTGCGGAAGGTGAGGCTCTCGGCGAAGGCCGCTCCGAGGATCTGGCGAGTGGCCGTGCCCCGGACAGCCTGATCGATGAACGGCCGCAGGTGACACTTGCCCGGGTTCCACTCGGCCACGTCGTGGGGAGCAAAGCAGCAGTCACGACCACACTCCTTCCGGCAGCCTCGCCGGTGGTGCCCGCAGTCACACGATCCCAACAGCGAGACGGTGAAATCGCCGGCGAACTCGAGCACGTCGTCACGGCTGAGCTGGAACTGAGGGAACTGTTCTGCGAGCAGGTGGTTGGTGGCTCGGAGCGACGCCCCTACCTGGTTGATCATGGTGGCGTAGGCCACTTCCCAACGCCCCCACCACGGCCCTTCTTCTGCGACCACCGCCCGACGCCACCCGCAGCCGAAGGCGAGCATCAGGTCAAGAGGGTTCAGCTCTCGCGGCTTTGCCGCGACGGTCACCCGCTCGTGGAGCGACTGGTAGGAATGCCACATCTCCGGCGGAGGAATTCCCGGAGGGCCGAAGAACACCATCGCCATTGCGGGCTCGGGCGGGACCTTCCCACTGACGTGGACGGCCACGAAGGCGACGAAGGCGGCGAAGTTCTCGTGGACCTTGGCCGCGATACGCGCCGGTAGCCACCTTCCACTCGGGCCGGTCCTGGCCCATCGCTCCCGCAGAGCAGCCAGCTCCTGCCAGTCGACCACCCACTCGCCGTCCACCGTTGTCTCCCAGGATACGGCCCCTGCCGGCATCGAGGATCTCCCGTTCGCCATACCTGTTTCATAGGGGTCGCCGCGCCGCCTCCCGGCTGCGACCCCTACATCCCATTGAGGCCCGACGCTCGTCGGCGCCCTGGC
>JBHENM010000366.1:0-2254 GCA_046262035.1 Acidimicrobiales bacterium | reverse complement strand
GTTCATGCCGTCTGAGTTCATGGTGTAGATCTCGTTGTTGGCGTCGCGGTTGGAGACGAACACGATCTTCGTGCCGTCGGCCGACCAGGCAGGCTCGAACTCGGTGGCCGTGTTGTTGGTCAGGTTCACCTGGTTGCTGCCGTCCGGGTTCATGGTGAAGACCTCGTTGTCACCGTCCCTGTCGGAAATGAAGACGATCCTGCCGTTGGTGCCAGGGAAGGCGCCCTCGGCCACGTTGGCGACCATGATCGCCGCAACCACAGCTATTACGGATCCAAGAGCGAGGACTCGTTGCTTCACCGGGTGTTTCCTTTCGAGTGGGGTGCGCCATCGCCGCGGAGTACCGCGACGCTCACCATGGGCTGGGATGCAGGTTAGACACCGGACGGACAATTCGCAATGACAGCATCGATAGCGGCGTTGGCTCGGCTGCGGGCTAGCTCGAGCCGGGCCACCAGGGCCTCGGCCTGTGCGCCACTGAAGACTTGGCGCACCCTGCCCTGAGCCTGACTGATCTGGGCGTTGACCTGGGCTTTCGCCCGTTGAGCGGCAGCCATACAGCTACCGGGCGGACGGCCCGTGGTTGAGATGGTGGTGGCCACGACCGTCGTCGTAGGGGCGGCGGTTGTTGGAGGTGCCGTGGTGGGAGTGACGGTTGTCGGAGGTGCCGTGGTGGACGTGACGGTTGTCGGCGGACTGGCCGTGGTCGGCGTGCTGCTGACCAGCTCCACCTTGAGGATGCGATTGCTGGGGGAGGCGTCGACGATCAGCAGGTTGCCCTGGTGGTCGATAGTGCCGGTTACAGGCCCCTCGAAAGCGGCCGAGGTGGCAGGCCCGCCGTAGGGTCCGCTGCCGGCCGTACCTGTGCCGGCCACGGTGTTGATGATTCCACTGGTCCGCTCCACCCGACGCACCCGGTGCCCGGCGAGAGCGCCGATGTAGAGGTTGTCGGCGGAGTCGACGGCGACGCCGTTGGGAAAGCCGAGGCGGGCCGAGGTGGCGGGACCGCCGTCGCCGACGACGCCGACGGTGCCCGGCCCGGCCACGGTGGCGATGGCCCCCGCGGGCACGGTCACGCCGTAAGCGGTGGCGGGCCCCCCCGTGAGGTTTACGTAACGGACGCGTTGGCTGTCCGGCTGGGCGACCAGGACGTTGCCCAGGCTGTCCACGGCCACGTCGAGGGGGTTGAGGGTGGCCGCGGTGGCGGGACCGCCGTCGCCGGTGGCGCCGGAGGCTCCGTTGCCGGCCACGGTGGTGATGGTGCCGGTGGCCCGGTCGACACGACGGATGCGGAAGTTGGACTCGTCGGCGATGAAGAGGTTGCCGGCGGAATCGACGTCAATGCCACCGGGGGTGTTGAGCTGGGCCAACGTGGCGATCCGGTTGTCGCCGTTGAAGCCGGGTAGCCCGGTTCCGGCCACGGTTCGGATGGTCCCCGGCTGCACCGCCACTCCGTAGACGGTGACGGGGGCGCCGCCGAAGTTGATGTAGCGGATGCGCATGTTGTTGGACTCGGAGATCAGCAGGTTCCCGAGCTGGTCGATGGCGACCGAGCTCGGCCCGTCGAGCTGGGCCGAGGCCGAGGGCCCACCGTCGCCGCTGAAGCCGGGAGCGCCGGTGCCCGCGACCGTGGTGATGACCCCTGCGGGCGTTACGCGGCGGATGCGGTGGTTCTGGGTGTCGGCGATGTAGACGTTGCCGGCGGCATCGACTACGGCGTCGTTAGGCCCGTTGATCTGGGCCGCGGTGGCCGGGCCCCCATCGCCGCTGAATCCACCGGGGCCGGTTCCCGCGACGACGGTGATGTCGCCGATGGCGGCCGTAGCCGGCCGGTTGGCCACCACTGTGACCACGGCCGCCACGACGACGGGCACCATGGCCACAACCGGGCGCGTTCCCGTCAGAGTGCCCGTCAACGTGTCGCCCCCAGCCGCATTTCCGCCCCCAGCCGCCCGTTCATAGCGTGGAGATCAACATACTCCACATACCGCTACTCCAGGGCCTCAACCAGCACCTATGGAACGCTTCTCGAAGCCGGCCTCCAGCCTACGGAACAGTAGAGATGGACTCGCAACCGGTGGCCGAGTCAGTGCCGTCCTCGCCGAAGCAGGCATCGGGAACGCCGGCCCCGCCGTTGAGGGCGTCGTTGCCCGGACCTCCGAAGAGCTGGTCGGTGCCATTGTCGCCGAACAGCTGGTCGTTGCCGTCACCCCCGAGGAGGCGGTCGTTGCCCTCGCCACCGCAGATGATGTCG
>JBHENM010000365.1:0-1023 GCA_046262035.1 Acidimicrobiales bacterium | reverse complement strand
AGCCGGGACCGGGTCGAAAGGAGCCGTCATGGCCGAGCCGCACAGCCCCACATCCCTCACGGACACCGAGGTGGCCATCCACACAGTCCCGCTCCCGGGCGAGGCGAAGGTGCTGATCTTCGTAGAGGCCAACGCGCATGTCACCCACGTCCTGTCCCTAGCCGCCCAGGCCGCTCGAGAGCTGATCGTCGGGCTACTCGACGCCCTCGATGTGGTGGCCCTCGCCGACGACGATCCCGATCAGGCGGGAAGGGGGTGAGGGTGATGGCCACAGCCGACGGTCCCAGCATCTCCCACTACGTCAACGACGCCGGCGCCTACGTGGTGTCCATCTCAGCTATCTCCGACGAGCACCTGCACCGACCCCTCATCGTCCACGTGGGCGACGACACTGTCCTCGACGAGTCGACCAGCGGCGGCCGGGAGGCTTGGTGCTCGTGGTGCGAGGAGGCGCAGTCGCCGACCTACCTGCGCCATGAGGGCCACGACCCCGAGTGTCCCCTGGCCCCAGGAACTCGGCTAAGCGCGAAACCAGCCGGTTGGCCTGATTCATGACCGCCCGCCCACGGCCCGGCCCCACTTCCCCCGAGCCGCCGCCGGTGGGCAAGTGCCGCATCTGCGGTGACGACAGCTGGCGGGGCGACGAACTCGGCCCCGCACATCCGTGCCTGTGTCATCCACGACCGCGAAAACCCGGGACGGCCCTGCCTGGCCTGCGAGGCGTCGCGCAAATCTCGCAGGCGACGCTGACGCAACCCCCTCCTCGTCGCGCCAAGAGGGGGTTGACAGCGCCGGCCAGGCGTGACCTCGGATGGGCCCTGACGGGCCCATGGGGGGCGGCCGCCGCCGGCCTCCCCCCTGGTCGCTCCGCTCCCGCCCCCGCTCCTCAGGTACCAGGTTTTTTCTCGGGGGTCTCTCACCTCGCAGGCTGTGCTTGCTGCGCCCGCGATTCGGCCCTGGCGGGCCGGCGGGCGCGGAAGGAAGGCCTGCTCGTAGCAACCCCGGGGCCACCGTCATCGGTGA
>JBHENM010000364.1:0-1203 GCA_046262035.1 Acidimicrobiales bacterium | reverse complement strand
CGCTCCAACGGGTTCGTGCTCCAGATCTTCTTCCAGTGGGCCATGGGGAAGGCGGCGAAGGCGCAGACGTCGGGGCCGGCCTCCCGCAGCATGGCCTCGACGGCCGGGAACTGACGGCCCAGCTTGCCGGCGATGGAGTCGAGCTGGTCGGCCACTGCGGCGGCGTCGGGCTGGGCGAACACGGTGCGGATGGCGGCGGCCACCATCTCGGCGCTGCCCCTGGGCACCTTGGCCAGCACGTTGCGCAGGAAGTGCACCCGGCAGCGCTGCCAGGCGGCGCCGAGCATGACCCGCTCTATGGAGCTGCGTAGCCCCTCGTGGGCGTCGGAGATGACCAGGCGCACCCCGGCGAGGCCTCTGGCCCGCAGCGAGCGTAGGAACGCAGTCCAGAACGCCTTGTCCTCGCTGTCGCCCACGGCCAGGCCCAGGACCTCGCGGTTGCCGTCCGCGGAGACGCCGGTGGCCACGATGATGGCCTTGGACACGACGCTGGCGCCCTCGTGGGCCTTGACGTAGGTGGCGTCAAGGAAGACATAGGGGAACTCGATGTGGTCCAGGCGCCGCTCTCGGAACGCCGTGACGGCAGCGTCGAGCTCGGCGCAGATGCGGGACACCTGGCTCTTGGACACACCGGCGTCGATGCCCAGGGCGGCGACGAGATCGTCGACCTTGCGGGTGCTCACCCCATGCACGAAGGCCTCCATGATCACCGCCCACAGGGCCCGGTCGATGCGCCGGCGGGGCTCCAGCAGGGCGGGGAAGAAGCTGCCGTGGCGCAGCTTGGGGATGGCCAGCTCGACGTCGCCGGCCTTGGTCGACAGCAGCCGGGAGCGGCTGCCGTTGCGGTGGGTGGTGCGGTTGTCGGTGCGCTCATACCGTGCGGCGCCGATCTTCTCGGTCGCCTCCAGGTCGATCAGGGCCTGCAGCACGAGCTGCATGGCCTCGCGCATGAAGTCGAGGTCTCCGCCCGAGCGCAGCGCGTCGAGCAGGTCGGTGAGTGCAGACTGGTCAAGGGCCATCGTGGTTCGTCTCCTTCGTGATCCCGGCTAGGAACACGCTGAAGATCCCGCGATGGCCCCCTCAGGTGGTGGACCCTCCCGAAACCGCCCTCTCAGAGCCCCGTCAAGGCCCGGGAAGACGACGGGTGGTACCAGGGGTGCCCGGTTCAGCCCTCAAAATCCCACCACTCCGCGGGACACACAC
>JBHENM010000363.1:0-1399 GCA_046262035.1 Acidimicrobiales bacterium | reverse complement strand
GGGCGGCCGCCTCAGGCGTTCGAGGCGGGCCTCAAGGACACGGTCTCCGTGGGGCCGTTCGAGACGATGCGGATCCTCGTCAAGTTCTCCGGGTTCACGGGCCCGTACGTGTACCACTGCCATCGTCTCGAGCACGAGGATCGGGACATGATGGCTCAGTTCGAGGTCGTCGGGCCTCGCCCGACAAGCGGTGACGGTACGTGATCAGGTAGGCCAGCGTGGCCGCCGCCAGCTCGGCCACCACCGTGACCACGCCGATGGCGTCGACCGCCTCGGGAAGATCCGCCCCTAGGGGTGGGACGAGGCGGGTCAGGGCGTAGACCCCGACCAGCACCAGATTTACGGCGATGGTCGCGTACCAGGTCCGTGCGCTGCTCGCGGGCCGAGTCAGGACCGACGCCAGCAGCAGCTGCACCATTCCTGACACGAGGAAGAAGGCGCCGTAGACCGACGACTCCTCCCAGTGCTCCGGGGTGAGTGCGAGGTGTACAAGGCCGGCGACGACGGTGGCTCCCGTGGCGGCCAGGGTCCAGGGCACGGGCACGCCGCATCGGGTGTGCAGGGCCCGGGCGTCGTCGAGGGTCAGGTTGGCGAATACCGCCAGCCCGGCCAGCCCGAGCGCCAGTCGCACCCACACGTCCATTCAGAGCCTCCGACCGACGCCGAAGTGTAGGGCCCGAGCGGCCCTCTGAGCGGGAGGCACAGGGCGGCCGACCATGGCGGACTTGATAGCCTCCCTCCGCAAATATCCCCGGCTGGGGCCTGTGGCGAAAGGGATAATCATGCGAGTGCGCGAGTCGGCGGTTGGAATCGCGGTTTCGGCGGTAATCACCCTCGTCCTGGCGGTTGCCGGTGCCGGCCCGGCGGGAGCGGTCATTGTCTCCAACCCGGGTCCGATAATCATCCAACCCGTCCAGTTCGGCAATGGAACCTCGACGCCCTATCCCTCGACGATCACCGTCGGCGGCCTGACCGGATGCACGGTGAGCGACATCAACGTCACCCTCAGGGGGGTGAGCCACACCTTCCCCGACGACATTGACGTCCTGGTCGCCGGCCCTCAGGGGCAGAGCGCTCTCCTCATGTCCGACGCCGGCGGCGGGCCCGATCTGTCCGGGGTGAACCTCACCTTCGACGACGAGGCCGCCGTCACCTTGCCCGACAGCGCTCAGATCGTCAGCGGGAGCTACCGACCCACCAATTTCCTGACCATCACCGACTTCTTCCCCGCGCCGGCGCCGCCCGCGCCCCGCGGCATGACCCTGTCCGTGTTCGACGGGACCAACCCCAACGGCACGTGGAGCCTCTACGTGATGGATGACAGCACGTTCAGCGATGCCGGGTCCATCTCCGGAGGCTGGTCGCTCGACATCTCCACCAACTGTCCGGCCGCCGACCT
>JBHENM010000362.1:0-26877 GCA_046262035.1 Acidimicrobiales bacterium | reverse complement strand
GCCCGGGCCGATGGCGGTGGCTGACGCCCGACGAACCCGGGGCCGCGTGACGGGCGCCGCCCCGTCGCGCGCGCAGGTGCAGCGACATACGGCCCGGCGTGGGGCAGGGGCCCCACGCTCGGGAGGAGGGCGGGGTTGGGGCCCCGCCCGGGGCGCCGGAGGCGCAGAGAACTAGGTGCCGACGGTCCAGGAAGAGAGGTACTCGGCCTGCTCGGGGGTGAGGGTGTCGATCTGGATCCCCATGGTGTCGAGCTTGACCCGGGCGATCTCCTGGTCGATATCCCGGGGGACGTCGTACACCCGCGGCTCGAGCTTGCCGCGCTGGCTCAGCACCCACTCGGCGCAGAGGGCCTGGTTGGCGAAGCTCATGTCCATGACGGCCGCCGGGTGACCTTCGGCCGCGCCCAGGTTAACCAGCCGGCCCTCGGCCAGCACGAGGATGCGGTGCTCGCCGCTGGCGCCCCCGACCACGAACTCCTCCACGAAGGGCCGCACCTCGCGGCGCCTGCCTTCCGCCATCTCACTCAGCTTGGCCAGGTCGATCTCGACGTCGAAGTGGCCGGAGTTGCACACGATGGCCCCGTCCTTCATGGCCCCGAAGTGCTCTCCCCGGAGCACGTCACGGTCGCCCGTCACGGTGATGAAGATGTCGCCCTCGCGGGCGGCGTCGATCATGGGCTCGACCCGGAAGCCGTCCATGACGGCCTCGAGAGCCCGCAGCGGGTCGACCTCGCACACCACGACCTGGCTGCCCATGCCGCGGGCTCGGCTGGCCACGCCCTTGCCGCAGTACCCGTACCCGGCCACGACCAGGACCTTGCCCGCCAGCAGGACGTTGGTGGCCCGGATGACCCCGTCCAGGGTGGACTGCCCGGTGCCGTAGCGGTTGTCGAACATGTGCTTGGTGTCAGCGTCGTTCACGGCCACGATGGGAAAGCGCAGCGCCCCGTCCTTCTCCATGGCCCGCAGGCGGATCACGCCGGTGGTGGTCTCCTCGGTGCCGGCGATCACCTCGGGCACCTGGTCCTTGCGCTCCTGGTGGAGGCGGGAGACGAGGTCACAGCCGTCGTCCATGGTGAGGTGGGGGTGGCAGTCGAGGACGGCGTCCATGTGGCGGAAATAGGTCTCGGTGTCCTCGCCCTTGATGGCGAACACCTCCATGCCCTCTTCGAGGGCGAGGGCGGCGGCCACGTCGTCCTGGGTCGACAGGGGGTTCGAGGCGCAGGCCACCACCTTGGCCCCGCCCGCTTCGAGGGTGCGGAGCAGGTTGGCCGTCTCCGTGGTGATGTGGAGGCAGGCGGCGATGGTGATCCCGTCGAGGGGCCGCTCCTTGGCGAACCGCTCGCGAATGCTGGCCAGCACGGGCATGTGAGTGTCCGCCCAGGCGATCCGCTGGCGGCCCAGCTCGGCAAGGGTCGGGTCGGCGATGTCGTAGCTCATGTGGGTTCGGCTCCTTGGGCACGGGCGTCGGCGAGGGCGCCCTTGATGTCGTCGAGCACGGGGACGGGACCGGGATCGATCCCCTCCTGCAGTGCGAGGTATATGGACGTGAAATCTCCGATGAGTATGAGGTCGAGGAGCTGGGCCAGCTCGCCCTCCCCTTCGGCCTGCACCTCTTCGGGACCGGCCACCACCTCGTCGATCAACTCGTTGACCAGGCGGAAGCGCTCGGACAGCTGGGGGTGCTCGAAGTCGTGGCGGAGGTTGACGACGGTGAACGCCTGACGGGTGAGATCACCGTGCTGGCCCCAGCCCACGACCTCGTTGTGGCACAGCTCGGGCAGGGTGTTCCAGAAGGCGGGCACCTTGGCGTTCTCGTTGAACTGGGTCTTCCACCGGTGGGCAGCCACACCTCCGAGCCCGCCCCCGCCGTAGACGAGGGGCAGGGTGCGCCCGATCCGGCGGGCCAGCAGCTCGGCCTCGTTGCCCGGCTTCACCAGCCGGTCGCGGCGCGAGATCAGCTGTTCGACGGCGAGGTTGATCCAGTGGCCGGCGCCCGGGAACAGCCCGATCTCCTCCAGGACGACGAGAGGGGGGATGGCCAGGGAGCCCAGGGCCACCCTGGCCTGGGGGATGTCGCCGCCGATCTCCACCAAGGGGGCGTCCCAGGACCGGGCCAGGTGCCCGAGCTCCCCGCCCTGGGTGACGATGACCACCCGGCCGCCCTGCAGGGCGGCTTCGGTGACGGCCTCCACCGTCTCCTCGACGTCGCCCGAGAAGGACAGGGCGAAGACCAGCGAGCCCTCGCCGACGAAGGCGGGCACGTTGTAGCTGCGGAAGATGAGGACGGGAACCGGCATGTAGGGGCCGGCGGCCGAGACGAGGATCTCTCCGGCCACACCCGACTCCCCCATCCCCAGGACGACGACGTTCTCGATCTCCTCCCTGTCCGGAAGGTTGTCGAGGCCGCGGGCCCGATTGGCGGAGTCGACGATCTGCTCGGGAACGCGGGCGCTGGCCGCCAGCATGCCCTCGCTGTCGAGCGCGGGACCGCTCCCTTCCACGCCGGATCCGATGCTCAAGAGGCGAACGTGGGCCTGATGCCCTCGGCCTCCGCCTTGGCCACCAGCCGGGCGTGCTCGTCGTCGGACACGGTCTCGGCCTCGTCGATCAGCATGATGGGAATGTCGTCCCGGATGGCGTACCGGCGCTTGAGGCGGGGGTTGTACAGGGCGTCCTCACCGGCGAAGTACAGGAGGGGGCCCTTGTCCTCGGGGCAAGCCAGGATCTCCAGCAGCAACTGGTCGAGGGCCATCAGTCGCCCTTCACGATCTCGAGGATCTCGGACAGGTGCTCACGGCAGGAAGCGTCGTCGGCCGCCTCCAGGTTCACCCGCAGGAGGGGCTCGGTGTTCGACGGCCGGAGGTTCACCCACCATTCTCCGAAGTCGAGGGTCATGCCGTCGGTGCGGTCCTGGTCCACCCCGTCGAAAGCAGCGGCGACCCGGTCGATCACGGCAGGGGGATCGTCGACTTCCACGTTGATCTCGCCCGAGTCGGCGTAGCGCTCGAAGGCCTTGCGGTAGTCGGAGAGGGGCTCCTCGTTCTTCGACAGCTGCTCGAGGACGATCATGGCTGCGATCAGCCCGGAATCGGCCCGGTAGTTGTCCCGGAAGTAGTAGTGGCCGGAGTGCTCGCCGCCGAAGACGGCGTCAGTCTGGGCCATGACCGTCTTGATGAAGGAGTGGCCGACGCGCGTGCGGACGGGCTCGCCGCCGTTCTCCTTGATGATCTCGGGCACCGACTTGGAGCAGATCAGGTTGTAGATGATCTTCGAGCCGGGCTGCTTCTCGAGCATGGCCTTGGCCACGAGGGCGGTGGTCGTCGATCCCGAGATCGTCTGCGCCTTGTTGTCGACGAGGAAGACCCGGTCGGCGTCACCGTCGAAGGCAAGGCCGACGTCGGCTCCGACCTCGAGCACTCGCTCCTGCAGGGCCTTGAGGTTCTCGGGCTGGATGGGGTCGGGAGGGTGGTTGGGGAAGGACCCGTCGAGCTCGGGAAAGAGGATCTCCAGCTTGTAGGGCAGCCCGTCGAACACGGCAGGCACCACGAGCCCACCCATGCCGTTGGCCGTATCGGCGATCACGTGCAGGGGCTGCAGGACCTTGCGGTCGACGAAGGAGCGGACGTGCTCCGCGAATTCACCCAGAAGGTCCAGGTAGGAGACCAGCCCGTGGGCGCGGCCGTCGAGGGACGGCCCGCTCTCGGCCATGGTCTTGATCTCGGCCAGGCCGGTGTCCTGGCCGACGGGCCGGGCGCCCGCCAGGCACAGCTTGATCCCGTTGTACTGGGCCGGGTTGTGGGAGGCGGTGAACATCGCCCCCGGAGCCTTCAGGTGGCCGGCGGCGTAGTAGAGCAGGTCGGTGGAGGCCAGGCCCAGGTTCACCACGTCCACGCCGGCGAGCGTGGCCCCTTCGGAGAAGGCGTCGATCAGGGTTTCACCCGAGGGGCGCATGTCCCTGGCCACCAACAGCCGCGGCGACTCGGCAAAGCGGGCGAAAGCCCAGCCGATGGACCGGGCGGTGGGGGCATCCAGCTGGTCGGGAACGACCCCGCGGATGTCGTAGGCCTTGAAAATGGCGTCGAGGGACATGATTCCTTTCTTCCGGGGCCCAACCAGCCTAGTTGGGGGTGGGAGGGCCAGGCTCGCCTACGCTCCGGAGCCGTGTTGTCGGTCGTCATGCCCGCCCACAACGAAGAGGGCCTCCTCGACGCGTCTGTTCGGGACGTGGCCGAGGCCCTGCGCGCCCGCGGGCACCAGTTCGAGATCGTGATCGTCGAGAACGGATCGACCGACGCAACCGCGGAGATCTCCCGGCGGCTGGCAGCCGAGGTGCCCGAGGTCCGGGCCCTCAGCCTCCCCGATCCCGACTACGGGCGGGCCCTGCGCACGGGTTTCCTCGACGCCGCCGGAGACCTGGTCGTCATCTTCGACGTCGACTACTACGAGTTCGACTTCCTCGACCGGGCCATGGCCGCCGTCGAGGGCCCCGACGGGCCCGACATCGTCATCGGCAGCAAGCGGGGCGAGGGCTCGGTGGACACCCGCGCCTGGCAACGGCGGCTGATCACCACCGTCTTCTCGTCGATCCTGCGCTTCGGGTTCGGGCTCAAGGTGTCGGACACCCATGGGATCAAGGTCGTCCGGCGCGCCCCGCTCAAGGACGTGGCCGCCGCCTGCCGCTACGGCACCGACCTGTTCGACACCGAGCTGGTCCTCCGGGCCGAGCGGGCGGGGCTGAAGGTCACCGAGATCCCGGTCCTCGTGGAAGAACGCCGGCCATCGCGGAGTGGGATCGCCCGCCGCATCCCCCGCACCGTGTACGGCCTCACGCGGTTGCGTCTCGCCCTGTGGCGGGAAAGCCGGTGACCTGAGGCCAGCCCGCGCGAGTAGCGACAGGGTTCAGGCGACGGTGCGACGCCCGGCCAGGCTGCTCCGGAAGTCGCCGAAGGCCATGTCCCGGGGAACGGTGCACACCGCCACCCGGGTGCCGGGGACGTCGGCCTGAACGGAGACGTGCTCCCCAGGGGCGATCGCCGTCGTATCGGCCGGACCGAGGCGAACCTCGCCTGCCGGCAAGGCCACCACCGCCCCGCCGACGAGGCAGGTGAGGGTGCACACCCGGTCCTCGTCGACGCTCACCGGCCGGCTCTCGCCCGACCCCAGCACGAGGTGATCGGCTCGCAGCCCTTGCTCGGGCATGTCGACCAGGGATCCGGCGGCCGAGTCGAGCGGGCTCCGGGTCCAGGCCGAGGCCGAAGCCGACTTCAGAAGCCGCGACCGGGGCTGGACCCCGCCGCACTCGGCCAGCAGGGCTCGCAGCGAAGGGTGGTCGTCGGGGATGACGGTCTCCACGCCGAGGTTCTGGTCGAACAGGCGCTCCACGGCGTCGTTCGAGGTCGTGGCGTACTCCTCGAGGATGCACCCCAGGACGGTGTGGACGAGCTCGATGTCGTCCACAACCACCACGTCGCCGGGCTCGGGCTCGAAGGTCAGGGACGTGTGGCGACTGGTGCCCGGCTCCAGCTCCCGGATCAGGTCCTCGCGGTGAGCGCGCCACTCGTCGACCCCGCAGAGCAGGACGAGGGAGCCGGTCCCCGCCCGCAGGATGTGGAACGCCTCCACCTTGGGAACCCGATGGAGCTGGATGCTGAACCCCATGCCGTCCTGCAGGAGGAAGATCGAGTAGCCGAAGGGCGCGGCGAACTTGATCCCGTAGGGCTTGTACTTCTTGAGGAACCCGACCTGGCCGAAGAACTTCGAGAACTGGGACGACGTCTTGGCATCGCCGGCGTGCGCCTCGAGCTTCTCCGCCCACCAGTCCTTCACCGCCAGCTCGATGGCCTCGGTGGTGGTGATGGGAGCGGGCTTGCTCAAGGCCCCGAGAACGGCGACCCGCCACGCCGGGTCGTCGAGGTCGACGGCGGCGAGGGCCGACGGCTCGGCGCGGAAGAGGCGGGTGTCGAGATCAGCCAGACGGCTCACCCGCCCGAGCGTAACGCCGGCTCATCCCACGACCGGGGCATGCACCAGGCTCAGGACCCGGCGGCGACGGCCTTCTGGGTGCCTCCGCTGCCCTCGCCGGCGCCCTTCTCCTCGTGGTACTCGGCCTCCACGTTGACCGTCCATATGTCGTGGCTGGCGCCGAGGATGTTCTCCACCGAGAGCATGGCCGTGTACATGGAGTGGTCCTGGTTGTTGTACTTGTGCATCCCGTTGCGGCCCACGGGATACACGTTGGGGGCGTTCTGCTCCAGCCACCCCCGGAGGGTGGCGACGTTGGCCTTGTAGGTGTCGTTGTACATCGGGTAGGCCTTGGGCATCCGCACCACGTAGCCCGCCTCCACCCGTTCGGGATCGACCAGCCCCAGCTTGGCCAGCTCGCGCTTGCCCAGCTCCACCAGCTCCTCGTCGGGGGACGTCCACAGGTCGTCACCCTCGAACACGAAGTACTCGAGGCCGAGGCAGGTCTTCCCTTCCTTGACCATGTGGGGCGACCACGAGCCGAAGTTCTGGATCCGACCGAGGCGGACGTCCGGCGAGTGGACGTAGATCCAGTTGTCGGGAAAGCCGTTCTCCACCGGTACGACCAGGGCCACGGTGAGGAAGTCCCGGTAGCTCAGGCCGTCGGCGGCAGCCAGGACGTCGGGGGGAGGCGGCGGGTCCATGATCTTGATGAGGGTGCTGATGGGCATGGAGGAGATGACGTGGGTGGCGTCGTACCTGACGGTGCCGCCGGTCACAGCCACGGCCCGGCCGCCCTCGTGGTGCACGCGGGTGGCGGGCGTCTCCATGAGCACGTCGCTCCCCTGCTCCTCGACCAGCTCCCGGCAGCGTTCCCACATCATCCCGGGACCGTGCTTGGGGTACTGGAACTCCTCGATGAGGCTGGTGATGTCCTTCTGGTTCCGCTTGGGCAGCACCGCGTTGAGGACGGCCTTGGACAGCGAGAGGTTCTTGATGCGCTGGGCGGCCCAGTCGGCCTTGATCTCACTGGCGGGAACGCCCCACACCTTCTCCGTGTAGGTCTTGAAGAAGATCCGGTACAGACGGGCGCCGAAGCGGGCCGAGACCCAGCCCTCGAACGTGGTCTGGTCCTTCGGGGGCCGGACCCGGGCCCAGCCGTAGGACGCCACACAGAGGACGGCTTCGACCATGCCCAGCCCCTTGAGGGCGTTCATGGGCTTCAGCGGGTAGTCGAAGAACGAGCCGTTGTAATAGATGCGGCTCATCCGCGGCCGTATCAGGAACTCGTCGTCGGCCAGGATCTCGTGCCAGAGCTCCTCCACGGCCCGAACCTTGGTGAAGAACCGGTGACCGCCGATGTCGAAACGCCAGCCGTCCTGCTGGACGGTGCGACTGATGCCGCCGACGACCGAATCCGCCTCCAGGACAGTGGATTTCACCCCTCGCTGGCCCAGCTTGTACGCCGCCGTGAGCCCGGCCGGGCCCGCGCCGATCACCACGACACGGAGGTTTTCCGGCGCGGCTGACGGGGCGGGATCGGAGTTTGCCGGGGAGGCGGAATTGCTCAAACCGTTATCCAGCCTACCGGGCGCGGGCGAAACCCCCCGTCAGGGGCGGAAGCGGACGAGGCCCGGGCGCTCGAAGTACTTGGTGGAAACCTTGACGACGCGCTGGTTGTCGGGCCGGGCGTCGCCCAGGCGCTCGATCAGGTTCTGGCACCGGGTGCCGAGGGTACGGTAGCCGGGGGCCCACACCACCCAGACGTCATGTTCGGGGCCGGCCCGGTCGAGCAACATCCGGGCGAAACCGCTGGTGGACGTGGCCTTGACGACCTTCTGGTAGTCGACCCAGTCAACGATGTCCGGGGGTGCGGCGCGCGGGAAGGTGAGCTGGACGAGGCCCTCGGCCTGCAGTTCGCGGGTGACCGACGGGCCGAGCTGGTCGGGGCAGTAGGCGACGACGTCGCCCGGTCGGGCGTTGGCCTCGAGGGCCGACGCCACGCGGGGGGCGTTCGTCCGCTCCCCCATCAGGTTGGGCACCGAAGCCCACAGCCCGAGGACGGCGGCCAGGGCCAGGATGCCCCCCCGAGCGCGGCGGTCGGTGAACACGTCGGTGCCCAGGGCGACCAGGATGATCATGAAGGGAAACAGAACCGCCGCGTACCGCACGGCGAAGGCCGAGCCGCTGATCTTCCCCGCGACCAGGGCGACCACCAGCGCGCCGAAGGCCAGGGCCGCCAGCTCCCGCCCCGGCGAACGGGGGCGCAGGTCCAGGAGCACCCGGCGGTCGTCCACCGGGGAACCGAACACCGCCAGGACGATCAGCCCGAAGTACAGGAGCCCGAGGATGATGCCGGGGTTCCAGTAGCCGCCGGCGAAGTGGGTGACGGTGTCGAACAGCGAGCGGAGCTCCCCCGCCCTTCCCCAGGGCGTTCCCGTTTGGCGGAGCTGGTCGAGGAACGCGGGCGCCCACGGCACGAAGAGGAGGCAGCCCGCGCCCAGGGCCAGGAGGCCTCGCCGGGCGCCGCTCCGGGCCGGGTCCACGCCCCGCTTGGCCACCACGGCCAGCGCCACCACCGCCGTGGCCAGCAGGTAGAACGACCAGTAGTGGGTCAGGAGGGCGAGCCCGGTGACCAGGGCCAGGAGGGCGGCGTGGCCCGTCCCGCCACCGTCGAGCAGGGACCGGGCGGCGAGGAACCCGGTGAGAACCAGCACCATGACCAGGGAGTACATCCGGACTTCGGTGCCATAGCGGATGGCGAAGGGGCTGGTGGCGACCAGGATGGCGGCCGCCCACGCCATCCTGGTGCCGCCCACCCGCTTGGCCGCGAGCCACGTGAGGGGGATGACGCCGACGGCGAAGAGGCCGGACAGGGCCCGGACGGCGAAGTCTCCGGTGCCGAAGACCCGCATCCATCCATGCAGGAGGACGTAGTACACGGGCGGGGCACCGTCGTGCCTAAGAGCCTCGGGGAGGTCCCCCAGGGGGAGACGGGCGATGTTCACGGAGAGGGCTTCGTCGAGCCAGAGGTGGGACCAGGTCCCGAACCGGAGGAGGGCGGCCAGCACGAGAAGCGCGACCACGAGGGTCCGCCCGCGCCGACCTGGTACGGGCGCAGGCTGGGCGGCCGGAAGTACGAGCGGGTCGCCATCCCGGGCCTCTTCAGGACGGACGCGACCAGCCCTCTGGGAGGTCAGGTCCACTTCGGGATCGTAACCGGGGGCAGCGGAGGGCTAGGAGCCGCGCGTGCGGGCGCTGACCGTCTCCGGCGCTCCGACCTCGGCCGTCACCGGCTCCGCCGCCCGGTCACGGGAGCGGCGGGCGGGCTCGGGACCGGTGTCGTCGGGCTCAGGATCGAGGTCGACCGGGTCGTGCCGGGCGAAGTAGACCACGCCCGCGATTCCGATGAGCGTCACCAGCCAGCCCATGATCTCGCCCGCCCGGTTCTTGTACTCGAGGGTGACGTGGTTGGAGGTGGGCACGACCACCATGAGGTTGGGCGTGACCCTCCAGGGGCCCTCGGCTCCTGAGGCCTTCCAGTTGGGGAAGTAGGAGACCTTCACCAGGACGGGAGACCCAGGGCGGTCGACGTCGAAGGAGATCGAGTCGTTGGTCTCCTTGATGTTGGTGACGCCGGTGCCGGGCACGGGCTTGCGGGGCGGGGTGTCGACGGCCACGTCCGACCCGATCACCTCGGTGGCGCTGGCCACCTTGTGGCGCTCGATTCGAGGCCACTCCTTGGGCCCGCCACTGGCTATCGGGACGTCATGGTCCTTCTGCTCCATGTACCAGTTGACCGAGACCTCGAGCCAGGGCGTCTCGCTCTTGCCGATCCCTTCGACCACGGCGGGCATGAAGGCCAGCGGCGTGACCAGCTCCGAGCCGCTGATCTGGTAGACGCGCCACTTGCCGGTGGTGGCCACCAGCTTGAGGTCGGGGAGCTGATCGGCGGCGGCGATGGTCTCGGGCGAGAAGGCCATGTAGTAGCGGGTGCCAAGGATCTTGAGGTGCTCGACCCCGGCGGCCACGTCGAGGGCCCGGTAAGGCAGGTCGCGCTGCGGGTTGGACGGTGCCTTGGACAGCTCGCCGGCGCTGAGGAAGTGGTAGGGCGTGGTGGCGGACGACTCGAAATAGAGGCCCTCCATGGAGTCGATGCAGCCGTCGGTCCAGTACGGGAGGAGCATGAGGGCCATGGGCGTGCCGAAGCGGTCGAGGCCGCTCTCGTACTCCCAGTGGGCACGGCCGCAGCCGTTGGTCTCCCCCACCTGGTCCATCGTGTCGATGATGGCCTTGTACTCGGGATAGGCCGTCTTCCTCTCGTAGCCGGAGTAATTCCAGCGGGCCCAGGAGGGGATGTAGCTCGTATCCGTGGTCTGGGGCTGGGGTACGAAGTCGGGGACGACCCCGAGCGGAATGCCGACGAACATCCACACCGCTAGCGCGCCGGTGATCGGCGTGGCCCAGAGCAGGCGCTCCGACGGCTGCATGGGGTCGGCGGCGAAGGCCCGGGAGAAGGAGATGCCGGCCTCGGCCACGGCCACGCCGGCCAGCATGTAGAGGCTCAGGTACCAGAAGGGCAGGACCCGGGCGTTCCAGAGGCGGCTCTCGGGAGCCAGGATGAACAGGGCGCCAGCTATGGCGGCCATGCCCAGCAGGAACAGGCCGACGCGGCGCCGGAGGACCACCGAGGCGATCGCCCCGGCCAGGGCCAGCACGACCAGCCAGCGCAGGTTCGGCGGGAACAGGTTCTTGCTGTACTCGGTGATCTTCTCCCAGCCCATGTTGTTGGCGTAGGGGAGACGGAGGAGGAAGGGCAGCGACCAGAAGGCGGCCAGGAACGCCCCCACGGCGAAGATCCCGCCGAGAAAGCCGACCCGCCTGCGGCCCGGCCGCAGCATCAGGAGGACCAGGGCGCCCACTACGGCGAAGATCGTGGGAAGAAGGTGGCAGAGCCCGGTGAGGGCGAGGACGACGGCGGTGAGAGCGCGGCTGCGGCCAGTGTCCAGCCCCCGGGCCACCAGCCCGAGGAAGACCAGGGAGAGGGACAGGCTGATGGAGAAGGAGAACTCGCCCGCGAGAGTCGACGCGATGTTGCCGCCGTAGATCGTGAACCCCCGGTCGAACAGGAAGAGCAGCGAAGCCAGCGCCAGCATGGCCGGGCCGGGGAAGCGCATTCCCGCGAGCCGCCCGAAGGCCCAGGCCGCCACCGGCAGGCTCACCATTCCCATGATGGTGACGAGCTTGAAGGCGATCCCGTAGGGCAGGAGGACGTCGAAGATGACGATCAGCAGCGACGGAAGGGGGAAATAGAACTGAAGGGCGGGGAAGCCGGCGTACCAGTCGGGAGCCCAGCCCGTGATCCGGAAGTTGGGAAGCAGGTGGTCGCGGAGGTAAGCCGGGCCCCAGACGTGGGCGCCCATGTCTCCTCCGGCAGGCGTGGTGTTGGCGAAGATCAGCCCGGGCTGTAGCTGGCTGAAGACGAACAGGGCGGCCGCGGCCACCACCCCGAAGGTGATGAACTGCTCGGGGCTGAGCCGCCGGAGTGGGCGCATCCCCTTATGTTGTCATCCCCGCGACACCAGGGCAGTTCACGTCAGGCGGCGGCAGCCACCGTGGTGAGAATTCCATCGAGGTTGACGGGCTCGCCGTCACGGTCCCACCAGCGGCTTTCGCACGCCGGGCACGAGTGCATGGTGAAACGGCTTCCGGCCAGCGTGACTCCAACCTGAACCAGAACGGCCGAACGACAGTGGGGACAAGTCATCGGAGCCCCATCTCCGATGGCGCTCCGATGGATGCTGACTGGGACCGTCCTCCCGGGACGCTCATGGCCCCTCCCTTCCCTTTTGGCCCTCCTACAGGCGGAAGAGACATCGGCGCGTTTCGCGGCGAACTTGAGGAAAAGCTCGTCTACGAACTCAAGAGAATGGCCGCCGTCCACGCGTTGAAGGCGGCGTGGGCCACGATCGGCGGGCCCAGACGGCCGGTGCGCACTGCCAGTGCCGCCAGGACCACGCCCAGTGCTGTCAGGCTCACCATCACCAGGATCTGACCCTCGGCCGGCAGGGGCTGGGGATGGGAGAGACCGAACAGGCCAGCGGACACGGCCACCGCGCCGCCCGTCCCCAGCCGGCGCTGGAGGCTTCTGAGGAGGAGGCCGCGGAAGAACAGCTCCTCGACGATGGCTGCGCCCACGACGGCGAAGAGCACGACGCCAACCAGGCCGACGCCATGGGCCGACTCGAACAGGTCCTCGACGGGGCCGTCCACGTCGGGCCGGCCGAGCAGAGGCCGGAGGAGGAAAGCGACCGCCGGAACCAGCGCAGCCTGCCCCAGAAGCCCGACGACGGCGCCCAGCGGAATATCGGTCCCCCGCGCCCGGAAGCCGAAGTCGACGCCGATGCTCCCCGACCCCTTGCGGCGGGCGGCCAGTACGGCCGAGCCGGCCAGACCCACCCACAGCCCGACCTGGGCCAACGCCTGGCCGCCGATGCTCAGCTCCCGGCCTCCCGTGCCGGCCAGCCACACGCTCGCCGCGAAGCTGGACAGGACGAAGCCGATGAGGAAGCCGGCGGCAGCATCGCCCAGGCCCCACCGCGGCTGGGGCGGTACGCCCGTGGCCTCGACGGGCTGAAGCTCCTCCTCGGGACTCATCACCGGAGAGCGTACGGACCCCGACCCGGTGGCGGCAGCCGAGAGGCGGGCGGCAGCCGCGCTGCGGGGGCGCGCTAGGACGCGGCGAGGGCGGGGGGGCCGGCCGCCGTGCGACGCCGGTCTTCTCCAACCCAACCCCGCGGGGGGCTCAGCCGGTCGGCGTGCATCGTGCACAGGTCGATGGTGTGCGGGTCGCGCTCAGCCAGGTCCTGCAGCCACAGCGTGCGGTCGGCGTATTGGAACACCAGGGTGGCCGTGGCCGGTTGGGCGCAGCCCGGGCGACTGCACAGGCGAGCGCGCTCCATGGCCTTCTACGGTACCGAAGCACCACCGGGGGCGGGGGGATGCACGCCAAGCCGTGGGCGAGACCGATAAGCGGCTCGGAGCCGCCTAGCATAGGAGCCCAATGAGCCGCCAGCCTCCTCCGCCGCGCGGCGCGCGCAAGGACCGCCCGGGGATGCCGTCGCTACCGGGCAAGGAGTCCGGCTGGCCTCGCCCCATCGTCTGGGGCCTGGTCACGGTGGCCGTGCTCGTCGTCCTGCTCTCGCCCCTGCTCGGCAGCTCGTCCACCACCGAGCTCGACTACAGCCAGTTCCGGGAAAAGGTCCTGGCCGGTGAAGTCGAGAAGGTCCAGATCTCCAACGAGTCGTCGCACATCAGCGGCGAGTTCAAGAACGGCAAGGAGTTCACCTCCACCGGGCCCACCGACATCCCCGAGGACGACCTCGCCCTGATGAGGGAGAAGGGCGTCAATTACAAGTTCCGCCCGCCCAGCTCGAATGTGATCGGGACGATCATCGTCTGGGTGCTGCCCATCGCCATCCTGATCGGGTTCTGGTGGTGGATGGGACGCCGCGCTCAGGGCCAGATGGCGGGAATCATGTCCATCGGCCGGTCCAAGGCCAAGGTGTACAACACCGAGAAGCCCAAGACGACGTTCGCCGACGTGGCCGGGTACGACGGGGTGAAGCAGGAGATCCGGGAGGTCGTGGAGTTCCTCAAGACCCCGGGCAAGTTCAAGGACATCGGCGCCCGCATCCCCAAGGGCGTGCTCCTGGTCGGCCCTCCCGGGACAGGGAAGACCCTCATCGCCCGGGCCGTGGCCGGCGAAGCGGGCGTCCCCTTCATGTCCATCACCGGCTCCGACTTCATGGAGATGTTCGTCGGGGTGGGGGCGGCCCGGGTGCGCGACCTCTTCCAGACGGCCCGCAAGCAGGCGCCCTGCATCATCTTCGTGGACGAGCTCGACTCCATCGGCCGCAAGCGGGGTGCCGGCCTCGGCGGCGGCCATGACGAGCGGGAGCAGACCCTCAACCAGATGCTCTCGGAGATGGACGGGTTCGAGACCACCGAGGGCATCGTGATGATGGCCGCCACCAACCGGCCCGACATCCTCGACGCCGCCCTCCTCCGCCCGGGCCGGTTCGACCGCCAGATCGTCGTCCCCCTGCCCGACCTGGACGAGCGGCTGCCCATCCTGCAGGTGCACTGCAAGGACAAGCGCCTGGCCGACGACATCGACCTCTCCGTCATCGCCCGCGGCACCCCGGGGATGAGCGGCGCCGACCTGGCCAACCTGGTCAACGAAGCCGCTCTCTTCGCCGTCCGCCGGGGCAGCGCCGAGATCCACATGGAGGACTTCGAGTCGGCCCGCGACCGGGTGCTAATGGGTCAACGGCGGGAGTCGATGGCCATCTCCGACCAGGAGAAGGAAATCATCGCCTACCACGAGGGCGGTCACGCGGTCCTGGCATACGTGCTGGAGCACGCCGACCCCGTCCACAAGGTGACGATCCTTCCGTCGGGCATGGCCCTGGGCGTCACCCAGCAGCTCCCCCTGGAGGAGCGCCACATCTACCAGCGTCCGTACATCGAGGACTCCCTGGTCGTGCGCCTCGGCGGGCGAATCGCCGAGGAGCTGGTGTTCGGCACCATCTCCACAGGAGCCAACAACGACCTGGTGGGCTGCACGGAGCTGGCCCGCAAGATGGTGCGGGAATGGGGCATGAGCGACCGGGTCGGTCCCATGGCATGGGGCTCCCAGGGGATGGTGTTCCTGGGCGAGGACCTCATGCACTCCCGGGACTACAGCGAGGACACGGCGCGGGTGATCGACGAGGAGGTCGAGCACATTCTCCGCGAGCAGGAGGACCGGGCCCGCGTCGCCATCCGCGAGCACCGCACGGGTCTGGACGCGGTGGCCAGAGCCCTTCTCGAGAACGAGACCATCGACGGGGAGGTGGTGGCCAACCTGGTCGACCGGGCCGCCGGCCGGGTGGTCCGCCGCAAGACCATCCCCCAGCCCCTCAGCCCGCCCGCTCCTCCGAAGCCGGCCCCCGAGGCATCCACTGACGGAGAAGCCGCGGCCCGCCAGCCGAACGGGGTCAAGGCCGACGTGACCGACGAAGGGCAAACCGAGGTGGCTCGGAGCCGCCGGACCCCCTAACGCCGGGATCTGCTCGCGCCCCTCGCCGCTAGACTCTCCGCGGGGATCGTCCCCTCCGTCCCCATGGTTCCCTGAGCGAGGAAGCCCTGAGTTCGTTCACTCCGGACGCTGCGTCCGCCCTCACCGGTCCGAGCTGGCTCAGAGCCCGCCGGGTCGCCGCGGTGGAACGGTTCGCAGCCCAGTCCCTTCCCACCGAAGCCGAGGAGATCTGGCGCTACAGCCGGATCTCCCAGCTGGACCTCGACGAGTTCTCCCCCGCGGCCGCGACCGAGGCGCCTCCGGGGATCCCGGCGGAGCTACAGCCGGTGGTGGCCGCAGCCGGCCCCCACTCCGGCCTGCTCGTCCTGCGGAACGGTCAGGTGTCCTACGCCGAGGTCGACACCGGGCTGGCCGGCCAGGGCTTCTACGTCGGCGACGTGGCCGACCTGCCCGAGGGTGACGACGTACTGGGCGGCGTGGCCGCATCGGGAACCGACGCCTTCACCGAGCTGAACACCGCCTTCCTACAGGGCGCGGCCGTGGTCCACGTGCCCGCGAGCATGACCGTCGACAGCCCCGTTCTCATCCTCCACTGGCTGGACGGCAACGGGGTGGCCGCCTTTCCCCGGACGATCGTGCAGGCCGGGGCGAACAGCCAGGTGACAGTGGTCGAGCACCAGGCGTCGTCCGACACCCGGATCCTGGTCGACCCCGTGATCGAACTCGACGTGGGCCAGGCCGCGCGCGTGCGCTACCTGAACCTCCAGGACCTGGGCCCCCAGGTCTGGCAGGTCGGCTACCAGGCGAGCCGCGTAGGGCGCGACGCCACCCTCCAGTCCTCGGTCGTGGCCCTGGGCGGCGCCTACGCCCGGGTCCGCACCGATTCGGTCATCGAGGGCCGGGGGGGCAGCAGCTACCTGACCGCCCTGTACTTCGCCGATGGCGAGCGCATGCACGACTTCCGCACCGTCCAGGACCACGCCGGACCGTCCTCCACCAGCGACCTGCTGTTCAAGGGGGCGGTGCAGGATCACGGCCGGTCGGTGTACTCCGGGCTGATCCGGGTGCGGAAGGAGGCGGTGGGCACCAACGCTTTCCAGACCAACCGGAACCTGGTTCTGTCGGAGGGGGCCAGCGCCGAGTCGGTCCCCAACCTGGAGATCGAGACCAACGACGTCCGCTGCAGCCACGCCTCGGCCGTCGGCCCCATCGACGAGGACCAGCGCTACTACCTCGAGAGCCGGGGGGTCCCGCCCGAGGCGGCCGAGCGCCTGATCGTCCTCGGGTTCTTCTCGGAGGTCCTCGACCGGCTCCCTACGCCCGAGCTGGTCGCCTCCATCCGGGCCGCGGTGGCCGAGCGTCTCCACGGGGACGAGGTGCGGGTGTGAGCCCGGCCCGAGTTCAGACCGTGCGTCTCTGCGGCACCGACGAGATCAAGCCGGGGACGGCCAGGCGCTTCGACGTGGAGAGCCACCGCATCGCCGTGGTACGGATCGGCGACCAGTTCTACGCCCTGGGTGACCGCTGCAGCCATGCCGACTATTCGCTGTCCGAGGGCGACGTGTGGGAGGACGAGCGGGAGATCGAGTGCCCCAAGCACGGAAGCACGTTCTCGCTCGAGACGGGCAAGCCCCAGACCTTTCCCGCCACCCAACCCGTGCCCGTCTACACCGTGCGGGTCCAGGGAGACGACCTCGTGGTGGAGCTGCCATGAGCACGCTCTCGATCTCCGGCCTGCGGGCCGGGGTCGACGGGCAGGAGATCCTGCGGGGCGTCGACGTGACGGTGTCCAGCGGCGAGGTCCACGCCGTCATGGGCCCCAACGGGTCGGGCAAGTCCACCTTGGCCCACGTGATCATGGGCCGGCCCGGCTACGAGATGTACGGCGGGGAGATCGTGCTCGACGGGATCGACCTGACCGCCCTCGCCCCGTGGCAGCGCGCCCAGGCCGGGCTCTTCCTGGCCATGCAGTACCCGACCGAGGTACCCGGGGTGTCGCTCGAGCACGCCATGGCCGAGGCTCTCCGGGGCCGGGGCGTCACCATCGACGAAGTCGCCCGGCGGGTGGCGTCGGAGACGGAGCGGGTGGGGATGTCGGTGGGCCTCCTGACCAGGTCGCTCAACGTCGACCTGTCGGGTGGGGAGAAGAAGCGCAACGAGGTCGTCCAGCTGGGCGTCCTCGCGCCCAGGATCGCCGTCCTCGACGAGATCGACTCCGGTCTCGACGTCGACGCCCTCAGGGCCGTGAGTCGCCGGGTTCAGGCCATGACCGACGAGACCGGGGTGGGCGCCCTGGTCATCACCCACTACAGCCGGCTGCTTCAGGAGCTGGTGCCCGACCGGGTGTCGGTCCTGCGCAAGGGACGCATCGTCGCCACCGGCGGTCCCGAGCTGGCCGAGGAGCTCGAACGCACTGGCTACGCCGGGTACGAAGAGGACTGAGCCTCTCTGGCCGGTGTGCCGGCTGGGCCAGCCCCGCCGGATCAGGGAGTCGTGGTCGGCGGCGTCAGGAGGTTGCTCAACAGGTTGGGCGTGGTCGTGGTCGTGGCCGGCCCAACCGGCGTGGGCGTCGTGTCGGCGACGATGGTGGTGGGCGTGCTCACGGGCGGCGCGTTGGCCCCTATCGGTGTCGGGACGGGCTCGTCGGCGGCGAACACGTAGACGGGCGTGCCCACGGATATGCGGTCGGGGAACCACTCCGCCGCGTTCATGGAGATGCGCACGCAGCCGTGAGAAGCGGGATAGCCGGGAACCGACGATGACCCGTGGATGGCGATGCCGCCGTTGAAGTACTGGGAGTTGTAGAGCTGGCCGAGGGGGCTGCGCTCCCATCCTGACCGCTTGTCGTAGATCACGAACGAGCCCGTCGGCGTCACCGCCCGGCGGCACCAGCCCTCGGAGCAGAACCGCTCGTTGGAACCGGTGGAGACGTTCAGGATGAGGTCGAGCTTGTTCATCTCGTAAAGGAACAGCGTCTGGCGATCGAGGTCGATCTCCACGCGCTTGTAGCCGCCGGCGGCGACCAGGGGCGCAGGTGGGTCGTTGGTGGTGCTGACGGCGGCGAGCACGTCGTCGGTGGCCCGGCCCGTGCGGTCCATGCCTGTGACCTTCTGGAAGGCCATCACCGCGTCACGCGTGTCCCCGTCGAAGGCCTCGTCGACCTGGCCGGCGAAGTAGCGAAGGGACGTCAGCTTCTGCTCGAGAGTTAGAACGGCCGGGCTCTCCGAGCCGACGCCGAGGCCGGGCAGCGGCTCTTCCTCGGCGACGGAGGTGCTGGTCGTGGCGGCCGCGGTCGTGGTGGTCGCCATCTCCTCCAGGTAGGCCTCGGTTCCTGCCGGCCGGAACGTCATCTCGGCCGTTGCGCCCTGCGAACAGGCGGACGCCAGGAGGGCGATGAGCAGCAGGCCGACGGGCGCACTGAGGCTGCCACTACGGCGATAGCGCATCCAGTCGATCATGTCCCGCTCGGAACCGAACCTAACCTACGATCCCGCGGTGCTGGCTGCGCCGGGAGTACGGGCTCCCTCGTTCACCCTCAACCGGGCCGACAGCGGGCGGCCGGTGTCCGACCCCTGGGACGCCGGGGCCGTGGTGCTCGCCTTCTTCAAGGTGACATGCCCAACCTGCCAGCTGGCGGCGCCCAAGGTCCAGGCCCTGTCCGACGCCGGTGTCCGGGTGACGGCCATCGGCGAGGACCCTCCGCCAGCGCTGGCCAAGTTCGCCCAGCGCTTCGGCCAGCGGGTGCCGACCCTCACCGAGCCCGCCCCCTACCCCGTCTCGCGGGCCTACGGCATCAGTGCGGTGCCGACGCTCGTCCTCGTGGGCGAGGACGGCGTGGTCCAGGATGCGGTCCCGGGTTGGGACCGGGACGGCTGGAACCGGCTGGCGGCCGCCGCCGGTGCGCCACCTGTGTCCGTCGAGGGCGACGGTCTCCCCTCGTTCCGGCCCGGCTGAGGCAGCCGCAACCGTCACTGACCCGGTCGGGGTCAGCTCGCAGGGAGGGCAGTAGGAGAGCCCGCGGTCGGAGTGCCGGCCTCACCCGCATCGTCGCCCTCGTCCTCGATGTCCTCGAAGGACAGGGCCAGGTTGGGCCGGAGCAGCCCGGCGGCGATGAAGAGGACCAGGAAGGCAGCCGCCGTTCCTGCGGTCACGGCCCGGAGCCCGAGCTGGTCGCCCAGCACGCCATGGATGACGGCACCCAGCGGGTAGACGACGCCGAGGGCGACCATGTACAGGCTGAGGATTCGGGCCCGCAGCACCTCCGGCGCCCGGAGCTGGACCACCGCTCCCAGCCCCGACAGCACTCCGACGTACGCGACCCCGACGCCGAGGAGGGCCACGGTGGCGGCGGGAAGGCTGGGGGCGGCGGCGTAGCCCATCAGGAGGATCGGGACGGCGACGAGGTTGGCGACGAGGACGCGCCGGCGCCCGAACCGCTGGGCGGCCGACGCCAGGAGCAGGGCGCCGAGGACCGCCCCCACGCCCTGCGCCGTGATCAGGACCGACGTCCCGCTCTCCCCCCTGCCGAAGAGCTTGGCCGCGACGGCGGGAACGAGGGCGATGAAGGGCGACAGGAGCAGGGCCACCACGGCGATGGTGAGGATGGCGAGCCGGCACCCGGGCTCGGCCGCCGCGCCCCGGGCGCCCGCCACGATCCGCCGCCACAGCCCACCCTCCTCGGGTCTGACCGACGCCGGTGGTAGACGGACGACGAGAAGGGCCACCATGACCGCCGCGAACGACGCGGTGTTGATGGCGAAGGCCCACGTGAACGAGCCCGTCACCAGCACCAGGCCGGCGAGGGCGGGCCCGACGACCCGCCCCAGGTTGTACTGGGCCAGGCCCAGCGAGCTGGCAGCGAGGATGTCCTCCCGGGGAACGAGGTCGGGCAGGATGGCCTGGAAGGCAGGCAGGCCCAGGGCCGTCATGCAACCGGCGCCCAGGACCAGCAGGGTGATCAGCCCGGCGCTGGCCCTCCCGGTTGCGGCCAGCGCGGTCAGGCCCGCGGCCAGCGCCGTCTCCCCCACCGTCGTCGCCAGCAGCCAGCGGCGGCGGTCGACGCGATCGGCCATGGCCCCGCCCACGGGTGAGAGCAGGCCGATGGGCAGGAAGGCGGCGGCGGCCACCAGCCCCGTCCAGCCCGCCCGGCCCGTCAGGTCGGTGATGAGCACGCCGACGGCCACGGTCTGCATCCACGAGCCGATGTTGGACACCAGGGCGGCCGCCCACACGATGGCGAAGTCGCGCTGGCGGAGAGGCCGTAGCGAGGCGAGGGTCCCCCGGTTCACCCCGAGGTGGACGCCGGCCCGTCGGCCTCCGGCGGGGGGGACGGCCCGGCCTCGGCGTACTGGGACTCAAGCTCGTAATGGCGGTCGAGCCCGACCACGGCGTTGAAGGCCTCGAACGAGGTGACCAGGTCGAGGTCGTCCCGGAGCGAACCCTTCTGCCGGAGGACGCCGTAGGCGTTGGAGAGGGCCCGGGCGGCGGCGAACAGGCCGGTCAGGGGCGACACGATCAGGTCGAACCCCAGGTCGTGGAGCTCCTTGGGAGTGAGGAGCGGGGTCTTCCCCGCCTCGATCATGTTGGCTACCCGCACGATGCCCGGGGTGGCCCGGGCCACCGCCTCCATCTCCTCGATCGACTCCGGCGCTTCCACGAAGATGGCGTCGACACCCAGGTCGGCCGCCATCCGCGCCCGCTCGCAGGCCTCGTCCAGCCCGATCGCGGCCCGGGCGTCGGTGCGGGCCACCACGAACAGCCGGTCCCGGTGGTCGACGGCCGCCTTGAGCTTGGTGAGCCACTCCTCGCGGGGCACGACCCGCTTTCCCTTCAGGTGACCGCACTTCTTGGGCCAGACCTGGTCCTCGAGGAAGATGCCGGCCCCGCCCGCCGACTCGAACAGCTCCACCGTGCGGATGGTGTTCAGGGCGTTGCCGTGGCCGGTGTCCCCGTCGATGACCACTGCCAACTCGGGCGCAGCGCGGCAAACCCGGCGGGCCACCTCGGCCATCTCGGCCTGCGTGAGATAGCCGAAGTCGGGCAGGCCCAGCAGAGTGGCGGCCGTGGCGTAGCCCGAGAGAAAGCAGACCTCGAAGCCGGCATCGGCCACGAGACGAGACGAGAGGGCGTCCCAGACGCCGGGCATCAGGACGGTGCCGGTCGAGACAGCGCCGTCAGGCGCCGTGCCTGGTCCCCCGTGGTCCCCGGCTAGCAGGCGCCGGATGCGGTCTCCGTCCACTTCAGCCCCGCTTGTCCGCCGTCATCCCACAGAATCGACCTGCTCGGCTTCCGCCTCGTCCAGTCCCTGGGAGAGGGTGTTCCACGAGAGGGTGGCGCACTTGATCCGGACGGGGAACTTCACCACGCCCCGGAGCGCCTCCAGGTCGCCCAGCGGGACCGCAGGATCGGGCAGCACCGGCTCCTGCACCTCCTGCCCGTCACCGTCGAGACGATGCTCGTGAATCGACATCATGGCCTTGAAGGCCCGGATGAGGGCTCGGGCCTCCTCCACCGATCGGCCCTTGATAGCGGCCGACATCATCGAGGCCGAGGACTGGCTGATGGAGCACCCCTGGCCGGCGATCTTGACCTCGCTGAGTCGGCCTTCCTCCAGTTCGAGGTACACCACCACCTCGTCGCCGCACAGGGGGTTGAAGCCCTCGGAGCGCAGGGCGGGAGGCACGGGAAGGTCACCCCGGTTCCGCGGGTTGCGGTAGTGGTCGAGGATGATCTCGCGGTAGAGGTCTTCCAGTCCGGCCATGGTTTCGATCCGCTCTTAGGCCGCGAACAGCTCGGCGGCGGCGACGAGCCCGTCCGACAGCGCATCCACGTCGGACTCGTCGTTGTACACGTAGAACGAGGCCCGAGCGGTCGCCGTCAGGCCCAGCCGTCGCATCAGAGGCTTGGCGCAGTGGTGACCGGCCCTGACGCACACACCGGCCTGGTCGAGCACCTGCGACAGGTCGTGGGGGTGGATGTCCTTGTAGGCGAAGGAAATCACCCCTCCCCGCTCGTGCAGCTCGGTGGGCCCGTGCACCACCAGGTCGTCGCCGTGGCGCTCCCGCAGGGTGCGCAGGGCGTACTCGGTGAGTGACAGCTCGTGCTCGCGCACGGCCTCCATCCCCAGCGCCTCGAGGTACTCGACGGCCGCACCGAACCCCACGGCCTCGGCGATGGGCGGGGTGCCGGCCTCGAACTTCCACGGCAGCTCGTTCGGGAGCCAGCCGTCCAGCCTGACGTCGCGGATCATCTCGCCACCGCCCAGGAAGGCGGGCATCCCCTCGAGGAGCTCCTCGCGGCCCCACAGGGCGCCGATGCCCGTGGGCCCGCACATCTTGTGGGCGCTGAAGGCGAGGAAGTCGCAGCCCAGCTCGGAGACTCGGGTGGGCAGATGGGGGACGTACTGGGCCCCGTCCAGCAGGACCAGGGCGCCGCCGGCGTGGGCGGCGTCTGCGATCCGCCGCACGGGGGGCAGGGTTCCCAGCACGTTGGACATGGCCGTGACGGCCACCAGCCGGACTCCGTCCAGGAGGCGGTCGAGGTCGGTGAGGTCCAGGTACCCGTCGTGCCCGAGACCGATGAAGCGCAGCTCGACGCCCCGCTCCTCCCGGAGCATGAGCCAGGGCACGAAGTTGGCGTGGTGCTCCATCTCCGACAGCAGGACCACGTCGCCGGGGCCGAGGTTGGACCGGGCCCACGAGTGGGCGACCAGATTGATGGCCTCGGTGGCGTTCTTGGTGAAGACGACGCTCCGGGGCGTGGGGGCACCGATGAAGCGGGCCACCGCCCTGCGGGCGTCCTCGTAGGCCGCGGTGGCCCCTTCGGCGATGGCGTACACGCCCCGGTGCACGTTGGCGTGGGTGGTCTCGTAGTAGTGCTCCATGGCGTTGAGCACGGCCCACGGCTTCTGGGAGCTGGCCGCCGAGTCGAGGAACACCAGGCCGCGGTGAGCGTCGTCACCTTCAAAGATGGGGAAGTCCTGCTTCACCTTCAGCGGGTCGAGGCTGAGGACGGGGCGGGGCCCCGGCACCGGCGCTGCGACTGGTGGGACCTCCGGGGCCGACGGGCTCAGCGCCACGCGTCGTACCCCTCGCGCTCGAGCTGGTGGGCCAGCTCCGGCCCTCCGCTGACCGCGATCCGGCCGTCGACCAGGATGTGCACCACGTCAGGCTGCAGGTACTGCAGGATCCGCTGGTAATGGGTGATGATGAGCACGCCCAGCTCGGGGCGGTCGGTGCGGACCTCCTGGACGCCCTTGGCCACCACTTTGAGGGCGTCGATGTCCAGACCGGAGTCGGTCTCGTCCAGCACGGCGAACTCGGGCTCGAGGATGGCCATCTGCAGCACCTCGTTCCGCTTCTTCTCGCCTCCGGAGAAGCCCTCGTTGAGGTAGCGGTCACCGAAGGCGGGGTCGATGCCCAACCGGCTCATCCACTCCATGATCGCCACCCGGAGCTCGAGGACGGACAGGTCCATGCCCTTGCGGGCGGACAGGGCCTGACGGAGGAACTGCACGACCGAGACGCCCGGGATCTCCTCGGGATACTGGAAGGCGAGGAAGATGCCGGCCTTGCCCCTGATCTCCGTCGACCAGTCGGTGATCTCCTCACCCTTGAACCGGATGGTGCCCGCCGTGACCTGGTAGTCGGGATGGGCGAGCAGGGTGTTGGCCAGGGTGGACTTGCCCGAGCCGTTGGGGCCCATGAGGGCGTGCACCTCGCCCGGCTGGACCGTGAGGTCGACCCCCTTGAGGATCTCCACCCCGCCGGCCGACACGTGCAGGCCGTCGATGGCGAAGAGCGGCTCCACGTCGATCCAGTCTATTACTACTACCTAGGTAGTGGAAATGTCACCCGGCGCGACCACTACGCTGCCGCTCCGTGACGGACCCATGGACCTTTGCCGGGGCCAGCCCCTCGCTCGGACCCCAAGGCGGGAGCGTCACCCTCGTCGAGGGTCCTGCGTTCTGCATCTCGGGACGGTCCGGGGACATGCTGCCCGACAGCCCGCAGGGCCTGTTCTTCCGCGACACGCGGTTCCTGTCGCGGTTCGAGCTGAGGGTGAACGATCAGGTGCCGGAGCCGCTCTCGGCCGAGCGCACCAGCCCCTTCGCGGCCACGTTCGTGAGTCGCTCGCGGCCCCGGGCGGGCCAGGCTGACAGCGCCATGCTCGTGTTCCGGTACCGCTACGTGGGCCGGGGCATGAGGGAAGACATCGTCATCTACAACTACGGGGAGGAGGCGGCCTACTGCTCGCTGGAGCTGGCCTTCAACACCGACTTCGCCGACCTGTTCGAGGTGAAGGAGGGCCGGCCGCGCCAGGAGGGCGAGGTCCTGGTGGAGCCGGCGGAGAACGGGATGGTCTTCCGCCACCGGCGGGGAGCGAGCCGCAAAGGGGTCCGGGTCTCGATCCAGGGCCTGAGCGGCACGCTGGGCGGGCAGGGCCCGAGCGGCCCTCTGAGCGGGGGACAGGGGCCGGCGGTGTCGGCCAACCTGGCCTCCCTGGAGGTCATCGTGCCCGCCCGCGGGAACTGGCGAACGTGCGTGCAGATCTGCGCCGTCATCGAGGACGAGGAGATCGAGCCCCGCTACCGGTGCGGCGTCCCCGTCGAGCACTCCACCCCCCACGAGCGCCTCGAGCAGTGGCGGCGGGACGTCCCCGCGGTGGAGACCGACTACGAGCCGCTGCGGAACGTGATCGACCAGAGCGCGGAAGACCTGGGGGCCCTGCGCATCTTCGACCCCGACTACCCGGAGCGCACGGTTGTCGCCGCGGGAGCGCCCTGGTTCATGACCCTCTTCGGACGCGACTCGCTGATCACGTCGTGGATGGCCCTGGTCGTCGACCCCGATCTGGCCCTGGGCGTGCTTCAGACGCTGGCCCGCTTCCAGGGAGCGAAGGTCGATCCCCGCAACGACGAGGAGCCGGGCCGGATCCTCCACGAGATGCGCTTCGGTGACGCCCCGTCGCTGTCCCTGGGCGGGGGACGGGTGTACTACGGCTCGGCCGACTCGACGCCGCTGTTCGTCATGCTCCTCGGCGAGCTCCGGCGATGGGGCCTGGCCCCCGAGCTGGTCGACTCCCTCCTTCCCCACGCAGATCGGGCCATGGAATGGATCGAGAACTTCGGCGACGCCGACGGCGACGGCTATGTCGAGTACCGCCGAGCGTCCGACCGGGGCCTGGCCAACCAGGGCTGGAAGGACTCTTGGGACGCCATCCGCTTCGCCGACGGAACCCTCGCCCGCGCCCCCATCGCCCTGGCCGAGGTCCAGGGGTACACTTACGGCGCCTACCTGGCCCGCGCCCACTTCGCCGAGGAGATGCACGACGAGCACACGGCGGCCCGCTTCCGGTCGAAGGCCGCCTCGTTGAAGAGGAAGTTCAACCAGGACTTCTGGCTCGACGACCGCGGGTACTACGCCATGGGGCTCGACGCCGACAAGCGCCCGATCGACGCCCTGGGCTCCAACATGGGCCACTGCCTCTGGACCGGCATCGTCGACGAGGAGAAGGCGCCCCTCGTCGCCCAGCAGCTGATGTCCTCCGACATGTTCAGCGGCTGGGGCATCCGCACCCTGGCCGAGTCGATGGTGGGCTACAACCCGATCAGCTACCACAACGGGTCCATCTGGCCCCACGACAACGCCATCATCGCCGCCGGGCTCATGCGCTACGGCTTCGTGGAGGACGCCCATCGGGTGATCCTGGGCCTGCTCGACGCCGCCGGCTACCAGCTCAACCGGCTCCCCGAGCTGTTCGGGGGCCTGAGCCGCCACGACGTCCCGTTCCCGGTGAGCTATCCGTCATCCTGCTCACCGCAGGCCTGGGCGGCGGCGTCCCCCCTCATGTTCCTGCGGACGATCCTGCGCCTCGATCCGTGGGTTCCCCACCAGAAGGTGTGGCTCAGCCCCACGCTCCCGCCGTGGTTGGGCTACCTCCGGGTCGACCGGATCCCGCTGGCCGGCTCCCGGGTGACGGTCGAGGTCGAAGGGGAGACCTTCAAGATCGAGGGCCTGGCGCCTGACATCGAGGTCATCAGCGAGCCCCGCAAGCCCCTGACGGCCTAGACACCCGGCACCTCACCAGCCGCGGTCGATCCACTCCTGAAGGTGGGGGCGCTCGGCGCCGATGGTCGTGTCGAGCCCGTGCCCAGGCATGACGATGGTCTCCTCCGGGAGGGTGAAGAGCCGCTCGATGGACCGGATGATGGCGGGGAAGTCGCCGCCTCGCCGGCGGGTGGCCCCGGGGCCGCCGGGGAAGAGGGTGTCGCCCGCGAACAGCACGGGTGACCCCTCGATGCGGAAGCACACCGAGCCCGGGGTGTGGCCGGGCGTGTGGAACGTGTGGAGGCGCAGCCTTCCGGCCTCGATAACGGAGCCCTCGCCGATGAGGAAGTCGTGGCCGGGCAGCAACGGCGCGTCGTCGGCGTGCACCCCAACCTCGTGGCCCGCCCTTCTCACGTCGGGAACGCCCTGGATGTGGTCGTTGTGGCCGTGGGTCTCCAGGACCTGCCCCACGCCCAGACGCCGGCAGAGGTCGAGCAGCTGCTCGGGCTCGTCGGCGGCATCGATGAGCACGGCCTGACCCGTGTCCCGGCAGCGGGCCACGAACACGTTGGTGTCCAGACGGCCGACGACCAGCCGGGTGATCTCCACCCGGCTGTCCTGGTAGTGGAGCGCAGCGTTCACGCTGTGTTCATACCCCGGCGGGGACCCCCATCCCCGCCTCCTCGCCAAAGCGGGGCCCCTGCCCCGCTGGCGCGGTGGTGGGTTCATACCCCGGCGGGGACCCCCATCCCCGCCTCCTCGCCAAAGCGGGGCCCCTGCCCC
>JBHENM010000361.1:0-13105 GCA_046262035.1 Acidimicrobiales bacterium | reverse complement strand
GAACGACGACTCATACGCCCGATCCTGCTGTAGGCATGATCGGTTGTCGAAGGATGGTGCGCTGCTTGTCGGGTGCGACCCGTCGGAAGTCGCTGAGGTAGATCTCATGGTGCTTGCCGATCATGCGCAACCCGTTGTCCGGAATGAACTCATGATGCAACCGGGCGAGTACCTCTGCTTCGTCGTCGAAGGATCCGACGTGGAGTGTCTGCACACACCGCCCCTCGGACAGCTTCTCAAGACGGACGTCGTCAAGACGAGCCGGTGGGTCTTTAGCCCCGGCTTGTTCGGCGGCGGCGGCGAACATGGTCGGGTCGATCCAGTCCGGGACCATGAGCATGATCGTCCAGTCCCACCGTGACTTGTCTCGCGCTGTGGTGAACGCATCCATGTCCTCGGCCCACCACAGGCCTTCGAGGGGTGGGACGACGTAGTTGCTCCCGAGGTCGCGCTTGCTGGCGAACTTCAGCTTGTACGCCACCGGGTAGAGCGCTCCTACTGCCTCCGCGAAGGCGGGCGAGGTGTTGGGGTCGCCCCGGCCATCGATCTTCAGGTACTGCATGTCGGGGACGTCGATGATCCGGAACCGGCCGCGTTGCGCACGGTAGGCGTCGAGGGTCGTCTTGAAGTCAATCTTGTCCGTCATCGGGCACACAGGGCTCGGGCGGCGAGCGGCTGCCATTCTGCCGCCAGGCACGACGTCAAGCACGAGCAAATCTGGCGCCGGTTGCGGGTTTGGTTGACCCCGACTGGCAGCACCGCTGCGCCCAAGGCCCGGCGTACTGGGCCGGTGCCGCACCTCTGGCTGCCGCTGTTCTGGATTCCCAGCTGCTCGCATCTACCGGGTGCCTGGTTCACCTTTCGTCATTGGGCTGGCTGACGCGCTCCCGTACGATCGGATCTCCGGAGAGAAGCGGTCGGTTTGAGGGAGTGAAGCCGATGCCGAGCCAGGTGCCGATCGTGACCACGGCGCTGAGCTGCGGGTCGGCGATGCCCAAGGCGCTGGCGGATCCGTCGTGGACGAACTCGACCGACATGTCGTCGCCCGTTGACGCTGCAAGCAACTGGCTAATGCGGACCGGCGCGATCCCCCCGTAGATGCTGCGGCCGTCGTTGAGGGGGGCGCCTCCGTCCAGGTAGCTGGCGACGCTCACGACCACACGGCGGTGGCGTCCGGGCCCGGCCCCGAGCGCGCCAGCGGCCGCGACGAGAGCGGCCACAAGGCAGGCATCCGCGGCCCGTCCACCGCCGTGCCGCGGTGCGGGTAGCGCTCCCAGCGTCTCGAGCGCGGCCAGCGCTCCGCCGTCGATGACGGCCACGGCGGACTTGATGGTGGAATGGCCGGCGTCGGCCACCAGGGCCCGTCCATCATGCGGCTCAGACAATCGGGCGGCGCCGAGAAGAGGCAGCACCCTGGGGCAATGCCCAACACGAAGCTCCAGCACGGTGCCGGCGCGAGAGAGGAGCTGCTGGGCCCCCGCGAGAATGTCCCCAGCGCCGGCCAATGTCAGCAGGCCTCCCCCGAGCCATACCCGCTCGATGCCCAGCCAGTGCTCGAGGTATGCGCGCCGAGCCGCGGTGCCTCCCTGCTGCGTCGGGGTGCCGGGATGCTTGAGGGTGGCCAGCAGTGCTCCCAGGCGGGAGCCGTAGGCACGCAGCACCCGACCGGCAAGCTTCCGGGTTTCGGGGTCGGGCGAAGACCGGAGCTCGGTGAGTTGGTCACCGAGCCGTTCGGGCTCGGGCGCGGGCAGGCCGACAGTATCCAAGACGAGGCGGACCAGCGCATCACGGGAACAGACGTCCGCCGCCGGCCTTGCGGCGATGTCAGCCGGAACTCCTGGCAGGGCGCCGATGACAACCCGTTGGAGCGACGCATCGGGCGTCAGTCGTTGTGGATCGAATACTTGGCTCGCCTGAGTCATTGACCGAGCCTGCCACCGTGCAAGGTAGGCCTCCGACGGGCTCGTCGTTCGGGGACGGTCGGCGATCGCTGCTAACTGCCGGTGCGTTCGCGGTGCTTGCACCCTGGCCAGCAGCAAGGCCGACGCTGGCCTTCCTCAAGCTCCTCCTCGGTCCGGCGAATGCGGCGTTCTCTGGTCATCTCTTGCTTGGCATCTTCGACCCAGCAGATGAACTCGTTGCGGGCCAGAGGCGTGATGTCCTTCCAAGCATCGAGGGCCGTGGGGTTGGCAATCAGCGCCTTGCGCAGGTCTCCTGGAAGCTTGTGCACCACCCCACCGGGCACTGGCGGGCTGCTCACGGTGGCCACGGTAGCGGGTGAGGGCGAGCCCAATGCCAGCGAAGCCTGGGGGTCTATCGCCGGGTGAAGGTCAGGTGGGTGACACCGCTGGGTGAGGAGACCGCCTCGATCTCGTAGCGCTCCTCGACGCCCTCGATGCCGTCCCACAGGCGAACGCCGCGACCGAGCAGGATCGGCACCTGCACGACGTGGAGAGTGTCGATGAGGTCCGCGGAGAGGAAGTCGCGGACGACGGTCGGGCCACCGCCGATGCGCACGTCAAGGTCGCCGGCTGCCTCCCGGGCGACGTCGAGCGCCTCGTGCGGGTTGGCGTCGACGAAGTGGAACACGGTGCCGCCCTCCATCTCGATCGACGGGCGCAGGTGGTGCGTGAGCACGAACACCGGCGTGTGGAACGGCGGGTTCGGCCCCCACCAGCCACGCCACTCGTCGTCGTTGCCGACCTCGGTCCACGGGCCGGTCTGCGGGCCGAACTTGCCTCGGCCCATGATCTCGGCACCAAAGCCGAGGGCATGGCGTTCGGCGAACGAGTGGTCGACACCCGCAGTGCCATCGGGATCGCCGACCATCGACCGCCAAAACCGGGTGGCGAACATCCACTCGTGCAGGCGTTCCCCGGCGTGACCGAACGGCGCTTCGAACGTGATGCCGTCGCCCGTCCCGAACCCGTCCAGGGAGATCGAGAAGTTGTGGACACGGACCTGGGACATGGCTCCTCCCGAAAACGGTAGCCGCCGAGAGATGTCGACTCCCGAACTCATCGTTTCGCACGAGATCGCCTACTCGGACGATCGCCCGCGCGCCTCCCTCTGAGCACCGTTCCGCCGAGCGGAGCCCAGGCCGGCGTAAACCACAACGAGGTCCGACAACGACCTCCGAGCGGTCCCAGCAAGCGGCCCGCCACTACCGGGCAGGCGGCCCTAGCATTTCCCCCGATGGCGGAGCGAAGGCTTGCGTCCATGAGCAGGCGGGCCGTGGCGGTAGTCCTCGTGGCGGTTGCGCTTCTGACGGCTCTAGTCGTTTCTGCGCAAAGGAGTCCCGTCTACCAGTCCAGGGCCCTGGTAGCCGTGCAGGGTGTGACGGCGAGGGGCCCGGACTCGCTTGACGAGAATCTCGCCGTGGCCCGTAGCAGGGAACTGCGTTCGGCCGTCCAAGCGCGCTTCGGACCTAGTGCGAAAGTGACCGTGGGCGTTGTCGACGGAGTCTCCCTCGAGTTTCGAGCCCGCAGCCGCCGTGCGTCGGAGGCTTCAGACGTGGCCAATGCGTACGCGCAGGGGTTCGTCGAGATGCGCCGGGCAGAGCTGCGGGACTACCCGACCGGACCGGGGTCGGCGTCCGGGCGTGGCGAGCCCCCACAGGTGGCCATCTCGCCATCCGTCGTCGTGCCCGCGCGTCCGGCCAGGTCGCCGCTGCCTCCCTGGCCTTCGGAGACGTGGACGGTGGCGGGCATGTTCCTCGTTGCTCTCGCGCTGGCGATCCCGGGACCGGAGCCCACGGAGTAGCCGGCGGGGCGGGATCACTGTGGTCTCGAGAGACCCCCTGGCAAACTGACGTCGTGACCCCTCGGGAGTTCGTCGTTGCCCGGAATCCCGACTCGGAGTCCAGCCTGCCCTACCTGATTCGACTGCCGCTCGGACCGGACGGAGTGGTGCTGAAGGCCCGGGATAGCTGGCCACGCACGGCGAAAGTCTTCTGCCATGCCGCGACCACCTGGCCGGATGACGCCGATGTCGTGGAACGGGTGGCCGTCCGGTCCTGTGTTCGCCGGGGAGCGGCCATCGATCTGGTGCTGAACCGCACGAGGGAAAGCCGCTCCCAGATCGTCTTCACCCGCATCCGAGGCGGACGGGAGGCGATCTTCTGGCAGACGCCCCGCACGTCCAGGCAGGCGCGTCCGAACGTCGGCATCCCCCGGTCTCGGAGCGCAGCGGGCGTCCTGACCATCGTCGTCGACAGCCACGAGCGATATCCCTGGCAGTTCCGGCACCAGCAGGCCGAGACGGTTCGGCGCTCGCTGCCGGCAGGGGACTACGCCGTCGAGCCGCCGGCGCGGTGGTCGCCTCCGTGGAGCGGAAGAGCCTCGCCGACCTGGTGTCGACCGTCACCACGGGCAGGCTCAGGTACCTGCTGGCCGACCTCGCCGCCCTGCCTCGGGCTGCCGTAGTCATCGAGGATCGGTACTCGGCCGTGTTCCGGCTCGACCACGTTCGCCCGGCCCTCGTCGCCGACGGGCTGGCGGAGGCGCAGGTCCGGTTCCCGTCCGTCCCCATCGTGTTCTGCGAAACCCGTCCGCTGGCCGCGGAATGGGCCTACCGATTCCTGGGCGCGGCCCTCGACGAGCTGTCCATGCACGACCAAGCGGACCTGCTCGCCGCCGGTCTGCCCACCGCCGGCGAGCTGCCTTCGCCGAACCCAACCACCGCCGACGTCCGGGCCTGGGCGGTCGCCTCGGGCCTGACTGTCAGCGATCGCGGTCGCCTCCGCCCCGAGGTCTGGTCTGCCTACCGCTTGGCTCGAGGGACTGGCTAGCCGACCACCTAAGCCGCGAACACTCGCTGGTACACGGCTGCGACGGCGTCGGCGATCTGTGTGCCCATGAACCGGCGCACGCCGAGGGACTGCTCCAGCTGTAAGCCGCCGGGTGGCAAAGGGAGGCGGTTGACGATGTTGTCGGGATCCATACCGCTGAAGCGGTCGCCGGCCTTCTCCACACCGACCGTCCAGGTCTTGTCGCTCTTCCGAAATCGGTCCTGGATCGCCTTCCTGACCAACTCCTTCAGCGCCGGGTCAGCCAACCCGCCGATCCGAACCTCAGGGCCCGGGAAGTTGCTGATATCGAAACCGTGGAAGGAGATGGCGTGGGTGAATCGGGCCCGGATCATCCTCTTGAGGAAAGGGAAGGACTCCGGTGAGATGTCCGTCGACGTGATGTGCCAGCGGGCAAAGGCGTCGTTGTCGAGACCCCATCCCTTGCACGTCCAGACCCATGGGGTCGCAGCCTTCAAGGCCGCGCCGACGTGTTCCGCCTGGGCATCCGTGTACCTCTCGATTTTACCGCCATGGGGGGCGATCACGCAGAGCTTCCTGGCCCTACCGGCGGTGAGCCGCTCGACGAACTCCCCTCGAGCGGAAGCCTCCTCGTCCGTGACTCCTTCCCGGACCACCTGGGCGTCGACGGTCACATCGAACTGGTTGGGACCGTTGAGGCGCCTCATGCCAGCCCCTGTCATTTCCAGGGAGCGGGGCGTGTCGAGAGCAACCTTCTCAACCGTATAGAGGGCCAAGGCCTCCTCTGACCGCGATACCCGCACCTGCTGGCCGGGGCCCTTACCGATTCTCTTGAGATCGCTGTGGTTCGCGGCACAGCGCTCGCCATTGGATCCGGAACGCTTCCGCACTAGCGCCTTGTACGTGGGCATGGGACCCGAGCCTAGAGGGCCGCCTGCTCCAGAGCTGCGATGTCGATCTTCTGCATTTGGAGCATGGCGCGCATGGCCCGCGCTGACTTTTCGGGGTCGGGGTCACTGATCAACTCGGTCAATCGGGTCGGGATGATCTGCCAGGAGACGCCGTACTTGTCTTTCAGCCAGCCGCAGGGACCCTCTTCGCCGCCTTCGGACAGGTTGCTCCAGAACTCGTCGACCTCGTCCTGATCCGCACAGCTCACCTGGAGCGAGATGGCCTCGTTGAACGTGAACTCCGGCCCACCGTTGAGGGCGACGAACTCCTGCCCTTCGAGCTCGAAGCTCACGGTCAAGACCGAGCCCTCGGGACCTGGCCCGGCCTTGCCGTGGTGCGTGACCTGGAGGATCCGAGAGTTCTTGAACGTCGAGGTGTAGAAGCTGGCCGCCTCCTCGGCTTCGTTGTCGAACCAGAGGCACGGAGTGATCTTCTGCATTTCGCGTCCTTTCTCTCTGCTCGTCGTTGGCTGTACCAGTCTCGATCGTGGCGCGGAGCTACTGCTTGGGCGGCATGGCGGCGTTGGGGGCGACGAGCTTGAACTGGGCGCCCGTGGGGTCGACGGCAGTTGCTAGGCGACCGTAGGGGGTGTCCTCGGCCGGCACCAGCATGGATCCGCCGAGGTCGACCACCCTGGCCAACGCGTCGTCGGCGTCGTCGACTCCGAAGTAGACCGACCAGTGTGCAGGCACTCCGTCGGGAAGGAAGCCGGAAGCGTCCATGATGCCAGCCAGCCCGTTCTCACCTTCCCCCTGGGTCGTGTAGCGGAACTCAGGGGTGTCACCGACGACGTGGGTGTCCCACCGGAAGACGTCGCGGTAGAAGGCGACAGCGCCGTCGTAGTCCCGGGTAAAGAGCTCGAACCAGCTCGGTGTACCCGCCTCGCCGAGGACGCCGAAGCCCTGAAACTCGCGCGGCTGCCAGACGCCGATTCCGGCCCCGTTGGCGTCGCTGGCGAAGCCCATCGTCCCGAGGTCGCCGACCGTCATCGGCTGGACGAGGATCTGGCCTCCGTTGGCGACGGCGGCTTCGAGGGTCTTCTCCGCGTCATCGGTGGCAAGGTAGACCGACCAGACATCGGGCATGCCCGAGCCAGGCTGACTGGCCATGCATCCCGCCACCCGGACTCCGCCCTTGCTGAAGCTGAAGTAGCCGCCGAACTCCTCGGCGGGATCCTCCGCCGCCCAGCCGAAGACCTGGCCGTAGAAGGCCCGGCTGCGCTCGGGGTCGGATGTCATCAGATCGACCCAGCAGGGCGCACCCGTCGGGGCGGTGTCTCGTGTCGGCATGGTTTGCTCCTTCGCGGCGGTCGGGACGGTGTCACTGCCTCCGACGGCGTGGCGTGTCCGGACTCATCGGTGGGCGAAAATCGGAGGGTGCGGGCGAGCCCGTCGCCGCCGCCGGCCCTGAGGCGTATGACCCCTTCCTTGCTAAGATGGGGCGAAACGTGCGTAAGTCGGGGTGGGGAGAAGAGCGAATGAGTACCTGTGTTGAGCGGCGCGATCGGTCGGGTTCCCGGGCTCTGAGCGGGCTAGCGCTGTCAGCGCTGCTCCTGGCGGGGATGACAGTGCTGGGGCAGACCCCGGCGTGGGCCCAGGCGGCGATTCCCGGGGGCTTCTGGGAGCGCACCGACTCGTTGAACGTGGTTCGCTACGACCACAGCACCACGCTGCTGGCCAACGGGAAGGTCCTGGCCGCCGCAGGACGCACTCTCAACGTCACTCCGGTCCAGAACTTCACGTCGGCGGAGATCTACGATCCCATCACCGAGGAGTGGACCCTCACCGGCTCGCTCAACACGGCCCGTTTCGCCCACACGGGCACGCTGCTGCTAAACGGCAAGGTGCTGGTGGCCGGCGGCTTCGGACCGCAGCCGTCGACCGGCGACCAGCCCGTGCAGGACACGGCCGAGTTGTACGACCCGGCGACGGGCACCTGGACTCCCACGGGCAGCATGAACACCCGGCGGGCCCTGCACGTGGCCGCTCTTCTCACCAACGGCAAAGTGCTCGTGGCCGGCGGGCGCACCTGCAACCTCCCTCCGCCCGCCGCTTGCGGCAGCACGTTCCGCACGAACACGGCTGAGCTGTACGACCCGGCCACCGGCACGTGGACGCCGACCGGGAGCATGAGCGCTGACCGCCACACCACCGCTGGCGTGCGGCTGCTCGACGGAAGGGTCATCGTTCCCGCCGGGTTCACGGCGACGACGCCGAACGGCAGCAACACGGCCGACATCTACGACCCCGCCACCGGCACCTGGAGCCTGACCGGCAACCTCAACCGAGGCCGCTCGCGATCGGGCGCCATGCTGCTGAACGACGGAAGGGTCATGACCGCCCTCGGTTTCAACGGGCCGTCCGTCCCCAACCCGACGACCGAGATCTACAACCCGGCGACCAACACCTGGACGTTTGCCGACAACATCGACTTCCCGTTCAGCCGTTTCAACTTCCACTACGGAGTTCTGCCGAATGGCAAGGCGCTTGTGGCCGGAGGCCAGTTCTTCGCCGGCCAGGCCAACCAGGGCATCATCCGCGACTCCCACATCTACGACCCGGCCACCAACGACTGGACGCAGACGGCACCCCTGAACGACCCGCACGGGACGCCAGGGGGCGTCTCCAACAGCGAGCGCATGGTCATCCTCTCGGCCAGCCCCAACTCGTATGTGGCCGATCCGGCGGTGTGCGGCCGGCACTGCGGAAAGGCCTTCGTCGTCGGGCAGAGCACGAACGGAAGCACGGAGCTGTTCAACGCCACGGGGACCTGCTACGGCTTCAACGCCACGGTCGTCGGCTCCGACGGCGTCGACAGCCTTATCGGAACTGCCGGCCCGGACATCATCGTCGGCTATGGCGGCGACGACCGGATCTTCGGGGGCGGCGGAGACGACATCATCTGCGCCGGTGACGGGAACGACTCCGTCTCCGGCGATGCCGGCAACGACATCGTCCTCGGGGGCGAGGGGCTGGATCGTGTGAGCGGAGTCGCGGGGGACGACTACATGTTCGGCGAAGCGGCCGACGACCAGCTGGTTGGCGGCACGGGCACGGACACGGCCGACGGGGGAGTGGCAGCCGATGCGTGCTCGAGCGAGGTCACGAGGCGCTGCCCCTAGGGGAAGCCTTCGCCGTCGCCGCCCACGGGGCCCGAAGTGGGGGAGGCTCATTGACCTTTCCTGTCAGAGGTCATTTCGGGTGTGCACAGCGGCACGAGGAGATCAGCATGGACTTCGAGCACGTGGATCCGTCGCAGGGCGAACCGCCGGCGGAGCTGGCCGAGCACTTCCAGGGGCAGGCCCGGATTCAGAGCTTCCCGAACCCGTTTCCCGCAGAAGGTCCGGCGGTCTTCGCCGTCCATTTCGAAGCCGGGGGCCGGTCCAAGCCCCACACCCACGCCACGGGGCAGCTGCTGCACATCGCCGCGGGCCGGGGGATCGTCGGCGGCCGGGGTGGCCGACAGGTGGTAGAGGCGGGTGATGTCGTCGTCGTCATGCCCAACGAGTGGCACTGGCACGGAGGGGCTCCGGACTCGCCGATGACCCACGTGACGGTCCAGATGGCGGGGCCGGACTCGATCGATTGGGATGTCGACGAGGGCGATTGGGCCTCCGACTACGAGGTCCCGCCGGCGCCGGGGTAGTACTAGCACTACCGGTTGAAGAGGCAGGCCATCACCATTTTGCTCGGGCCGCGGGTGTGCCCAAATAGGTGGATGGCCATCCGGCGCTCCCTCGCGTTCGTCGCCCTCGCAGCCCTCGTGGTGGTGCTGGCGGCGTGCGGCGGAGACAGCCCCGGGGTCCCGACCGCCGCCGAAGCGGGGGGCGGGCCGGCAGCGACGGCAGGGGGGCCGGCGGAGAGGGAGACCGGGCCCAAGGTCGTCACCTACGAGAACGTGACGTTCCAGGTCCCGCAGAACTGGCGTATCGACATCCGCGGTGGAGTCGCCGGCCTGGGCGACTTCGTGCCGCGGCCGGGCCGGATGGCGGGCCCGTCGCTGGTCGTCTCGGTCAGCTCCGCGGGGCCGATCGACAGCAGCGTGCCGACGAGGTGCGAGCGGGGTCCGGCGTCGTCGGTGGACCTGGTGCAGGCCGGCTTCGCCCCCGTCGGCGAGCGGACGGCCGAGTTCCGCTTCTGGATCGCGACCTGCGACGACGGCACGACTGAGGAGAAGCGGGCGTGGCTGCTGCCCGGCTCCAGGATCTCCTTCATCGAGCAGTATCACGTCGACGCCAACGTCGACGTGGTGGCCACGGCCGTGGTCACCTGACGAACGGGTCGGCCCCGGTTTCCCGGCGGGCACCACCGACATCCGTATACTCCCTCATCCGGTGAGAACATCCGTCGAACCTCTGGACGGCAACCGGGTCAAGCTCTCCATCGAGGTCGACGAGGTCGAGTTCGATAAGGCCCTGGTTGCCGCCTTCCGCAAGATCGCCCGAGACGTGCGCGTCCCCGGTTTCCGGCCCGGGAAGGCCCCCAGGCGGCTCATCGAGGCCCGCCTGGGCGCGGGGGTGGCCCGGGCCGAGGCCCTCAGGGAGGCTCTTCCCGAGTACTACGAGCAGGCCCTGCGGGAGAACGACATCACGCCGATCGCTCCGCCCGAGATCGACATCACCTCGGGCCAGGAGGACGGAGCGGTGGCGTTCGACGCCGTGGTCGAGGTCATGCCCATGGTCAGCGTGGCCGGCTACGAGGGGCTGCGGATCGTCCTCCCGAGCCTGGAGGTCACCGACGAGCACGTGGACGCCCAAGTCGACCGGCTGCGGGAGCAGTTCGGGGAGCTCCGTCCCGTGGCCCGGGCCGCTCGCGACGGCGACCACGTCTCCATGGACCGCAAGGTCACCAGGCACGAGGAAGTCCTGCTGGTGGCAGACGACGAGCTGTACGAGGTGGGCAAGGGCACGATCGCCCCGGAGCTCGACCGGGAGCTGAGGGGCAAGCGGGCGGGCGACATCCTCAAGTTCAACGCCCACCTCCCCGAGCACGCGACCGGGACGGGCGCCAGCGAATCCGGAGAGGTGACCTTCACCGTTCTGGTCAAGGAGGTTCGGGAGACCGTGCTGCCCGAGGTGACCGACGAATGGGCCAGCGAAGCCTCCGAATTCGAGACGGTGGCCGAGCTGCGAGCGGACATCTTCCAGCGGATGGACGCCGTCCGCCGCCTGGAGGCGGCCCTGCAGGTGCGGGACAAGGTCATCGAGGCGCTGATCGAGCTGGTCGACGAGGAAATGCCGGAGGCGCTGGTCAGCCGGGAGATCGAGCGCCGCGTGGAGAACCTCCAGCACCGTCTCTCCCACCAGAACGCCACCATCTCCCAGTACCTGGAGGCCACCGGCCGGTCCGAGCAGGATCTCGTGGCCGACCTCCAAGCGGAGGCGGTCGGCGCCCTCAAGGCCGACCTGGCCCTCCAGGCCGTGGCCGAGATAGAAGACGTGCAGGTCAGCGACGAGGAAGTGGACGCCGAGACCGAGCAGATGGCCCAGCGGCGCAACGAGAAGCCCGCAGCCCTCCGGCGCCGCCTCGAGAACGAAGGCGAACTGCCCGCGGTACGCTCGGGTCTCAGGAAGACCAAAGCCTTGGAGTGGCTGGTCGAGCACACGGAATATGTCGACGAAGACGGCCGGGTGATCGACCGCTCCGATCTGGAGCCCCGCTTTGCGGAGGCCCCGGCAGGGACCGACGACAGCCCAGAGCCTGAGACTTCAGTGGATGCCGAGGAGACCGCGGAGTGAGAGGGATCGAGTGACAGACCGGAGAGTCGCACAGCCGATCGTGAACTACTTGGTGCCCACGGTCATCGAGCAGACCAACCGGGGTGAGCGGGCCTTCGACATCTACTCCAGGCTGCTGAAGGACCGGATCATCTTCCTGGGGACACCAATCGACGACGCCGTGTCGAACCTGGTGATGGCCCAGCTCCTCCACCTGGAGTCGGAGGATGCTGACAAGGACATCAGCATGTACATCAACTCTCCCGGCGGGGAGATCACCGGCCTGTTCGCCATCTACGACACCATGCAGTTCATCAAGCCGGACATCGCCACCTACTGCATGGGCCAGGCGGCCTCGGCCGCGGCCGTGCTGCTGGCGGCAGGCACCAAGGGCAAGCGTCACGCCCTGCCCCATGCCCGCATCCTGATCCACCAGCCCTATGGTGGTGCGGCCGGGCAGGCGGCCGACATCGAGATCCAAGCCAAGGAGATCGTCCGGATGCGGGAGCTGCTCGAGCAGATCCTGGCCCACCACACGGGCCAGACGGTCGAGAAGGTGGGCAAGGACACGGACCGCGACTTCATAATGAGCGCGAACGAGGCCCTGGCGTACGGCATCATCGACGAGGTCATCGATACTCGTGAGCTGGCGGCAGTGCCGCAAGCCGCGGGCGTGAGCTAGGCGGGGAGGACTACGAACGTGCAGAGCGGGCGATCCAGCGGTCGGGGGGGACACTGATGGCCAAGTTCGGAGACGGCGGCGACCTCCTGAAGTGCTCGTTCTGCGGCAAGTCGCAGAAACAGGTCAAGAAGTTGATCGCCGGGCCCGGGGTCTACATCTGTGACGAGTGCATCGATCTCTGCAACGAGATCATCGAGGAAGAGCTCTCAGAAACCTCGGAGCTCCGTTTCGACGAGCTCCCCAAGCCCCGAGAGATCTACGAGTTCCTGAACGACTACGTCATCGGCCAGGACTACGCCAAGAAGATCCTGTCGGTCGCGGTCTACAACCACTACAAGCGGGTCCAGGTCGGCGCCCTGTCCGATCCTGACGTCGAGCTGGCCAAGTCCAACATCCTCCTCCTGGGCCCCACCGGGTGCGGGAAGACGCTGCTGGCCCAGACCCTCGCCCGGCTCCTCAACGTTCCCTTCGCCATCGCCGACGCCACCGCCCTCACCGAGGCCGGTTACGTGGGCGAGGACGTCGAGAACATCCTCCTCAAGCTGATCCAGGCCGCCGACTACGACGTCAAGAAGGCCGAGACCGGCATCATCTACATCGACGAGATCGACAAGATCGCCCGCAAGAGCGAGAACCCGTCGATCACCCGGGACGTCTCGGGCGAGGGCGTGCAGCAGGCCCTGCTCAAGATCCTGGAGGGCACCACCGCCTCGGTGCCGCCCCAGGGGGGCCGCAAGCACCCCCACCAGGAGTTCATCCAGATCGACACCACCAACATCCTCTTCATCTGCGGCGGAGCCTTCGCCGGGCTGGAGAAGATCATCGAGAGCCGCATCGGCTCCAAGGGCGTGGGCTTCGGGGCCGAGCTGCGGCGCCGGGACGACAAGGACGTGGGCGCCATCCTGTCCCAGGTCCTGCCCGAGGATCTGCTCAAGTTCGGCCTCATCCCCGAGTTCGTGGGCCGGCTGCCCGTCATCGGCGCCGTCTC
>JBHENM010000360.1:0-6463 GCA_046262035.1 Acidimicrobiales bacterium | reverse complement strand
CCCAGGCACGCCCACGCCGAGCTCGCCACAAGGAGGAGGGCGGCACCGGCACCGATCGCCGACACCACGATGCTCTTTCGCACCCTCGTCATCTATCCTCCCAAGGTTCGCTTACTTGTGTTCCATGTCGTCCGACACGGCTGCCGGACGGACGGGCTCAGCGTCACCATACGGCGCATCGACCGGAGAAAAATCGGCCGGCCTGGCAGACATGCGACGTGCTCGACGGAGGAACCCGGCAGCAATCAGGACGACGAGGCCGCTCATGGAGGCCACCGCGCCGCCGACCCGAAGGACCTGACGCAGCGCGGGCTGGGGAGGTACGACCGCGATTCCGCTGGCAAGATCCTGTTTGCCGTTACTCGGGGTTCCGCCTCGGGTGTCCGCCCACACGCTCAGCACCCGGCCGCTCGTCGAGACGAGGCCGAGGCGGTTCCCCAGCTCGGCCATTCCGCGCTCGCTTCCGACACCCACGCCCGAGTCGAAGGCGCGATCGGACAGACGGAGCCTCGGTCCGAACGTCTTCCCCCGGTCATACGAGGACTGGAGCGACACCTCGTTCATGCGGTTCTGAAAGTCGGTTCGCCGGTCGTAGTACACGACGTCGAGTCGCCCGTTTGGCCCCACCGCCAGCTCTGGGAGGTACTGGGCGGTGCCATCCCGAGGCAGCGTGTCGTTCACTCGCTTCGGCCGCTGCCACTGCTCTCCGCCGTTCGTCGACTTCCAGAGCCAAACATCGGCATCGCCGAGCCGTCCGTCCTCGAACGCGACGTAGACCGTTCGCCCGTCGACGGCGACGGAAGGGCCGGGTGGAAAGAGCACCAAGAACCGCTGCGTCGGAGCGAGGCGCTCATCGACGACGCTGTCGCGCCAGCTTACCCCTTTGTCACTCGACCGAGCGGCGACGATCGCCCACGCTCCGTAATACGGCTCCCCGCCCTTCCCCTCATGGGCACCCGCATAGTCGAGTACGTCGTCACCAACGTCCAGGTACGCGACGTGCACCTCGCCGTCCCTGCCGACTTCGATCGAGGGAGCCACCACACGCTCTCTGGTGGCCGGGCTGACCCGCACCGGCGGCCGCCACGTCGCACCGCCATCGTCAGACCGCGCCACCATGACCGGGTTGCCGACGGTGGCGAAGCCCCAGCTCGAGGTTCCAGCGCCCTGCACCCACGCGAGGTAAAGGCGGCCAGCAGTTCGCCGATCGGCGGCGAGACGGACATGGAAGGCCATCGGTCCCCCGGCCTGTACAGGCGACGAAAGCGTACGGCCGCCGTCTTTGGAGGTCACCAACCAGATCGCGTCCGGGACCGTCCCCTGGCCCGACACCTGCCCGAAGCTGGTGAACGAGAGGTAGAGCGTGCCGTCCGCCCCAAAGGCTGCGTCGGGCGCGAAACAGGTCACCCCTGGTCCCTCGGGAACTGGGATGGGAACGTCGATCCACGTCGCTCCCCCGTCGACGGAGGCGTGCAACGCACAGGAGAAACGGGGTGAGTCGATGCGGCTGGCAACGACCAGGTTTGCTTGGTCCTTCGGGTTGCGGCGCAGGACCGGCGAGTTCTGTGCATTGACATCGAGCGGGTCGGTGGCGCTGGCGTTCACCGGACGGTTGCCACCCAAGAGTTTCGGCGCCGGCCTGTCGAGAAACGAGGCGGTGAGGAGAGCGGCGACGCCCGCTACAACGAGGATGACCCCCGCCACAACTAATAATCCCGGGCGGCGCGCCGGTCGCATTATGTCCCCCGGACGCGCCGGTTGAGGGCGGACCCGGCAAGCGCAAGGATGACGGCAGTCGGAATGGCGATGAGCGCAATCACCCAGGTGGGGATCCCGTCGTCTCGAACGCCCTGGGGGGCCAGCTTGACGGGAACAGTGGTTGCCAACGCGCGGCGAGTCGAGGAGGTTGACCTAGCAAGGGTTGTCGGTGTCGAAGGACCGGTCGTAGCTGTGGGCGGCGTGGGTTCAGTGCCGCCAGAAGCAGTACCCGCGGCCGCCGGCTCGATGATCGACGGCTCAGCCAGGGCGAGGTCACCAGTGCCGCGGTCGTCGGGAGCCTCGCTCTCACCCGGAATTGGATCGGCCGGTGGAGCCTCTTCCTCCGCAGGCGGAGTTGTCGCCTGTGTCGTCGGCGGCACCACAGCCTGTGTGGTCGGCGGTGCGGTCGGAAACACCGGTGGCGGTGGTGGAGGCGGGGCCTGTGCCTCTGCTGGCCCAGACACGCTGAGCAAAACGGCCAGAACGATGAGCGAGAGAAGCGCCGCGATCGGGCCACGGTTGGCGGCGAGTGATCTCGGACCCGAAACAAGCATGCCGTTCCTTCGGACGGGGCACGCGACGTGCCCCACAACAATACGGTCCGGCATGACGACAAACATCAGCCGTGGGGTCTGATATCGACGACTCTGCGGCATCCAACGGTGCGATGGGCCCACACCACACCGAGACGCCGGCGGGATCGACGCCGTGCGCCTGCCCGTGGGCTTCATCTACGAGGCCGCCCGAACGGTCACCCTGGACCCCGACACCGGGGTGCGGGAGGCCATCTCCCACCTGTTCGCCACTTTCGAGGCCACGGGCTCGGCCCGGGCGGTGGTGAAGGCCTTCGCGGCCGAGGGCCTGGCCTTCCCCGGCCGCCACGACTGCGTCCCTCACGCCGGGGGGCTGTACTGGAAGCCCCTGGGCCACGACCACGTCCTGTTCGTGCTGCACAACCCTCGCTACGCAGGCGCCTACTTCTACGGCCGACGGTCCTTGGGCCTGGCCCGCACGACGCACTCTGCACACCCGACGATGGTGCCCGTCGTCTGCACCGCCATCACCAGCTCCACACCGTCGTCCACGACGTCGAGCAACTCCAACCCTGACGCGCTGAACCACATCGCAGCACTACCTTCGCCCACCGGGGCCTCCCGTCTCTCGGACCTTCGACAGTCACGAGATTCGGTGAGGCCCCCACCTCAGTGGTGGATGCTCACCCGCCGGTCATCCCAGCTTGGTTGAGAAGGGCCAGATTACCTTCCCCCGGACGCCCACGAGTGTGCGTCACGTGGCTAGCACAGAAGGGCTGCGCTCCTGGTGATAGGAGGGCGCGATCCGCTCACCCTGGAGTAATCGCGAAGATCGTCCGCGCAACGCGCTCGGCCGCGTCGCTCTGCATGGGCGGAGTGACGTGGGTGTAGATCTCCCTGGTGACGTGAGTGCTGGAGTGGTTGAGCCGCTCCGACACGATCTTGATGTCGATGCCCTCTTCCAACGCCAGCGTCGCCCAGGTGTGCCGGAGGCCGTGCAGAACGAGGCGGGGGAGGGGCTGGTCGGGGTTGGCTCGGTTGTACTGCGCTTGCTTGCGCAGGAACTCCCGGCTGACCCGGTCCGGCTGGTAGGGGCGTCCGTCGGGATGGCAGAAGACGAGATCGAGGTCGTCGTAACCCGGCCCGACGAGCAGACGCTCCTCGTTCTGCCGAGCTCGCCAGCTACGGACGATCGCCACGGTGATGGAGTCGAGGCGGATGAGGTGGGCCCGCTTGGTCTTGGGCAGCGGCTTGATCCGCAAGTTCCCATTGACGACGGTGACCTGCTGCGACAAGACGGCCTTGCCACTGTCGAGGTCGAGCTCCTTCCAGGTGACCCCCAGGCACTCCCCGCGTCGACACCCACTCGTTGCCAGGAACACCCATGCCGGCAGGTAGCGGCTGGTCGCGACGAAGTCGAGGAAATGCCGGAGGTCGTCGGCGGTCCACACCGACGGGCGAGGGCTCCGTGCAGCGCCCTCGGGCGGAGGTGTCGCGGCATCGGCAACGTTGCGGGCAACACGGTTCCAGCGCAGCGCGTCTTTGAGCGCTGCGTGAACGATCGTGTGCACATAGCGGACGGTGCGCGCCTTCAGCCCCGGAGACGCTGCCTTTCGCGACGGAGGCGCCGCCGCCCGGCGGAGAAGAGCGGCGACCGCGTCGCGGCTGATCTTGGCAGCCTCGTCGGGGAAGTCGGCCGCCAGCCGGTCGGCTACCGCCTGGTAGGTGAGACCGTCGGCGCGCAGCACCTTCGCCCGGTCGACGAGCTCGGTCGAGTGGCGCTTCTTCGGTGGCCGCGGGACACACCGGCCCTTGTCGAGGAGGGCGCGGTAGAGCGCGTTGAGGTCCATCGGCGTGAGCTTCTGCAGCGGGATGGCGCCGATGTACGGAATCACGTGCAGGCGGAGATCCCGCTCGTACGACGCGTAGGTGCTCTCTTCGAGGTTCGGCGGACGGCGGCTGGGCAACCACTCGTCGACCAGGAAACTCGCCACGGTGACCCGTTCCGCTCGCACGAACGTCCCGGTCTGGATAGTGCTGAGCACCTCGATTCGGGCGGCCTCGGCTTCCCGGCGCGTGCGAAACCCGCCCTTGCTGACCTGTCGACGCCGGCCGTCGGCCCCGGTCACGTAGGCGTAATAGGTGTACGTCGCGCCGCGCTTCCGGATGTTCGCCCTGGCACCGCTCATCGCTTCTCCTTCTTGGCGATCGGCTCCCGCCGGGCTTCCATGGCCCGAAGCAGCTCGGTTTCGAAGAACTCGCCCGGCAAGCCGTTGTTGAACGCCGTCAAGGCGTCAGCGAGCAGACGAAGGTTGGCCGCCATCGTCTCAACGTCCTCGCCGGGGACGACCGCCCCTCGCACGCCCCTGCGGGCCAGCCCGTTAAACGCCACCGCCAGCATGTCCTGCGGCGTGAAAGGCGCCCGTCGGTCTTGGCCGGCGAGCGACGAGCGGCCGGCATCGGGATTGAGAAAGTCGGCCTTCGGGATGAGAGGCGGCGACGCGTGCGCCCATGGTGCAGCGCGGTCGGCGACCATCGGAAAGTTCTCCGAGTGGCCCCACACCAGCATCAGTAGATACTCCCACGGCCGGCCTGCCGCATCAGGCGTTCGCAGCTCTCCGGCGCCATCCTCGGGTGGCAAGAAGAAGTAGAGCACCGGCAGGTCGAATGTCCGCGCCAACGCCACCAGTTCGTTGGCGGTGAACTGGCGGACCCGGTTGCCCGACACTGACCCCTCGGCCTGGCCGACCGTCGTCGCCGTCCACACCGTGCCCGTGAACCGGCTGAGGCGGTCTGCAACCTCGGCCTGGGTCAGCCCCCGCAGCTCGCGGGCTCGGGTGAGGTTGTGAGCAACGAGCTGACTGGGCGTCCAACCACTCTCGGTCCGCTTTCCCTTGGCCATGCTCGTCACCGTCGCAGATGAGGGACAGCGCCTATGCCTTCAACCGTTGCGCTGTCCTGGTGGACCCTACATTATAGTATGGAGAACTTACTCTAGTGTAGGTCATCGTCATGGGAGCCGCCAGATGCGATTCGAAGACCTTCCCCCCTTCCTCCGTGTCGAGCAAGCCCAGGAGCTCACCCAGCTGGGACGTTCCCAGCTGTACGAGCAGACTCGCCTTTGGCGTGCCTCCGGCGGCAAGGAGGGTATCCCCGTCGTCCGGTTCGGGCGCTGTCTGCGCATCCCCACCGCTGCGCTCCTTCGCCTCGCCGGCGTCAGGCCCGAGGAAGACGTCGATGACGAGTGACGTCCTCATCGAACACCGGTATCCCGAGGGTCTGGCCTTCCTACAGCAGCACGGTCCCGACGCCCTCGTCGTCCTCCACGACCTGCTCGCCCATGCGCAGCGCCGAGGCGACCAGTTCGTCGTCCAGGCGAGCGTCCGCGAGATCGCAGACCGGCTGTCCTTCCTCTCAAAGGACACCGTCCACCGCCGTCTTCGCCAGCTTCGCCGAGCTCAGGTCATCAGCACGGACAGCACCAGGATCACCGGCGCTTTTGAGCCGCCGATCTACGTCGTAAACCTGACCGACACCGGCATCTCCGTCACGACCGTGCGACCTTCCCGCTCCCAAGCGTCCCGACCCGCGCCTGACGCAAGGCAGCCAGCGTGATGACCACCCGACCCCTCGCCTTGAGCAACCCTCCCCTGACGCGAAGCGCCAGGTCAGAGTTCTCCCTGTCGCAAATCAGGACAGACGAGTGCACACCCGCGAGCGGGTGGTGCCGGTGACCGTGCGGGTCACCACGCCTGAAGGGCGCCGACGCCGGCCTCTACTACGTGAAGGCCCTCGGCGGGTACTACCTGGAGCCGGGGGAGCCGCTGGGAGTGTGGCGGGGACGGGCGGTGGAGGCGCTGGGTCTGGACGCCGAGGTCGACGACGGCGCCTTCCTCGACCTCATGGCCGGTCTCGATCCCGGGACGAGCACGTTCCTCGGTCGCCACTATGGCGAGGAATCTGTACGGGGCTTCGACGTGACCGCCTCGGCCCCCAAGTCGGTCTCGGTGCTCTTCGCCCTGGGCGACGATGCGACCCGCCAGGCTGTGGTCGACGCCCACGACGCCGCGGTGGCAACCATGGTCGACTGGATCGAGGACCACGCCCACACCCGGCACCGGATCCAGGGCCAGGTGGCCACCGTCGACGCCGACGGCATCGCCGCAGCCTGC
>JBHENM010000359.1:0-2008 GCA_046262035.1 Acidimicrobiales bacterium | reverse complement strand
GGCTCCTCCGAGCTTGGGGTCCCCGGAGAGTCCTGGGACCGGCGAGTTGTCGACCTGTCGGGCAGGACGCCGGAGGCACCTCGATCTTCTTGGCGCACCCTGATGGCGTGACCTGCCCGAACGACCCTGACAACCCCTCTGGCGGTCCAGTGCGTCTCCGGACTGTCGGATCGGCGACCGTGGACGCCACCGTGCTCGGGGGCGGAGATGGTGCGGTTTGACACCGTCGTGGCCGCGGGTGGCGGTTGCGCGGGTTCGGCGGGGTGAAGGTCACCATCACGCCGGGTTTCCTGACCGCACCAACGTTGCTGCGGTCAGGTCCCAGTGAGGTTCCTTCGCCCGACACCCGAACGAAAGGGGCCCACCATGGTTACCGCCACCGACAGTTTCCGCACCGGACCCGACGACTGGGCGCGGTCGCCTTCCTGGCATGGGCTTCATACTCAGCGGCGTCGTGATGCACCTGGTCAACGTCGTGCGCACTTTGCGCGACGCCGGCCGCGACGTGCAGGCCTCACTGAACGCCACGCCGTACAAACTGCGCAAGCCCTGGACCAGCCAGCTCACCCCCCACGTGATGATGATGGACTTCACCGCCGAGATCGCCGCATTCGTCGGCGGGATCGTGGCCGCCGTCAGCATCGGCGGCGTCGACCGGGCGTCGATCGCCAACCCAGCCTTGGCCAGCCGCGCCGACCTGGCCGACCTCGGCGTCGCCCGCGCCGCCGCGGCCTGGCTGCCCGGACTGCGCTTCGCCGGACTCGCCATCTTGCTGGAGCGCGGTTGTGCTCGTGCTTCTCACGATCCAGAAGACGCTGCGGTTCCAGGCCGCCCGTATCACCGAGATCGCCGGCCAGACGAGTCCGGTCTTCCCGGGTCCCACCCCCGCCGGCCACGACGTGCGTGACCTGTCCTCGCCCGCCACCCCCAACCGCACCAGCGTCCGACACAGCGCCTGGACCACCCAATCGCCCCGCCGCCGGCGAGCCGCCCCCCACGGCTCGCCGGCTCCGCTTCCGAACCCGACAAGGAGTTCGACGCACCATGACCCCCCTCGAAGCCAACGACATCAGCACCTTCGACGCCACCGTCCTCCATGCCGACCGCCCGGTCGTTGTGGACTTCTGGGCGCCGTGGTGTGGCCCCTGCCGACTGGTCGCCCCGGAGCTCGACGCACTGGCGGCCGCTCACGGCGACCGTCTGCATGTCGTCAAAGTCAACGTCGACGCCAACCCGACGGTCGCGCTTCGCTACGGGATACAGGGCATCCCCACCATCGGTCTGTTTCGAGGAGGGAAGCTCGTGGCCACAAGCGTCGGCGCCAAGCCGCGACGGGCCATCGAAGCAGACCTCGGCATCGCCGCCGCCGTGTGAAGGTCGCGTGGGGAGCATCCCGAGCTGGTCCCGGCCTCTGGGCCGCGGCCGGCTCGGGCTACTCCTATGCACGACGGCGGAGGGGATGATTGTGCGGGGCTTCGACGGGGCGGGAAGGGATCGGGCGGCCGGCGGGTTCCTGCTGTGCCACACCGGCAGAGGAGGGCACATGGACACCACCGCAACGCCCGAGCAACGAGCCCAATCTCACCAGCACATCAACGCCCCCGACCAGCGGAGGTCCGCTGGTCCGTGCCGGTTCCTGATGGCCAGACCCAACGCTCAGGACGTCGAACGGCTTGCCGCGGGCGGCGAGTCCCGGCGGGTCAAGCGAGGCACTCGGGTCTTCGCGGAGGGTGACGCCGTCGACGCCGTCTACGTCATTCGGCGCGGCAGAGTCGCGCTGGGTCGAACGGTGCGGGGCCGTAACGTGACGCTGCTGTTGCTGCGAGAGGGCGACATCCTCGGCGACATCCCTATGCTCCTACGGACGCCTGCCCCCTTCGACGCTGTCGCCACCACCGATGTCGAGCTTGTCGCCATCCCGTCAGGTCGGCTTGTCGCGACCCTCGACAAGTCACCCGAGTTCGCCCGACGATGGGTCCTCTGGCTCTCGGGTCGACTGTCGAACACC
>JBHENM010000358.1:0-5242 GCA_046262035.1 Acidimicrobiales bacterium | reverse complement strand
TCCTGGAGCTGGTCGACGTCGCCCGGCTCCACGAGGAACCCGGTGACCCCGTCCACCACCAGCTCCGGGAGACCCCCCACGCGGCTGGCCACCACCGGAGTGCCGCTGGCCATCGCCTCCAGCACGGTCAACCCCAACAGTTCGGAGATGGGCACGCGCGCGCCGTAGCAGCTGCGCTCGAGCGAGGGCAGGGCCAGAACCTGGGCCCGTCGATGGAGGTCGGGCAGATCGGCATCGGGCACCCGGCCCAGGAACCGAACGTCGTGACCGACGGCGAGGCGGCGGAGCAGGTCCGGGTAGGCCCGTTCGGGCAGGTGCCGGTCGTGGCCCGTGGTTCCCGCCACGCTCAGGGTGGCGCCCGGTGGCAGCGCCGCGATGAGGGTGTCGATGCCCTTGTGGGGGGTAATCCGCCCCACGTAGAGGACGCCTTCCCGCCCCACGTCCGGATCGGGGTGGTAGCGGGCCGGATCGGCCCCGCCGTAGATCACCTGGGTCTTTTCCGGGGGCAGGGCGAGGACGTCGGCCGAGTAGCGGGAGACCGTGAGGTACCGGTCGACGGCCCGCCTCAACCGACGGCTGGGGTGAGACGTGAGCAGCCCGTGGTCGGTGACGACCAGGGCGGGGCGGGCGAGAGCGGTCACCGCCCCGGCTACGCGGGTGGGCGTGGCCCACAGGTGGTGGGCGTGGACGACATCCGCCCCTACCAGCCGGCGCACGAGTCCCGTCCCGAGCGGATGGGCCGGGTGGCGTCCCAGGCGGCCGAGCGTCCGCAGCGTGGTGACGCGCAGGCCGCCGTCCTCCCGGACGGTGCGGGCCTCGGTGGGGGGCCCGCCGCCGACGCCGCCGGCGCCGCCGGCGCCACCGCCCCCGAAGGTGACCAGCTCGCAGTCCACGTAGCGGGCCACGGCCCGGGCCAGCTCCAGCGGGTAGCGTTCGCCGCCACCGAAGATTCCACCGGCGCCGAACGCCGTCGGGGCCACGTGGACCACCCGCATTGCTGGCCGCCTCTCTCATCACGTTGGGTTCGCCGGCGCAGCTGACCGGCGGATACCTCTATCACCAGCGCTTGGCCGAGGCCGCCCCCGCCCACGGCGCCCGGCTCGACTTCGTGTCCTTCCCGATGCTGCCGTTCCCCCTCGCCGCCCTTTGGGGACCGGCCGTGCTCCGGCGGGCCAGCCGGGGCGCGGACGTGGTCGTCGTCGACAGCATCGCCGCCGGGTTCCTGGGACCGGTCATGGCCGTGCGCCCCACCGGCGGTACCCCGGTCGTGGCCATGGTCCATCAGCCGCCGGGCGGGATCGACCACGGTCCCCTGCGAGCCCGGGCCCGGGCTTTCCTGGACCGGGCCGTCTACCGGCGGGCCGCCCTGGTGCTGGCCGCCAGCCAGGACCTCTCCGACGACTTCACGGCCGAGGGCTTCGGGGAAAAGATGCGGGTGGTGGCCCCGGGCTGTGACCTGGCCGACCCTCCCGAGGGGCCGCTTCCCGATCTCCGCCAGGGTCGAAAGGCGGCCCTTCTCTCAGTGGGCAACTGGGTGGCCCGCAAGGGGACGCTGACCCTCCTCGATGCCTTCGCCCCCCTTCCGCCCGACGCCGCCACCCTCCACCTGGTTGGCCGCACGGACGTGGCGCGGGCCTACGCCGAGCGGGTCAGGAACCGGCTGGCGGCGCCTGACCTGGTCGGCCGAGTCGTGGTGCACGGGCCGCGCTCGCGGCCCGAGGTCGCCGCCTTCTACCGGGCGGCCGACGTGTTCGTCCTCCCGAGCGAGCGGGAGCCCTACGGCACGGTCTACGGCGAAGCCATGGCCGCCGGGCTTCCCGTCGTCGGGTGGCGGGCGGGCAACCTGCCCCACCTCGCCCAGGACGGCGTGGAGGGCCTTATCCTTTCGCCGGGCGACGTCCCCGGCCTGTCCGCCGCCCTCGGACGGCTCTCGGGCGACGAGGCCCTGCGCCACCGGTTGAGCGAGGGCGCCCGCCGCCGGGGCCGGTCTCTGCCGACATGGGCCGAGACCGGGGAGCGGTTCTTCACCCTCCTCAGGGAGGTGGCGGGGCGCCCGGCGGGTACTGCTGGTTGAACGAGGTGAGCATCGGGCCCCGTGGGCCGAAGGCGATGCGGCACACGGCGGCGTCCTCCACGAAGAGCCGCCAGCCCACTTGCGGGGGAGCACTTAGGACCCATGCCACGGCGGCCTTGATGGGCGACACGTGGGTGACGACCACGACGTTACGACGGGAGGCGTCCGCCACCAGCTCGTCGCACGCCTCGCTCACCCGGGCGGCCACGGCCGCCAGCGACTCGCCTCCGGGCGGGGCATAGTCGGTGTCGGCCTGCCACGCCGCCCAGATCTCCTCGCCGACGGAAGCGACAGGCCGGCCTTCGAGGTCGCCGTAGTCCAGCTCCACCCACCGATCGTCCACCTCGATGGCCCGCCCGAAGGCCTCCGCCGTCTCCCGGGCCCGCGTCAGGGGGCTGGCGATCACCCGGGCCGGCTCGGGAAGGGCCGCAGCCATGGCCGCGGCCTGGAGGCGCCCGAGGTCGGTCAGGGCCACGTCGGTGCGGCCCGAGATGAGGTAATCGGCGTTGGCCACGGTCTGACCATGGCGGGCGATGATGAGCACGGACCGGCAACGCTACGGCCCCCCGGGCCGGCAGCGTGACCGCCGAGATGAGCTAGCCGGTCACCACGACCAGTGACCGCGGACCAGGCAGCGGCGGAGGACGGCCGCCGCCGGACCGGCGGCGCCCTCCGAGGTCGGCGGCCGGTGGGACTCGATGCGCCCCAGGGCCCGCTCCACGGCCGTCCGGTTGCCGGCGGCGAGCAGAAGGAGCCGGTCGGCCGCCTCGTCGACGGCCACTGTCGGCTCGAGACTCCACGAGACGGCGGCGCGGACCAGGCGCTGGTCGAACGGGCGCCCGACCGGCTCGGTGGTGGACAGGGGGAAGGCGACGAGGCTCATGACTGAACGCCGGGCCGGCGCTCAGGCGGCCTCACCCGGCGGACGACGGAGCCGGCGACGCTCCTGCTCCGTCAACCCACCCCAGACGCCGTGCCGCTCCCGGTTCCGCAACGCCGTCTCCAGGCACATGCGCCTGACCGGGCACCGGCGGCAAATCGCCTTGGCCGTCGCCACCTGTCCCTCGGTCGCGGGAAAGAAGGTGTGACCGGCAAAGTCCTTGCAGGCCGCCGACAGCATCCAGGTGTTGCGTTCTTCTGCAGCGTGGAGCGTCATCCGCAAATGGTGCGACAATCCGGGCTGTTTGTTAATAGGTCATACGACCCATTAACGATCGAGCCGGCGGAGAGCGTCCTTCGCCGCCCACCAGCCGCACATGCCGTGGACGCCCGCGCCCGGCGGCGTGGACGACGAGCAGAGGTACGCCGGAAGGCCCTCCAGGGGAACCCGGTAGGGGTGGATCGACAGGATGGGCCGGGCGATCAACTGAAGGCCGCCGTGGGAACCGCCGGCGATGTCGCCGCCGACGCAGTTGGAATCGTGGGCCTCGATGTCGGCCGGGGTCATGACGTGACGGGCCAGAACGCGATCACGGAACCCCGGGGCAAACCGCTCGATCTGTCCCTCGATGGCGGCGGTCATGTCCTGTGTCGATCCCCGGGGAACGTGGGCGTAGGCCCAAAGCGTGTGCTTGCCCTCGGGGGCACGGCTGCCGTCGAACAGGCTGGGCTGGGTGGCGATCACGAAGGGTCGGTCGGGGTTGCGGCCACCGGCGACGTCGGCCTCGGCGCCGGCCACTTCCTCCAGGGTGCCGCCCAGGTGGACGGTGCCGGCGCGCCCGCACTCGGGAGCACTCCACGGCACGGGCCCGTCGAGGGCATAGTCCACCTTGAACGAGGCGGGGCCGTATCGGTAGCGCGAGAGTCGCCGCCGGTAGCGGGCGGCGAGACGGTCTCCGGCGATGTCCAGGAGCTGACGGGGGGTGAGGTCGAACAGGACGACCCGGCAGGGGGGCACGTCCTCCAGGCTGGTCACCCGCTGGTTGGTGACCACCTCGCCGCCGCTGGACGCAAGGCAAGAGGCGAGGGCGTCGGCGATGCGTTGTGAACCGCCCCGAGCGGCCGGCCATCCTACGGCGTGAGCGGCCGCAGCCAGGGTGACGCCGAAGGTCGTGGTGAGGGGAGCGCTGAGGTCGAGGATCGAGTGGGCCGCCATGCCTGCGAACAGGGCCCGGGCGCGGTCGCCCCCGAACCACCGTCGGGCCATGGGGCCGGCCGGCCACAGCCCCCGGAGCCCGAACCGGGCGAGGGTGACCGGGTGCCGGGGCGGTCGCAGCACGGGCCCGAGGATGCTGGCAGCCAGGTCGTCCCAGCGGTGGGCCAGGGGGCCGATCAACCGCCGGTACCGGCGTCCGTCACTGCCCTCGAGGGAGTCCGCCGTCTCCCCGACGGACCGTTCGAGCATCACCGCTGTGCCGTCGTCCAGGGGGTGGGCCGCAGGGGCCTCGGGGTGGGCCCAGGAGAGCCCGTGCTCGGCCAGCGGGAGCTCGGCGAGAAAGGGCGAGGAGACGGCCAGGGGGTGAATGGCCGAACAGATGTCGTGGACGAACCCGGGAAGGGTCAGCTCCCCCGAACGGGCTCCCCCCCCTACACGATCGGCGGCCTCCAGCACGAGCACCGAATGGCCGGCCCGAGCGAGAGCTGCGGCGGCGGACAAGCCGTTGGGGCCCGCCCCCACCACCACGGCATCGTGCATGGGGCCAGGCTAGGAGGACGTACGGCCCGGCGTGGGGTTTGGGGCCCCCCGCTCGGGAGGAGGACGGGGGCTCCGTGCCGAACGGTGTGGCTGGCCCCGTCCGGGGCGGCGAAGCCGCAGAAGGCGTTGCACCGCCGGACGACGGGTCAGCGGACGGCGCCGACTCGCTGGCTCACAGCCGCTTCCTCGCGACGTTCGGCCTGGCGGGCGACCACTCTGCCGAGACGCTCGATGTGCCTTACCAGCGACTCCCGGGCGATCTCGGCCTCGGGGCTGAGGCCTTCCAGCGACTTGAGGCGCCAGTGCTGCTGGACCACCGGAACCACCACCTGCTCCAGGAAGATGGCGAGGTCGTAGATCCCGGCTGCGGCGATGGCCCGGGCGTGGCTGGAGAAGTCGGGGATCCCGGTGCCCGGCATCTGGAAATTGCGCACCTGGTTGGCCATCGCCAGGACCATGGCCGAGGGGTCGATCTCGATGGCGGCCGTGGTCAGGTCCCGGTAGAAGAGGAAGTGGAGGTTCTCGTCGGCCGC
>JBHENM010000357.1:0-11425 GCA_046262035.1 Acidimicrobiales bacterium | reverse complement strand
GAGGGAGTCACGAGGGCTCGCACTCGCTCACTGACGTCATCGCTGCGCACGGGCCTTCCTCCTCCTTCCCAAGAAACGTGAAAAAGCGTGGGCTCCCCGCCCACGCTTTTGGCCTGCACTTCATTCGAACGGTTGAGCGGGGAGGAGTATACCGGCTCACTCCCGCGGAAGGGGGAGCGTCAGGTGTCGGGCCTGAGCTCCTTCTGGATCAGCTCCACCCGTTGTCCGACGGCGTTGGGGTCGTCACCCTGGATCGACAGCAGCTCTCGCCGGGTCTGCTCGGCCTCTTCGGCGGCGCCCACGTCGGCCGCCGCGAGGCGGGCGTCGGCCCCCTCCGCCACCAGCCGCTCGGCCTCCTCGACCAGCGCTTCGACCATCCGGTCCTCGGGAACGACGCGCACCACCTGGCCTTTCACGAACAAGTGACCCTTTCCCCGTCCGGCGGCGATGCCCAGATCGGCGGTCCGGGCCTCGCCCGGGCCGTTGACCACGCAGCCCATGACCGCCACCTGGATGGGCAGCTTGCGCTCGGCCAAGGCGGCCATGGCCTCCTTGGCCACCCTGATGACGTCGACCTCCGCCCTCCCGCACGACGGGCAGGCGATGAGGTCGACGGTCTTGCGCTCCCGCAGCCCCATGGCCTCCAGCAGCTGCCGGCCGGCCTGGGCCTCCTCCACCGGATCGGCGGTGAGCGAGTAGCGGATGGTGTCGCCGATCCCCTCGGCCAGCAGGGTGGCGATCCCGGCGGTGGCCTTGATCACCCCGGCCGGAGGAGGGCCGGCCTCGGTGACCCCCAGGTGGAGCGGATGGTCGGTGACCTCCGACAGCCGGCGGTAAGCCTCGATCATGAGCGGCACGTTGGAGGCTTTGACCGAGATCTTCACGTCGTGGAAGTCGACCTCGGCGAAGTAGGCCAGCTCCCGTTGGGCCGACTCCACCAGGGCCTCAGGGGTGGCCCCGCCGTACTTCGTGTAGAGGTCGGGGTCGAGGGAGCCGGCGTTGACACCGATGCGGATGGGAACCCTCCGGGCCTTGGCCTCCTCGGCCACCAGCTTTATCTGGCTGGGCTTGCGGATGTTGCCGGGGTTGAGCCGGAGGCACTGCACCCCTGCGTCCAGGGCGGCGAGGGCCAGGCGGTACTGGAAGTGGATGTCGGCCACGAGCGGCACCGGCGACCGGGGGACCATCTGGGCCAGGGCCAGGGCCGCTTCGGGATCGTTGCACGTCACCCGGACGATGTCGGCTCCCGCTGCGGCCAGGGCGTAGATCTGGGCCAGGGTGCCATTGACGTCCGCCGTCTTCGTCGTGGTCATGGACTGGACGCTCACCGGGGCCCCGCCGCCGACAGGTATGGCGCCGACCTGGATCTGGCGGGTGAGCCGGCGCGGGTACGCCACTACCCGCTCACCGTCACGGCGTGAACGGGTTGCCCACGGGGTCGACGATGTCCAGCCACACCGAGCTCACGCCCAGCACCACGAGGGCCGCGACCACGACCGCGGTCAGGGGCAGCAGCTTCGTGACGTCGGCTTGGTAGCGGCGACCCTTGCGGGACCGGATCCGCTCGTAGGTCGCGATGGCGATGTGGCCCCCGTCGAGAGGCAGGAGCGGAACCATGTTGAACACGCCGACGAACACGTTGAGCAGGACCAGGATGCCGAAGAAGTCGAACAGCCCGTTCTCGGCCGCTTGGTCGGCGATGCGGGTGACGCCCACCACCGACACGGGACGGTTCTCCCGGTCCGCCTCGGAGGACTTGCCCGTCAGCTGATCCCCATAGTCCCGCAACGAGCTGGGCGAGAAGAACGATCCCAGGGCCTTCACCGAGGCGACGGTGAGCCGTCCGAGTTGGTTGGTGGAGCGACCGATGGCCGTGATCAGACCCACCCGCTCGACCGCGACCTTGGACCCGATGCCCACGAACCCGACTTCCTCACCCTCGGGGTTGGTCGGGTCGGGGGTGACCACGAGCGTCCTCCGGGCACCGTCCCGCTCGACGACCACGGATATGGCCTGGCCTCCCCGTTCGCGGATGTAGGGGGGGATCTCCTGCCAGCGGGAGACGGGCATACCGTCGACCGATACGACCCGGTCTCCCACCCTGAAGCCGGCGACCTGGGCCGGGCTGGGCCTGTCTTCCAGGCGGCTGATGGCGCCGATCTCCAAGGTGGGCCGGTCGTCGCGGGGAACGCCGACGACCGTCCACACCAGCACGAGCAGCAGGAAGGCGATGACGAAGTGAGTGACGATTCCCGCCACCGCCACCAGGACGCGCTTGCCGTAGGACTGCTGGCGGTAGGTGCGGGGCTCGTCGGTGGGGTCGACGTCCTTGTCCAGGTTGCTCATCCCGATGATCTTCACGTAGCCGCCGGCGGGGATGGCCTTGGCCCCGTACTCCGTCTCGCCCTTGCGGAAGGACCACAGGCGGGGCCCGAACCCGAAGAAGAACTCAGTGACCTTCATCCCCGACCACTTGGCCGTGATGAAGTGCCCGGCCTCGTGCAGCATGACGGAGAGGACCAGGGCCAGGACGAAGGCGACGGCCGGGAACGATCCGGTCTGGACGGAGAGAAGGATCCCCACCACGATCGCGGCCAGGAGGGCGAACAGTCTCCAGCTGGCGGGCTCGGACGGCGCCGCCGGGGTCTTGGCGGGGTGCTCGGTGGTCTGGCTCATGCCGCTCTGGTTCTCCGTTCTACCGCCTGAAGTGCCCGCGAACGAGCCAGCCGGTCTGCTTCTCTCACAACGTCGGCAGTGGTCGGCTCTGTTCCATCATGGGCGTCCATGGTCTCGGAGATGACATCGGCAATTCCCCGCCACGGGATGAGGCCGTCGAGAAAGGCCTGGACGGCCACCTCGTTGGCCGCGTTCAGCCACGCCGGTGCCGACCCTCCGGCCTCCCCCGCCTCGTAGGCGAGGGCCAGGCACGGGAAGGCGGCGAGGTCGGGGGGCTCGAAGTCGAGGCGGCGGGGAGTGGACCAGTCGAGCGAGCCGAAGGCGGTCCCGCTCCTTTCCGGATAGGCCAGGGCGTAGGCCAGAGGAAGCCGCATGTCCGGGTCGGAGAGCTGGGCCAGGGTGGCGCCGTCGCCGAACTCCACCATGGAGTGCACGATCGACTGGGGATGCACGACCACCTCGATCTGGGGGTAGGCCACGCCGAACAGCTCGTGGGCTTCGATGACCTCCAGGCCCTTGTTCATGAGAGTGGAGGAGTCAATGGTGATCTTCGGACCCATGCTCCACGTCGGATGAGCCAGGGCGTCGTCCACGCTGATGTGGTCCAGGTCGTCCCGGCTGCGGCCCCGGAACGGTCCCCCGCTGGCGGTGAGGACGATCCGGCGCACCGAGCCCATCCCTCCGTCGCCCGCGGCCCGGAGGCACTGGTGGACGGCGCAGTGCTCGGAGTCGACGGGAATGATCTCCGCGCCGGGTGTGGCCCGGGCCCGCTGCACCACCGGCCCGGCCGCGATCAGGGACTCCTTGTTGGCCAGGGCCAGCCGCCGGCCGGCGGAGAGGGCGGCGAGGGTGACGGGCAATCCGGCGAAGCCCACCACTCCGTTTACGATCACGTCGGCGTCGCGGGAGATGGCGGCCAGCGCGTCCGGGCCGACCCAGAGCTCGGTACCGGCTGGTAGCCGGGCCTCGAGCTCGGCCGCCACCGAGGCGTCGGCCAGCGCGACCCGCTCGGGGCGCAGCTCATGGGCCTGCCGGGCGAGCAGCCCGACCGACCGGTGGGCGCCCAGGGCCACGACCCGGTACCGATCGGGCTCGGCCCGGACCACGTCGACGGCCTGGCCGCCGATGGACCCCGTCGAGCCGACGAGGCTGACGGTCCTCACCTGGGAGTCCGCCTCGCCCAAGCCCCCCTCGCCCAAGCCCCCCTCGCCCAACCGGTGACGGAGAGCGGCGCCCCGGCGCGCTTCCGTGTCACCAGTTCGGAAGGGCGGCGCACTAGAAGTTCAGCAGGCGGACCAGGTAGTAGGTGGCGGGCATGACGAAGAGGAGGGCGTCGATGCGGTCGAGCACTCCTCCGTGGCCCGGAAGAAGGGCGCCCATGTCCTTGAGGCCCAGGTCCCGCTTGATCATGGATTCGCACAGGTCGCCCAGGGGCGCGGCCACGGCCACGACCACGGCCAGCCAGAACGCCGACCCGCCGTCCCAGGGGTCGATGAACCGCACGAACAGGAGGCAGGCGAAGAGTGTGGCCAGGCTGCCGCCGACCAGGCCCTCGACCGTCTTGTGGGGGCTGATGGCCGGGGCCAGGGGCGTCTTCCCGGCCCACCGCCCGACGAAGTAGGACCCGATGTCATGGGCCACGGTGGCCAGGATCGGCCCCAGGAGGAGGCCGATGCCCAGGTCGTCGGGCGCGGTCAGCAGGAGGGCGGCGAACGAGCCCAGGAAGCTCACGTACAGGAACACCATGAGGGTGACGGCGACGTTCAGCGCCGGCCGGGCGCGGACGACCCCGACCAGGTACCAGAGCAGGGTGAACACCACGAACAGAGCCAGCACCAGCGGATAGGCGTCCAGGCCCTGCCAGTAGACCGCTCCCACCAGGGAGGCGGTGCCGACCAGGCCCAGGAGGGTCGCCGGCTGGTAACCACGGGTGCGGAGGCCCTGGTAGAATTCGGCTGCGGCCATGGTGAGGGCGACGGCCACCAGGAAGGCCAGGGCGCTGGGACCGATGGCGGCCGCGGCTAGGACCACGCCCCCGGCGATCACCCCGGTGATCACTCGCGACGAGAGATCGCTTCGTTCGTCCCCGCCGCGCCCGCCGAGCCCGCTTGGGCCCGAGGGCCCCGACACCCCGCTCAGAGGGCCGCTCGGGCCCGGCGTGGGCCGAGCCGTGGGCAGGCTGGAGATGCGGGTGCGCCCCGATGGCCCCGGGCCCATCCCGGAGCGGTCGGGGCCAACGGGGAGCTCGGGCTCGGCCTCGGCCTCGTCGTCGAACGAGAAGGGGGCGACGTCCCCCTGCATGCCGCCCAGCTCGCCCACTCGGTGCTCGGGATCGGCGAGCATCTCCTCGTCGAAGTCGCCCGACTCCCAGTCGGTGGGCTGATCCCGCCAGCGGGGTCGGGCGGCGAGGGTCGACCACGCCTTCAGGTCGTCATCGCTTTCGGCCGCGGCCTCGTCCTCGACCAGGATCCTGGGCACCTCGCCGCTGGGCGGTTCGGTCCAGTGCTGGGGAAGGGCTCCCGTTCCACTTGCGGGTTCCAACCGGGCCGCGGCCTCGGCCCGCTGCTCGGCCTCGTCGAACCAACCGCTTCCGATACCCGTCGTCTCCAGAGACGACCGCTCCGGGGGACGGCTCCTGGCCACCGGCGGGCCCGACCCGAACACGTCGTCGTCATCGTCGTCCTCGAAGATGGTGCTCGGCGGCCGCGAGGCGCGACGGCTCTCGCCCGACCGGGCCAGCACCTCGTCCCAGTGACGGGCGGCCTCGGCCGCGGCCGACTCGCGGTCATCGCTGGGGGGAAGCGTCTCCCCCGCCACCGGCGGCTTCTCGACCGCGCTGGGGTCGGCGCCAGGGAACCGGAGCGACGGACGGGGGCCGGCGGGCTGGGCGGGGACGTCCCCGAAGCGGGGGGCGTCGTCGGGCTTCTTGGGCGTGACATGACCGGACTCGATGGCGGCCGCGGCCTCGTCGGCGCCGATGATGCGAACGCCTTCCGCCGGCTGACGGGGCCCACGCCGGGCGCCCAGCTCGCTCCACAGGTCGTCGTCCAGGTCGGGGTCGACGTCGCGGGGGGCGGCGGGGCTGGACCGGAACTCGAACGATTGCGTCGGATCGTCGATGTTGTCGTCGTCCATGTGACCCTCCTCAGCCTTCCTGCGCTTGCGGCGGTGGTGCGTGCCCGAATGGGCGGACCTCAGACGTCAAGCAGCTCCTGCTCCTTCCGGGCCAGGAAGCGGTCGATCTCGGCCACGTACTCATGGGTCAGCTTCTCCAACTCCCGTTCGGCGCGGTCCAGCTCGTCGGCCGAGATGTCGCCGTCCTTCTCCATGTGCTCGAGCTCCTTGCGAGCCTCCCGGCGGACGTTGCGGGCCGCCACCCGCCCCTCCTCGGCCTTGTGCTTGACCACTTTGACCAGCTCTTTCCGTCGCTCCGAAGTGAGCTGGGGGAAGACCAGGCGGATCACCTGACCGTCGTTGGAAGGGTTGATGCTCAGGTCGGAGTTCTGGATGGCGCGTTCGATGGCCTTGATGGCGTTCTTGTCGTAGGGCGAGATCACCAGCACCCGGGCCTCGGGGACGCTGAAGCCGGCCAGTTGCTGGAGCGGCACCTCGGTACCGTAGTAATCGACCCTCAGCTTTTCCACCAATGCCGGGGTGGCGCGGCCGGTACGAATACCACCGAACTCGCCCTGGGTGTGGCTGACGGCCTTGCCCATCTTGTCGGCCGCCTCGGCCAGCACGAGATCGATGGTGGAAGCGTCGTCCGATCCGGTCACGTCACCAGCGTACCGATGGACTCGCCCTCGAGGGCGCGACGGATGTTGCCCGGTTCCGCCAGGCTGAAGACCACGATCGGCAGCTTGTTGTCCATGCAGAAGGTGATGGCCGTCGAATCCATCACCTTGAGGCCCCGGTTGAGGACCTCGATGTAGGCCACCTCGGTGAACTTGGTGGCCTCGGGGTTGGTCAGCGGGTCGTCGGTGTACACACCGTCGACCCCCGAGTGGGTGCCCTTCAGGATGGCTTCGGCCCCGATCTCAGCGGCGCGCAGGGCGGCGGTGGTGTCGGTGGTGAAGTAGGGGTTGCCGGTGCCGCCGGCGAGGATCACCACCCGCCCCTTCTCCAGGTGGCGCTGGGCCCGGCGCCGGATGTAGGGCTCGGCCACCTCGGCCATCTGGATGGCGGTCATCACCCGCGTGGGCTCGCCGACCTTCTCCAGGGCGTCTTGGAGGGCGAGGCCGTTGATAACGGTGGCCAGCATGCCCATGGTGTCGGCCTGGGCCCGGTCCATGCCTGCGCCGGCCCCGGCCATGCCCCGCCAGATGTTGCCGCCGCCGACCACGATGGCGATCTCGATCCCGAGGTCGCGCCGGACGTCGGCCACTTCGGTGGCGATGCGGGCCACGGTCAGGCCGTCGATGCCGTACCCGATGGTCGCGTCGGCGAACGACTCACCCGAGAGCTTGAGGACGACACGTCCCCAGCGGCGCGGGGAAGAGCTGCCGTCGGAGCCCGTCACGGTCAGGGGCGCCGGGTGAGCGACGGCGGGTTCATCGCCCGATCTCCACCTGGGCGAAGCGGGTGACGCGGGCGTCTCCCAGGAGCTGGGAGATGGTCTGCTTGGTGTCCCGGACGTAGGACTGCTCGAGCAGGCAGTTGTCCTTGAAGAAGCCGTTGAGCCGGCCCTCCACGATCTTGGGGACGGCCTGCTCGGGCTTGCCCTCGTTGCGGGTGAGCGTCTCCAGCACCTGGCGCTCGGCTTCCACCCGTTCGGCCTGCACCTCGTCCCGGCTGAGCCACTGGGGCCTCATGGAAGCCACGTGCAGCGCCACCTCGTGGGCCAGGGCCCGGTCGCCTCCAGCCAGCTCGACCAGGACGCCGTTCACCCCACGGTCGCTCTGGACGTGGAGGTACGAGTCCAGGACGGCGCCTTCGGCGGCCTCGAAGCGCACGACCCGGCCCAGGTCGATGTTCTCCTTGAGCGTGATGCGGAAGTTGTCGAGCTGCTCCTTGAAGTCGTCGACCGCCTGCTCGCCCTGCTCGGCGACGGCCGCCGCCAGCTCGTGCACCAGACCGGTGAACTCGGGCGACTTGGCCACGAAGTCGGTCTCGCACTTGAGCTCGACGAGAGCGGCCGCGGTCCCGGTGTTGGCCGCCGCCACCGCGCCCTGTTGGTTGGCACGGTCGGCCCGCTTGGCCGACTGGGCGAGGCCCTTCTCCCGCAGCCAGCGGGACGCTTCCTCGAAGTCGCCGCCGCTCTCGTCCAGGGCCTTCTTGGCGTCCATCATCCCCACGCCGGTCGCCTGACGTAACCGTTGAACATCCTGAGCAGTGAAGTTGGGCACCGGCTAACCCTCCGCCTTCTCGGTGGCGCTGTCCGAATCCGCCGGAACCGGGCCCGGCCCAGGGGCGACGACCTGGTCGGGAGAGAACTCGACGGCGGGCTCGGCCGGCCCGTCCCCCACGGTCGAGGGCTCGGGCGGCTGGTCGCCCACGGTCGACGGTTCGGGTGGCTGGTCTCCCACGGTCGAAGGCTCGGCGGGTGGGTCGGCGGGTTGGTCGCCGTCGGGGCCAGCCGCCTCGATCGCCGCCGCGTCGCCGGCTGCCTCGGCGGACTCAACCGGCGTCGGGGGCGGTGGCACCGGGCGGGTGTCGGTCTGAGGAGCGGCCTCCTCGCCCTCGCCCGGCTGGCGGCCGCGAACGGTGGACATACGGGCTTCCCGCTCCTGGGCCTGCAGGGCGGCTTGGCGGCGGGCCTCGGCCTGGTGCTGGGCCCGGCGGGCCTCGGCCTGAGGGTCGTGGCCGGTGTCGGTCGGGACCGCGTTACGGGCGTTGCGCCGACCGGCGATGTGGCGCCCCTCGTCCACGGCGTCGGCCACGATCCGGCACATCAGGGTGCCGGAGCGGATGGCGTCGTCGTTGCCGGGGATGACGTACTGGATGACATCGGGGTCGCAGTTGGTGTCGACCACGGCCACGATGGGCAGGCCCAGCTTGTTGGCCTCGGTGACGGCGATGTGCTCCTTCTTGGTGTCGATGATGAACACCGCGTTGGGAAGCCGGGCCAGGTCGCGGATGCCGCCCAGGTTGCGCTGGAGCTTCTCCAGCTCGCGGCTCAGAATCAGAGCCTCCTTCTTGGGCATGGCCTCGAAGTCGCCCGCCACCTTCATGCGCTCGTACTCCTGCATCTTCTTGACCCGGGCGCTGATGGTGGAGAAGTTGGTGAGCATGCCGCCCAGCCAGCGCTCGTTGATATAGGGCATCCCGCACTTCTTGGCGTACCCGGAGATGGCGTCTTGGGTCTGCTTCTTGGTGCCGACGAAGAGAATGGAACCTCCGTCAGCCACCAGGTCACGGACGAAGGTGTAAGCGGCCTCGATCCGTTCCAGCGTCTGGTTGAGGTCGATGATGTAGATGCCGTTGCGCTCGCCGAAGATGAACCGCTTCATCTTCGGGTTCCAACGCCTGGTCTGGTGGCCGAAGTGCACTCCGGCTTCCAGCAGTTGCTTCATCGAGACGACAGCCAACGCGCCTACCTCCCATCGGTTCGGGTTGGCCTGGCGCCGCGCCCCCGAGGGACGACCGTGGGATGCGCTCAAGCCGGAGCAGTTCCCCCGCGACATCCGCGGGGAGGCCACTCTACCGCCTGGCCGCGCCCACCCCCGCTGACGGGCCGATAGCCCGGCTACCAGCCGTAGGAGGCAGTGAGGGCGTTGGCCCTTCCCTGCCCGCTGGCGATGAGCAGCACCCCGCCGGGCCCCCGCGCCACTCCCGCGACCAGCCCGTCCGGCGGCTCGAGCACGGCCGGCTCCCGATCCGCGCCCGCCATGAGCAGGCGGCCGTCGTCGAGGGGTAGTGCAAACCACCCTCCGGGGCCGGGGCCCGCAGGGCCGCCGCGTACCGACGCTTCGCCCGACGACGCTGTCCACCGCTCGCTCCCAGTGCGGGCGTCGAGCAGGGCGAGGGCTCCCTGGCGGTCGGGAACGAGGACCGTCCCGCCCAAGGCCAAGGGAGCGACTTCGGGCGAGCCCGCCCCCTCGACCGGCTGTCGCCAGCGCTCCGCCCCCGCGTCGAGCGACAACCCGCGTGCGGCAGCGTCTCCCGCCACGGTCACGGTCACCGCTTCCGGGCCGCCTCCTCGGCCTCCGCCGTCGCCCTCTCCCACCACGACCACCGCCGGCGCGCTCACGCCGCCGGGCGGAAGCTCGGTGCTCCAGCGGTGGCGGCCCGTGGCGGCATCCACCGCGACCACGCCCGCCGCCTCACCGCTGTCGAAGGTGGCCACCACCACTGCCTCGGCCGCGGCGGCAGGCCCCAGGGCGTCACCCCCCAACCGGGTGCGCCACCTGACGGAGCCGTCACCCTGGTCGAGGGCGATCAGAGACCCCTCCCACGTGGTGACCACCGCCGCGCCGCCGGCCATGACCGGCGTGTTCGCTCGTTCGCCGAGGGCCGCTTCCCACCGCAGGCGGCCACTGTCCCGGTCGTAGGCGATGACGCCGTCGTCGGCGGCCACGACCACCACCTCGGGCGCGAGCAGCGGAGCCACATCCCGGACCCCGATGCGCTCGGCGCTCCAGCGCACGGCACCCGAGTCGTCGAGTAGGACGACCGTGTGGCGCCCCGCGGTCAGGGCCACCCCGGTGGCGTCGGCCGCGGGCATGCCCGCCGAAGCCGGCGGCGGGGGCGCCCAGGCCCACTCCTGCTGCAGCGACGGCCGGCTGGCCTCCGCCACCTTCGTGCCGCTGCGGCCGACGGCGCTCCTGCCACCGTTGCCGCACCCGGCCAGGGTCATGGTGAGGAGCACCACGACGGAGCGCTGGTGTCGCCAAGCGGACTGCCTCATCGTCGCCTCTCTTTCGGGATGGTAAGGGTCGACTTTGCCCCGCTGTCCACCCGTCGGCTGCCGAAGTAGGCGGCGGCACCGGCCCCGTCCTCGGCCGTGGATATGAGATCCGAGACGACCGCGTCGACCAGCATGTCCGTCAGTGTCTGACAGGTAGGTGGCAGTCCGGCCACGGCCAGGGCCACCTCGCGGTGAGCGGACTCGGAGCCGGGCAGGCGGCCGTGCTCGGTGAGCACCCCTGGCACCGAGACCACGACGTTGCTGGCCCCGGCCAGGCGGGTGTGGACCGCGGGAACCATGAGGTCACCACGCGTGCCGATGGAGGTGACCCGGACGCCATCGGGAAGCGCTCGGCGGTTGAGCTTGGCCAGGAACCTCGACGTCTCCGAGAGCTGGCGCACCGAATCGCCTCGGAGATCGACGGGGGAGACGCCCGTGGCCGAGAGCCCCCACTCGATCAGCTCGCCGCTCGAGGTGTGGCTCGCCATGGCCAGGGCAGTGGCGATATCGGCGCCTTGGTGGGGGCTGGCAACGGTCACGAGGGTGGCCACCCTGGGCAGGCGGGGGTCTGCGGTGTCGTACTCGTAGGCGAGAAGAGTGCGGGCCACGATGCCCCCCTGGGAGTGGCCGATCAGGTCGACGGGCACACCGGGGTGGTCCCGATGTGCCTGCTCGAGGAGGGCGCGGAGGCGTCGTGCCGACGTGCGGAGGTCGACGGTGGTGTCACTCGCTCCGTAGGGCTGTTCGTCGGTGGTGCCTCCGCGGTAGGAGAACCGGATGACGTCGTCTGGCTGGTAGCCCAGGGCCGCGGTGTCGAGATCGCCGATGGTGGTGTGCCCGCTGGAGGACCCCAGCCCGTCGACCAGCACCGCCATCCGCCGCTCCGGCAGTGGCGGCGGCGGC
>JBHENM010000356.1:0-1219 GCA_046262035.1 Acidimicrobiales bacterium | reverse complement strand
CGAGGTCTTCTTCAATCGGCGCCGGCTGCACTCCTCGTTGGGGTTCCTCTGCCCGGCCGACTACGAAGCCCGAAAGATCCACCACCACAAGGCGGCTCAGGCCGCATAATCAGACTGTCCGGCGAACCGGGTCAATCCCAGGCTCCCCGCCTGCACGGCGAGCCCGGGGGGTCTGCCCCCATCACTGGCACAGCACGGATCGTGCTGGCGATCTTCTACCTCGCCCACACTCTCCTTTCAGGACACACAGTGGATGAATGGTTGGCCACTTTGACGCCGTTACTCAGATCACCCCTACTGAAGGCGAAGGGTTGGAACAGGCGGTGGCGTCAGGCGGCAGCCGAGAGCTAGCAGCTCGTATCTCCGAGTCCTTTGGTCTAGGCGAGCCCCTCGCGCCTCTGCGACCGGCTGCGGAGGGCTGGGGGGGCCACAACGAGGTTTTCCGGTTCGAGACCACAGCCGGCATCTGGGCGGTCAAGCGGCACGGCCGCCGGCCGTTCGCCGATCCGGGAGTTGCGTTCCCGATCGAGGCTGCTGCCCACCGGGGAGGCGTACCGATGGCCCCGCCGGTGACCACCTCGGCCGGCGCCGGCTGGGCCGAGATCGACGGGGTGGTATTCCGCTGCCACGGCTGGGTCGAGGGCGTCACCAAGGAGAACGAGGAAGCGACGGCGCTCGAGGCGTGCGCGATGGGGCGAATCGTTGCCCAGCTCCACAGTCTGGCGATCCCTGTCCATGATGTGGAGCCGCCTCCGCCCGTTCACCGCGAGCGCCTGGTCGAGCTGGTCCAGGCGGGTCAGGCGCGCCGTGGGCGTCCCGGCTGGCCGAGGTGTTCGACCAGGTGGTGACGATCGCCGGCCAGGCCCGACCGGTGGACCTCGGCCAGGGCGAGCTGGTCGGAAGCCACCGGGACCTGAATGCTCACAACGTGATCTTTTCGCCGTCTGGTCTCAGGTTGATCGACTGGGAGTCTGCCGGACCGGCGTGGCCCCGCTGGGAGCGGTCAACCTTCGCCGTCTTGTGGGGCAGCGCCGACGACGGCTCCGACGACGTTGCGGTCAGCGCCTTTCTGAGGGGCTATCTCGACGGCGGCGGGGTTCTGGATAGGGAGGATCCGTCCGTGCTCGCTGCCGCTCCTGCGGCGTTACTCCCGTGGGTGTTGACGAACTTGGAACTGGCTCTCGCACGGCCAAGTCCGCGGCAAAGCGAACTGGCAACC
>JBHENM010000355.1:0-5668 GCA_046262035.1 Acidimicrobiales bacterium | reverse complement strand
GTGGCCGACCGAGTGAGCGCGCTCATACGCGGCGACACGGGATCGGCGCAGTACGGCGGGAACGGAATGTGCTATCTGGAATTCGGCCGCGATCAGGTTGCGCGCGTCAACGTCACCTTCCTGAGCGGGCAGAAGCCGATCGGCAGCCTCGAAGGACCTTCAGAGGAGCTCGCCGCCGACAAGGTCGAGTTCGGCCGTAGCCGGATCAAGCGCTGGTTCGGTAGGACGTGGCCCGAGGTCGAACAGCCCGTCTCCTAGTTGCCCGGATCTTGTCTCCGCTCCATGCCGAGTGCAGCGCCACATGCGAGCACCGGCATCGTCGAATATCGGTGATCATCCGCCCCGGCTGGAGCGGCGGACTAGTGTCCTGAGTCGTTAGTCAGCAGGAGAAGTTGCAGGGAGTCGCGAATTTCATCGTCAGCGACGACGATGGGAGGCAGCGATGGCACGAACGGGACGACCGACTGCGCAGATCCGGCTGACGGACGAGGAGCGCGAGACCCTCGAACGGTGGGCGCGCCGGCCCAAGAGTGCTCAGGCGTTGGCGGTGCGGTGCCGCATCGTGCTGGCGGCGGCCGAAGGTCGTCTGAACACCGACATCGCCGGCGAGCTGGGATGTCATCCCACGACAGTGGGCAAGTGGCGAAGCCGGTTCGCCCTGCTGCGCCTCGACGGCCTGCAGGACGACCCCAGGCCGGGCAAGCCCCGCACGATCGGCGACGAGGACGTGGAGCGGGTGATCGTCAAGACGCTGGAGGAGGCGCCGACCGACGCCACGCACTGGTCGACGCGCTCGATGGCCAAGGCGACGGGCATGTCGCAGTCGGCGGTGAGCCGGATCTGGCGGGCCTTCGGGCTCAAGCCGCACCTGGTCGAGGAGTTCAAGGTCTCGCCCGACCCCCAGTTCATCGACAAGGTCCGCGACGTGGTCGGCCTCTATGTCAATCCGCCCGACGCCGCGGTCGTGCTCTGCCTCGACGAGAAGACCCAGGTCCAAGCCCTCGACCGCACGGCGCCGATCCTGCCGCTGCTGCCGGGGACGCCCCAGCGGCGCACGCACGACTACCGCCGCAACGGCACGACGAACCTCTACGCCGCGCTGGACGTCGCCACCGGCAAGGTCATCGCCGACATGGCGCCGCGCCACCGGGCCGAGGAGTTCCGCAAGTTCTTGAACCTCGTCGACCGCAGCGTCCCCGAAGGCCTGGCCGTGCACGTGGTCCTCGACAACCAGTCGGCCCACAAGACGCCCACCATCCAACGCTGGTTGGTGCGCCACCCCCGGTTCACGCTGCACTTCACCCCGACCTACGCAAGTTGGCTGAACCTGGTCGAGCGCTGGTTCGCCGAGCTCACCACCAAGTGGCTGCGCCGCGGGACACACCACTCGGTCAGGGAGCTGGTCGCCTCCATCCGCACCTGGATCACGAACTGGAACGACGACCCCAAACCCTTCGTGTGGCACAAGACCGCCGACGAGATCCTCGACAGCCTCGCCGCATATTGTCAGCGGATCTCTGACTCAGGACACTAGACGCCCTGGAGGCCACCGCCCGCTGGGGACTGTTCCGGTACGAGGAGGTCCAGGCCCGAGCCTGGTACAAGGTCGCCGTGGGCGACGTCCCATCGGCCACGGCCCTCCTGCTGGAGTCGTCCGAGGAGCTCGGCCGGGACGGGATGTACGTGGGCGAGGCTGCGTGCCTCCACGACGCTGTCCGTCTGGGCGGAGGAACGCCGTCCGTGGCCGAACGCCTCGGGCAGCTCACCTCCCTGGTGGAGGGCGAATTGATGGCCACTCAAGCGGCGCACGGCGCGGCTGCCGTGGGAGGCGACTGGGCGGCGATGGCCGAGGTCTCCGAGCGGTTCGAGGCCATGGGCGCCCTCCTGGTGGCGGCCGAGGCCGCGGCCGAGGCGGGCCGCCAGGCGGCAGCCGGCGGCGACGCCCGGGAGTCCACCGCCCTCACCCGGCGAGCGTCCGACCTGGCCTCGCAGTGCGAGGGGGCCAGCACGCCCGCGCTCCTGTCACGCGCCCAGCCCGTGAAGCTCACCGCCCGGGAGCGGGAGGTCGCCGCCCTGGCGGCCGGGAACCTGACCAGCAAGGAGATCGCCGACCGCCTGTTCCTGTCGCCCCGAACCGTCGACAACGCCCTCCAGCGGATCTACGGAAAGCTCGGCGTGAGCCGCCGGTCGGACCTGGCCGCCGCTCTCGACGGCATGGCTCAGTCCTCGGCGACGCCCAAGGCCTGAGCGAGATCGCTCCTGCGGGAGACGTCCAGCTTCACGAAGACCCGCTGAAGGTGGTTCTCCACCGTGCGGGGCGAAAGCCCGAGACGGTCGGCGATGTCCTTGCTGGGCACGCCGTGGGCGGCCAGGGTGGCGATCTCGCGCTCTCGCGCAGTGAGGGGCGTGGCCCCCGAGGTCGCCAGTTGCTCGGCGATTCGGGCTCCCGGGCACCTGCCGAACAGTGCGTTCGCCCTTGACCTCAGCTCGGAGGAAGCCCTTGGCTGACTGTGACGGCGGGCGGCCTCGGCTCCCGCCGCCGCGGTCTCGGCCGCGAACAGCAGCGCACCCATGGCCTCGAACCGCTCCGAGACCTCGGCCAGGGCGGGGTGCCCTCCGTCCAGCACGGCCTCGCCGTGGGCCACGCGGGCCTCGGTGAGCTCACCCTGGATGGACTCACCGAGGGTCGAGAGCCGGTCCACGACATCGGGGCTGGCCCGGCCCAGCCGGACGAGGTCGTGGAGGACGGCCGACGCGAAGAGGAGCGAGCCGTCCGCTTCGAGGGCGGGGACGGCGTTGTCGAGCAGGGCCGCCGCGGCCGCCAGGTCCCCGGCAGCCACACGGGACCAGGCCCGGGCCCGGACGGCCTCTCCCTCGAACCACCGCCACGGCCGCCCCGGCAGGCCGTCCAGCTGGTCCAGGAGGCGATCGGCGGTCCTGAAGTCTCCGGTCAGGGCCGCGGCCTGGGCGCTCCCCGTTAGCGGGATGTGGGCCCGGGGATCGGGGCCGTGCTGGGTGATGGCGGTGAGCGCCTCCTGGAACCAGCGTTGGGCTGCGATCACGTCGCCCGCGAGGAGGGCGGCCGTCCCGAGGAGGTAGGCGAACCAGCCCCGGGCGAAGGTGTCACCGGACTCGATGGCCTGGGCGTGGGGCAGGGTGGCCGAGGTCACGGCGTTGGCGAGCCGCCCCGAGTGGACGAGGATGAAGACTTCGATGATCCGGGGAAGGCTGGCATCGAACACCGCCCCGCGCAGGCCCACCGATCGCTGCACGGCACTTCCGGCGACGCTCAGGATCGTGCCCCGCTCGAACTGGCCCGACATCATGCAGGCCATCCCCCCGGTCACCGTGGCCTCGAGCAGCACGGGATCGTGGAAGAGACTGTCCTCCACGGCCGTCAGGGCGGCAAGGGGCCGGCCGTCGAGAAGGTCGAACGACGCCCGGTGACAGGAGATTCGGCTGCGGCTCTCGGCCGACTCCACCCGGGCCTCGGCGGCCACGCTCACGGCCACCGCGTCGTCGCGCCGGTTGAGCCAGCGGAACAGGTTGTGGCTCCGGGTCTGGGCCACGTGGACGATCTGCTCGTCGCCCACGACGAGGTCTTCCACGGCGGAGAGGACGGCCTCGACCTCGTCGTGGCTCTTTCCCAGCATGAGGGCGTCGGCCAGGAGAAGCCCCGATTCCGCTCCCGGGTCGCGGGAGAAGGCGGCCTGGGCGCATCGCTGGGCGAAAGCCACGTCGAAGCGGGTCAGGGCGCTCTCCGCCGCCCGCAGCAGGTCCCCGACCGGGAGATGAGCGCCGGAGTCGACCCGCCAGCGGGCGATCCGATCCCGCTCGTGGGCGCTGACTCCGGAGCCGCCGGCTGCCGTTTCCAGGGAGTCGGCCAGCCGGCGAGCCAGCCGGCGGGCTCGGAGTTCCGGAAGGGACTCCCGCAGGACCTCGCCGTAAACCGGATGGGTGAGCTGCACGACCGGGACGCCGAACGTGGCCGGGATCTCCACCAGGCTGCGGGCCCTGAGCTCGGCGACGACGTCCTGGGGCACCAGGGCCTCGAAGTGGGGCACGGCCAGAGGTTCTCCGATGGCCAGGAGCTCGACTGCGTCCCGCGCTTGGGGAGCGAGGTCCCGAAGCCGGGCCTCGACCAGCTCCACGAGCCGCGGCGAGGCTCCCGGCTCACCCAGAAGGCGCCACACTCCGTCCTCGGACCGCAGGGCTCTCCGCTCCAGTGCCGACTGGAGCAGTTCCCTGAGGTACAGCGGGTTTCCGGCGCTCGAACGCCAGAGCCCGTGGCTGAAGCCCATGTCGACCGGTCCGCCGAGAACTGCGCTGAGGAGCGAGTCGACCTCGGCTTCGGTGAAGGGCCGCAGGTCGACCCATTCCAGGACGTCACCGTCGATCAAGCTCGCCAACGACGCAGGCACGCCCTCGCCCGACCGCATCGTCAGAACGACCCGGATGGACGACGACCTCGCCAGCTCATGGACGAGGGCCGCCGACAGATCGTCGAGGAGATGGGCGTCGTCCACGGCCAGGAGCGAGGCCGGACCTATGCGCTCGACGAGGGCCTTGCGGGCGTGGCTGAGGAGGCTCTCCGGGGACGGGACGTTCGGGAGCGCGGGGAGCAGAGGAGCGAAGGCTCCGAGAGGGATGGATGCGGTGCCGCGGTTGGCGTACACCCACTCGGCGCCGTGCGGGCGCGGCGTCGACGACCGGACGCAGAGCCGGGCCAGGGTGGTCTTGCCCGAACCCGCGGGGCCGGCGAGAACCACGCCCCGCCGGCTGGAGGAGCCGAGGGCGGCGCTGACCCGTTCGACCTCACGCCGCCGGCCGACGACAGGCCAGTCGCCGGAGATCGCCGCCGTCTGCACCAGGCGGGAGGCTAGCCAGCAACCCGGCCGGTAGAAGTGCGCGCTCCGTCAACTTCCGCAGGCGACCGCCGGTACATACGGGACCCGGTCTCCGGGCTGATGATGGGCTCACACCCAACGGGGACGACGGCATCTGCGCCGCACCCCTCCCGAAAGGAAGTGCATTCACATGACCCGCATCCTCGGAAGCTTCAAGCACGCTCGCTACGCCATGGGCTCGCTCACCGCCGTTCTGTTCGCCGCGTGCGTCAGCGGTTCCTGAGCACTGGGCGGCGGGCGGGTATCCACGGCGGCACCCCGTCCGCCGCTTCTCCTTTTCCACCCCTTCTCTGGAGGAGCACGGCAAATGTTCGAGACAGGCGTTCGCCAGCTGAAGATGGCGATGTCGATGGTGAGGGGGCGGCCGATCAACCCCCGGAACGTGGAGCGACTCGTGGGAGACGCTCTGCAAACTCTCAAGGCGCTGGGTGCCCCCGGTGACGATGTCGAGCAGCTTCTCGACGGCCCCTTCGCCGATCCCAAGGCCCGGACCGCGTTTCAGAACGCAGCCCTGCGGGGAACGGCCCGCCGCCTGGCTCGGGTGTCCCCCTACTACCGCCAGCTCTTCGCCTCCTGTGACCTCGATCCCAAGGAGCTCACGGTGGACGACATGGCCGCTCTTCCCGTGACCGTCAAGCGGGACCTCATCGAGCGCCAGCCTGAATTCATTTCCTCCGACTCGACCCCGTTCCTCGCCACCCGGACCACGGGCACCACCGGCCGGCCGGCCGAGGTGTGGCTCTCCCGTTACGAGATGGAGC
>JBHENM010000354.1:0-3071 GCA_046262035.1 Acidimicrobiales bacterium | reverse complement strand
GGAGGTACGGCCGGGCTCGTCACCCTCGAGGACCTCATCGAGGAGCTGGTGGGGGAGATCGTCGACGAGTACGACGTCGAGGAGCCGCCGGTGGAGCCCATGCCCGACGGCGGGGTGCGGGTGAACGCCCGCATGCCCATCGACGAGCTCAACGAGCTCCTCGACGCCAAGTTCCCCGAGGGGGACTACGACACCGTGGGCGGTCTCGTCTACTACCTGCTGGGCCATGTCCCCGCCGAGGGGGAGACGGTCGACTACGACGGCCACCGGCTCCACGCCGAGAAGGTCCAGGGCCGGCGCATCGGGCGGGTGCGGGTCACACCGCTGTCCGCACCCGAAGACCAACCTCCCTCGTGACCGCCGAGCCCGTGTTCCGCTCCGGGTTCGCCACCCTCGTGGGCCGGCCCAACGTGGGCAAGTCCACCCTGCTCAACGACATCCTCGGCCTGAAGGTTTCCATCGTGTCGGACAAGCCCCAGACGACGCGCACGGAGGTGCGGGGGGTCCTCAACCGGCCGGACGCCCAGGTGGTCTTCGTGGACACGCCCGGCATCCACAAGCCCCGCACGGCCGCCGGTGAACGGTTCAACGCCACCGCCCGACGGGCGTCGGAGGACGTCGACGTCATCTGCTTCGTGCTCGATGCCACCGCCCCCCTCGGCCGCGGCGACCGGTTCGTGGCCCAGCGGCTACCTCGCGAGAGCACGATCTGCGTGGTCAACAAGATCGACATCGCTTCGCCCGAAGAGGTGCTCCGCCAGCTGACGAGGGCGGCCGAGCTCGAGCTGGACGAGTACTACCCGATTTCGGCGGTGACGGGGGAGGGCGTCGACGCCCTGGTCGAGGCCATCGTGGGCCGGCTTCCCGAGGGGCCGTGCTACTACCCCGAGGGCATGATCACCGACGTCCCCGAGGCCTTCTGGGTGGCCGAGCTGGTGCGCGAGCAGCTCCTGGCCGTGACCCGCGAAGAGCTGCCCCATTCCATCGCCTGCCGGGTGACGGAGTGGGAGTGGCCCCGGATCCGCTGCGAGATCCTCGTCGAGCGCGACTCCCAGAAGGGGATCGTGATCGGAAAGGGAGGCGAGGTCCTCAAGCAGGTGGGCACCGCGGTTCGAAGCCAGATGGAGCCCGGCGCCTACCTCGAGCTGGTGGTGCGGGTCGAGCCCGACTGGCAGCGCCGCCCCCGGTCCCTGGATCGCCTCGGCCTGTAGTGCCACAATGGCCCTAACGCGGCGATGCCGCGGGGGACAGGGGAGGCGGGGGCGGAATGAGTTTCTCGATACATGGCGGCCGGCAGCGGGTGGTCCTCGGGTCCGTGGTTCTGTCGCTTCTGTGGATGCTGCTGGTGTGGGACAGCCCGGTCCGGGCGACCCTCCCCGGCCCCGTGAACGGCAGGATCGCCTGTTCCCGAGAGTTCAACGCCGGCGGGACTCCGGGGATCGAGATCATCACCATGGATCCGGACGGCGGCAACGTCCAGCGCCTGACCAACAACGCCGTGCTGGACTTCGACCCCATCTGGTCGCCCGACGGCCGGGAGATCGTCTTCGAGAGTCGCCGGGAGGGAAACGCCTCCGAGCTGTACAAGATGAACGCCGACGGCAGCGGCGTAGTCCGGCTGACGGAGAACGGCGCTCCTGAGGACCGTGCCGGCAGCTACCACCCCGACGGGTCCCAGATCGTGTTCCACAGCACCCGCACCGGGAACTTCGACGTGTTCAAGATGAACGCCGACGGCAGCAACGAGATCAACGTCACCAACTCACCGACGTTCGACTCCCTGCCCTACTGGTACCCCGACGGCACGAAGATCCTGTTCACCAGCAACCGGGGCAACTTCGATGTCTGGAGCATGGACTCTTTCGGTGGCGCGCTGACCCAGCTCACGACCCACCCGTTGACTGACGCCACCGGCAACGTCTCGCCCGACGGTTCCAAGATCGCATTCCACAGCACCCGCGACACTCCCGCCGGACAGCCGCAGACCTTCGACGTCTACGTGATGAACGCCGACGGCTCCAACCAGACCCGCCTCACGTTCGCCCAGGGCGACGACTTCTTCCCCATCTGGTCGCCCGATGGCACGAAGATCCTGTTCGACAGCGCCCGGACCGGAGACCGGGAGGTGTGGGTGATGAACGCCGACGGCTCCAACCAGCAGCGCATCACGTTCAACGTCGGCTTCGACGGGCGGTGCGACTGGCAGCGGCCGTGCACCATCACCGGCAGCGGCGGCATCATCGGCACGGAGGGGGACGACGTCATCTGCGGTTCCCCGGGAAGCGACTCGATCGATGGCAGAGGCGGCAACGACCAGATCCTCGGCCTGGGCGGAAACGACCGCATCGCCGGCGGAGACGGGAACGACAACATCTTCGGAGGCGACGGCAACGACAGCCTGAGCGGCGGGAGGGGCAACGACTTCACCTCCGGCGGTCCGGGCAACGACAACATCGTCTACGAGGCCGGGGAGCGGATCGATCCCGGCTCGGGCACCAACAATTGCGCAGGAGGCGGGTCGACCGTCTGCCCGCCACCGCTGTCGTAAGGCCCGGGTTCCTCATTCCTCGGCCGGCCGGCTTCTCCCCTTCTTGATCTCCGAGCGCTGGCGCTTCTCCCGGAGGCGGCTTTCCTTGGCTCCCCGCTTGGGCCGGGTGGCCACACGGGGCCGCTCGACGTGCAGGGCATCGGCCAGACGGGCCGCCAGCCGCTCGAGGGCGAGGTCCCGGTTCCGAGCCTGGGAGCGCTCGTCGGAGGCCGCCACCCGGACCATGGGTCCCAGCTTGTCGATCAGACGGGCTCGCTGACGGGGACCGAGCGACGGGGAGCGGGCCACGTCGAACCGGACCTCGGCCTTGGTGTTGGCCGTGTTGGCGTGCTGGCCTCCGGGGCCCCCGGAACCGGTGAAGCGCCACTCCAGCTCGTCCAGCGGGATCTGGCAGGTACGGGTGACCCGCAGCTGGTCGGGCACGATGCCGAGCGTAAGCCCCCCGAGAAGGGGCTGGTAACATGCGAGAGCGCCCCGGCGACGTCGGAAGCGCGTCCCCCCGGCAACAACCTGAGAGGGCGAG
>JBHENM010000353.1:0-1601 GCA_046262035.1 Acidimicrobiales bacterium | reverse complement strand
CCGGAGCCAGGAGGGGCAGGCCGCCAGCCGGTCGGCCACTGCGAGGGGATAGGGGTACCCGGGGAAGGCGGCGTCGTCACAGAGAGAGGACAGCCCCCCGAGGACGGCTTCGGGGTCGGCCGTCGCGGGAAGGTCGACCCGAAACGCAAAGCGTGCGTGGCTGTCGAGGCGAGCGGCCACGACCTGCACGGCCAGCCCGCTGGTCGCGCGGAACGAGGCCACCGGCGCCCACCACAGCGAGTGCTCCCCCAGATCGGCGGCCGCTTGGAGCTCGAGCTGCCCGAACAGCGGCGCTCCTCCGCGGGAGAGAGACGAGTGCTTGGTGATGCCGGCCACCATCACTCCCTTCTCCTCGGCCCGGGCCAGCAGCCCCGTCACGTGGGCGATCGGGATGCGGAAGTCGGGCCGGAGGTCGCCGTCCACGAGGATCAGGGCGCCCTCACCCGCCTCCTCGACGCAGCGGCTGGTGAGCTCCCACTCACCGTGCTCGCGGAGGAGGTTGACGTCGACCGCGGCATCGGGCGCCACCCCCAGCCCGAGGGCGCCGGCGGCCACCCGCTCCTCGCCGCAACCGACCAGCCAGGACCGGAGCTCGCCCTCCTCCTCCAGGACGGACTCGCCGCCCAGGAACCGGGCCCGAGACGCCCGCGTGACGAGAAGTTGCACGCACCGGGCGTCGGCGACCAGGGCTTGGCCTCCGTCGACGGCCCAGACCTCGGACGGAGGCCGGAGCCGGGCCAGGGGGCGGGGTTCGATGGCCACCTCGAACTCGAGCTCACTCCCCTGGGGGTCGGCCACCGGCCCTACGCCGCCGGCGCTCAGGAGGACGGCGAGGCGTTCAGCCGCAGCGGACAAGGTGGCGGACGCCATGGGTCCACTATCCCAAGGCGGTGTGACAATTACAAGCGTGTCATTCCGTTTCCCGCACGAGCACCAGGCCGATGACCAGCAGCTATACGACGCCGGCGTTGATGGCCAGCTCGATATCGGAGCGGTGGAACAGCTTCCCGCCCGTCTCCTCCTCCAGGGAGATCTCGGCTCCGACGGTGACGATGTGCCGCACCACCGAGACGATCCCGATGATCATGAAGGGCTTAGGTGAAAGGTGTCGTCCTCGAAGTGGGCCAGCACCGTCCTCAGCAGCTCGAGCACGATCACCACGAAGAGCACGCCGTTGACCACGTCGCTGACGCGGCGGGAAAACGGGTCGTCGTGGGGGAGGAAGTCGCTCACGGTGGCCACGGTCACCGCCGCGCCGACGAGCAGCAGGATGACGACGATCCCGTAGTAGACGACGTCCTGGAGCCGGTCGAGGGCCGCCACCGGCGGGGGCGTGTCGGCGTCGTCGGCGTCAGGGAGCTCCTCCTTCTTCTCCCGTGTCTCCTCGCTTTCGGCGGCCTTCTCGTCCGGACTACGCCAGGTAGCGGCCGAACCAGTCGAGGGTGGCCTGGTATGCGGCCGCCGCCTGCTCGGCGTTGTAGCGGGCCCCCGTGTCGTTGAAGAAGGCGTGACCCGCGCCGGGGAAGGTGCGGATCTCGTGGGGGAGGCCGGCCCGTTCCAGGGCGGCCTTGGCCCCGTCGCGCGTGCGGTTCACGTTCTCG
>JBHENM010000352.1:0-2448 GCA_046262035.1 Acidimicrobiales bacterium | reverse complement strand
CGCGCTGAACGCTGTTGTCGCGGTGGCCCCCGTGCCCAGCCAGAACCCGAGGCTGGCGACGGCCAGGCCGATCACGATCGGGACGAAGATCCCCGACACCCGGTCGGCCAAGCGCTGGACGGCCGCCTTGCCGCTCTGGGCTTCGGTGACGAGCCGGGTCATCTGGGCCAGCTGGGTCTCGGCCCCCACCCGGGTGGCCCGGACCACGAGCCGGCCCCCGGCGTTGATCGTCGCCCCGGTAACGGTGTCGCCCGGGGAGACCTCGACGGGGACGCTCTCCCCTGTGAGCAGGGACGTGTCGATGGCGGACGTGCCTTCTTCGACTACGCCGTCGGTGGCCACCTTCTCGCCGGGGCGCACCACGAAGCGGTCGCCCACCCGCAACTGCTCGACCGGAACCCGCTCCTCCCGCCCGCCGCGCAGCACGGCCACGTCCTTGGCCCCCAGCTCGAGCAGGGCCCGGAGGGCGGCGCCGGAGCGGCGCTTGGCCCTCGCTTCGAAGTAGCGGCCGGCGAGGATGAAGGCGGTCACGACGGCGGCCACTTCCAGGTAGATCTCGTGCTCTCCGGATCCCCGGGCCAGCACCAGGTCGAAGGGCATCTTCATCCCCGGGTGGCCGGCCTCACCCACGAAGAGGGCGTAGAGCGACCAGGCGAAGGCGGTGAGGGTGCCCACGGAGATGAGGGTGTCCATCGTGGCCGCCCCGTGGCGGAAGTTGGTCCACGCCGACCGGTGGAATGGCAGAGCGCCCCAGAGGACCACGGGCGCAGCCAGGGTGAGGGACAGCCACTGCCAGTGGGTGAACTGGAGGGCGGGGATCATGGCCATGGCCAGCACGGGCAGGGACAGCGCGGCCGACACCAGCAGCCGGTCCCGCAGGCGGCTGAGCTCGTCAGGGGTTTCTGCCGAGCGGGCGCCGTCTGTCGCCTCCGCGCCGGGCGCCGCCGGCAGGGCGGCGGTGTAGCCGGCCGCCTCGACCTGGGCCACCAGTTCCTCGGGGGTGACCTCGGAGGACAGCTCGACGGAGGCCCGCTCGGTGGCGTAGTTCACCGTGGCCGAGACACCCTCCAGCTTGTTGAGCCGCTTCTCGATTCGCGCTGCGCAGGAGGCGCACGTCATCCCCCCGATCTCGAGGTCGACCCGGGTCCGGGGCGGGGTGACGGTCACGGCGTCTCCCTATCCGCTCCCGGCGGCACGGAGACGGTGAAGTCGGCCGTCCGGACCGTCCCGTCGTGCTGGAAGTCGAAGAACAGCCGGTAGTCGCCGGCGCTGGGCAGCTCGACGCCGAAGCGCACGTCGGGGCCGGGCCGGGTCTGGCCGTCGCCCGGTTCCCCCTCGGGGTGGACGTGCAGGTAGGCGAGGTCCCCGGCCCGGAGTGCGACCAGGTGGCCGTAGGCCCCCAGGTAGGGCTGAAGGTCGGTGACGGGCCGGCCGCCGCGCTGCACGCCCATGGTCACGGTGGCGAGCCCCGCAGCCCTCGGGGCACCGTCCAGGGAGACGTCGTAGCCGCCCACGGCCGACCGAACCTGAGGTGCGGGTAGCGGGAGGGGCCGGAACTCGCCGGCGGCGCTGAGGTCGACCCCGAGGACGAGCTTGTCGCCGCTCGTCGGGGCGAAGTCGGCGAAGGCCCGGTAAGGGCCGGGCCGGGGCGCCTGGAGGGGGACCGACCATGTGCCTCCCGGGTCCCGGGTGGGGTGGACGTGGGAGAACCAGGTCAGGTCGCGGCTGGCCACGATGAGGTGGAGCTCCCGATCGTGCTCGACGCGGTAGGAGCGCAGGGGCGCTCCGTCCGGCCCCGTGATCCGGAAGCGGAACGGTGCGGGCTGAGCCACGTCGAGCTCGGACGTCTCGGGAACGAGGGTGAAGCCGCCCTCGGAGACCCTCAGCCCGGCGACGTCGCCCTCGGCCACGGGGCCGGGGTAATGGGAAAGGGCACCGTGGGCCTCCCCGTCGGGAGAGTCGCCGACTGGCCCTACGGCTTGGCCGGCGAGCAGTCCGGCACCCATGACGGCCCCCAACCCGAGCCCGAACCCGGCCAGCTTGAGCGGGGTGTTCACGTTCGAACCTTGTAGCCGGCCTCTTCTACGGCCGACCGGACGGCGGCGTCGTCAAGCGGGGTCTCGCTGGTGACGGTGACCTCTCCCCGGGCCACGTCGACGTCCACGGCGGCGACGCCTTCTACGCCGGTGATCTCGGTGGTGACGGCGCGGGCGCAGTGGTCGCAGGTCATGCCGTCGACGCGGTAGGTGGTCGTGGTGGTCATGGGGAGGCCTCCCTTGTCGTGGCCGAACCGAATGATCGCTTCCTTCTTGATACTACTACCCCCTAGGAGTATATTCGGTCAACAAGTTTCGACGAAGAGGAGACGCAAGGCATGGCCGAGCGGGGGTACAGCGCCACCAAGGACCAGCTTCGAGGCCGCTTGGCCCGGATCGAGGGCCAGGTCCG
>JBHENM010000351.1:0-2154 GCA_046262035.1 Acidimicrobiales bacterium | reverse complement strand
CCCTTCGTAGGGTGGGTTCCGCCACTCCCCATCGCGTTCGGCACAGCCGGCCGCTCAGCGGCCAGAAGACAGAAGGGACCACACAGTGGACCGAGACAAGGCCCTCGAGATGGCGATGAGCCAGATCGACAAGCAGTTCGGCAAGGGGTCGGTCATGCGCATGGGCGAGACCACCAATATGGACATCGGGTCCATTCCCACCGGCGCCCTCGCCCTCGACCTGGCTCTTGGGATCGGCGGGCTCCCCCGAGGCCGCATCGTGGAGATCTTCGGCCCGGAGTCATCGGGAAAGTCCACCCTCGCCATGCACGTCGTCGCCGAGGCTCAACGTAACGGCGGCATCTGCGCCTATATCGACGCCGAGCACGCCATGGACCCGGTGTACGCCCGGGCCATCGGGGTCAACGTCGACGAACTGCTCATCTCCCAGCCCGACACGGGGGAGCAGGCGCTCGAGATCTCCGACATGCTCATCCGCTCCGGCGCCCTCGACGTTCTCGTGATCGACTCGGTGGCGGCCCTGACGCCGCGGGCCGAGATCGAGGGCGAGATGGGCGACACCCATGTCGGCCTCCAGGCCCGGCTCATGTCCCAGGCCCTGCGCAAGCTCACGGCCACCCTCAGCAGGGCCGACACCATCGCCGTCTTCATCAACCAGCTGCGAGAGAAGATCGGCGTGATGTACGGGTGCTTCTCCTATGGCACGCGGGTGACTCTGGCCGACGGCACCCAGGAGAAGATCGGGAAGATCGTCAACCAACGGCTGCCGGTCGAGGTCCTTTCGTACGACCCCGAGCTCGGTGCCGTGGTGCCGAAGAAGGTCGTGAACTGGTTCGACAACGGGCGAACCGACGAGTTTCTTCAGTTCACGGTCGCCCGGGCCGGCGGCAATGGCCGTTCACAGTTCGCCTGTACCGTCAATCACAAGATCCGCACACCAGGCGGATGGCGTGAGGCGCGGGAGTTGGCGGTGGGCGATCGGGTGCTCCAGGCCGTGCCCCACCAACTTTCCGACTTCCAATGGGAAATTGTCCGAGGCAGCCTCATGGGCGATGGGGCCATTTCCCCCACTCGGAGCGGAGGCGGCGCCCGGTTCCGGTTCGGGCACGCTGCCGGCCAGGTCTCGTACTGCGACTGGAAGGCGTCCCTCTCCGGAAACATCGCCCAGAGCCGCTCGGATCGAGCGAGCGACGGCGCCGTCTTCTGCGACTTGACGCCTCTGCCCGAGCTGGCCGAGCTTCGGCGGAAGGTCTACGTCAGCGGAAAGAAGGCTTTCGACGACGACTACCTGAAGCAGCTCACCCCGCTTGCCCTGGCCATCTGGTACATGGACGACGGATGTTTCTCCCTCAGGGCCAAGGGCGTTCAGGATCGGACCCGCGATGGGAGCGGCCGCTCCGAGATATGCGTCGAGGCCATGGAGCCGGCTACGAGGGAACGGCTGGCCGCCTATCTCACTTCGACATGGGGGATCATGCCCACGCGGGTCTCAAAGCGGGGAAAGGCCTTCTTCGTCTTTGCCAAAGACGAGACGGCCAAGCTCCACGCACTCATCGCCCCTTTCGTGCACCCATCGATGGAGTACAAGTTGCTGCCTCGGTACCGTGGCCGCTTTGGAGTCGAGCCGGTGTTCCGGCCCATGCGCTACGAGCTCGTGGCCATGCCGGTCACGAGGATCGCGCCCAAGCCCCCGACCCGTTCGATGCACCGCTTCGACATCGAAGTCGAGGGAAGCCACAACTACCTGGCTGATGGCGTGGTCGTTCACAACTCGCCCGAGGTCACCCCCGGCGGTCGGGCGCTCAAGTTCTACTCGTCGGTCCGTCTCGACATCCGGCGGATCGAGTCGATCAAGGACGGCGTCGAGGTCGTCGGTAGCCGGGTGCGGGTCAAGGTGGTGAAGAACAAGGTCTCCAGCCCGTTCAAGCAGGCCGAGTTCGACATCGGCTTCGGCAAGGGCATCAGCCGCGAGGGTTCCCTGCTCGATGTGGGGGTCGATCTGGGCTTCGTGAAGAAGTCGGGGGCCTGGTACACGTACGAGGGCGAGCAGCTGGGCCAGGGCCGGGAGAACGCCAAGACCTTCCTGGTCGAGAACCCCGAGATCATGGTCGAGATCTCCGAGCGGATCCGCCAGACGGTCGGGATCGGGGTGCC
>JBHENM010000350.1:0-13753 GCA_046262035.1 Acidimicrobiales bacterium | reverse complement strand
CGGACGTCGGGGCCGGCGGCGGCAATCGTGCCCGTCCACTCGTGCCCGAAGACGGCCGGCGGCAGCATCTCGGGGGTCTGGAACCCGTGCACGTCGGTCCCGCACACGCCGCAGTAGCGGATCTTCACCACCACCTGGCCTGGTGCCGGTTCCGGGATGGCGGCTTCGGCGATGTCCAGCTCCTTGGGCTTCCGGACGGTTGCCGTGCGGGCCCCGCTCAAGAGAGGACCTTGATCGTGCTGGCGAAGCCAGTGCCAAGCGGTCCCTGCAACACCATGTGCAGGAACCCGAGCGCCTCCAACTCGTGGGCCCGAGCCAGCGGTCCGGCGTCGACCGGTCGAAGGCCGCCGTCACGCACGAGCTCACTGACGACGCCCTTGGCGCCCTCATCGTCGGATGCGAGGAAGACGTCGATCGCCTGGCCGCCCACCTGGCCCTCGGTCAGGGTGCTGGCGAAGGTGGTGTTGAAGGCCTTGACCACCCTGGCTCCCGGCACCTTCGCTGCGATCTCTGCCGCTACGGAGCCGGCCTCGAGCTCGAGCGGCTCGAATGCCTCGGGGTCGATGGGATTGGTGATGTCGACCACGACCTTGCCGGCGAGCTGGTCGCCGTAGCGGGCCAGCACGTCGCTCACGGCCGGGTACCAGATGGCGAGCACCACGACGTCGCCCGCTATCGGGTCGCCGACGGTGCCGGCGCGTATGTCGCCGGAGAGCTCTTGGGCGACCGCCTCCGCCTTCTCGGGCGCGGTGCCGAGCAGCATGACTTTGTGGCCGCCGGCGAGGGTGCGCGCTGCGAGCGCCTTTCCCATGTTGCCGGTGCCGATAATGGTGACGTCCATGGCCGCTCCTCATGGTTCGTGGGGCGTCGCGACAACACCAGTCTCCTGCCCCCCGCGGGCCCCCGCCCCTCAGGCGTCGGGATCGAGGCCCTGGTTTAGCTTGGTGATCCAGTCGTGCAGCCGTACGGCGAGCTGGAGCGCCTCATCGAGAGACAGGCTGGGGTTGATCATGTCCTTCTGGATCGTTCGCATCTCCAGCACGACGCCCTTCTCGCCGCCGGGGAGGGCGTCGGTCTTCGACCCGAGGGAGCCCAGGCCCTCCATGTAGTTAGCGTTCTCCAGGCCCTGAGTCTGCGCCGGGGTGTTGGCCGCGGTGTTCTGGCGGACGGACCAGGCCTGGTACGCCTCGGTGAAGCGGTCGCGGCCCTTGGCGATGTCGCGGGCCCAGTCCTCGATGGTCAGGTTGAGGGTCCACGTGTTGGTCGCGGTGATCAACTGCTCTGACATGTCGAGGTCGCCCAACGCCTCTTGGACGAGCTCGAGCCACGCCTCACACGCGCCGTCGCCACGGAGGGCGAGTTTCTGCTCGGTCGGCAGCAGGGAGAACATGCCGGCGAAGTCGGTGCGGTGCATGAGGGGGTACAGGGACTTGGCATAGGGCTGCTGGCCCGCTCCGTGGGCCATCCGGACGGCGGCGGTGAAGAACGAGAGCAAGCCCTCGAGGGCGCGAGTGTCGGGCCAGTTCCACTCGTGCCAGCCAATGCCGTACTGCACGGCGTCCCGCCCCTTCCCGGCCGAGTCGGCCATGATCTGCGAGACGCGGGTGAACTTCTGCATGGGCACGAGCTGGCTTCGACCCAGGTCGGTGGGGAGTTGGTTGCCTGGGAGGTTGTAGTCGAAGCCGAGCCGCCCGAGCAGCGACGGCAGCGACGCCAGCGAGAAGCCCGCCGAGGCCTGCATCTTCACCTGGATACCCCCGCCGGGAGCCTTCATGACGGCGTTGCCGGGGACCTTGAGTGCCTTCATCGTGCTCTCGCTCGACCACATCCACTCACGTCCGGCCGTGTCGGTCTCCGGCATCTTGGCGATCGTCTGGCCCATCTTGGTGATGCCCTTGACCGCGCCCTGCAGCTCCTTGAGCCCCGCCGGTGTCTCGGCGAAGGGCTTGGTCACGAACTCGATGCTGGCCTTGGTGCGGCCGAGAGCATCCTTGTTGTTCATGTCCTCGTCAGCCTGGAGCTCGAAGCCGCTGCCGCGGCTGAGGACGTCCTTCTTCTTGTACCAGCGGACGTCGGCGAGGGGAATGGTCCGCCGGCTCGGCTTGGCCTTCCGCTCCTGCTTGTTCAGGGCTCGGGTCAGCTGGGCGGGTTTGGCCGACTCGCTCTCGAACTCGAAGCCGATCGCCCGCTGAACCCGATGCGCTGAACCGTCCTGCTGGAGGGTGTGGGTCAGCTCGTGGGCCAGGAGGTGCTGTCCGGACGTGCTGCCGGGCCGGTACTGGCCTTGGGCGAAGAAGATGTCGCTACCCACGGTGAACGCACGCGACTGCATGGAACGGTTGAGGGCGTCGGCCTCGGTGCCGGCGTGAACCCGGACGCCCCTCAAGTCGGCACCCATGGCCCCCTCCATGCGCCCCAGGACGGTGGAGGGTAGGGGGCGGCCGCCCGACCGGGCCGAGCCGATGTCGCGTTCGAGCCCGGCGTCGACGGGCCCGCCTTCAAGACCGATGGTCGCTTCGGACGGGGCGGGGCGCCGCTGAATGAGCCGGCTGACCCGCATGTCGTCGTCGTCGAGGACGGAGCCGTCCGATGTGGGGCCGGCGACCCGGTGCATCACATCGTCGGCGACCCGGTCGGCCTCCCGCTCGTAGCGGTCGCCGGCGGGGCCGACGCGGAGCTTGTGCTGGACGGCAAGGTTGCCCTGCAGCAGTCGCCCGACGTTGCGGTTGCCGATCGACCGCTGGAGGGCGAGGATCGCCGTCCTCCGGTCGGCCGAATCAGGCCGTACCTGGCCCAGGGCCTTCGCTTCTTCGCTCCGCAGCCGCGGCTGCCTCGCCCTATCCCCCAAATGACGACGACGCATGTCCCTGAAGGTACCGCTGCGGCCGCCGCTACGGAAGGGAACGGGCCCTGGTGTGCGGGCACGAACTATCGTTCCTGAACCCTGAGCAGAACCGGAGGGAACAGTGCCTGCCACCAGCCCCGCGATGAGTCCGTCCCGATCCCCGCGATCCCCTCAACCCCGCTGGCGGTGCCTCACGGGCGCCCTCGTGATCGTCGCCGCCTTCGGTGGTGTCGCCTGTGGCGATGACGACGACGCCCCGACCGAGGCCAAGTCCGACTTCACCGCCTATTGCGACGCCGCGTTCAGAATCGAGAGCTACTTTGCCGAAGATCCCGACGTTGACTTCCAGAACGCCCCGCCGGAGCAGATCGCGGCGGCCGTGAAGACCTACCTCGATGGCGCCAAGCCGCTCATCGATGCCGCCGTCCCCTTGGTGCCGGCCGAGATCAAGCCTGAAATCGACACCCAGGTGCGGGCCTTCGAACAGGCACGGGCTGGGGGCGATCCCGAGGCCCCGTTCGAGACCCCGGAGGTCATGGAGGCCGCGGAGAAGTCGCACGCCTTCGATCTGGAGAACTGCGGCTGGGGCAAGGTCGACGTCACGACCAAGGAGTACAGCTTCGACGGGCTTCCCGGTGACCTGAAGGCGGGAAAGACGAGCATCGACATCGAGAACGAGGGCAAGGAGCTGCACGAGATCGTCCTGCTCTCCAAGAACCCGGGCGTGACCGAGAGTTTCGACCAGCTCCTCGAGCTGCCCCAAGAGCAGGCCATGACCAAAGTCACCCCCGTAGCCGGGGCCTTCGCCTCGCCGGGAGAGACGGACTACGTGGTGACGACTCTGACCGCGGGCGAGTACCTCGCCGTGTGCTTCATCCCTCAGGGCCTCAAGTCGGAGGAGGCCCAACCCGCGGCCGACGCCAAGCCCCACTTCGCGCTGGGCATGAAGAAGGAGATCACCGTCTCCTGAGCCGCCGGTGACGCCCTGGCCCGGTGCGAACCGGGTCAGGGCTCCGGAAGCGATCAGCCCCTGCGATACAAGCGTGTGGTCAGGGGGGCGAACACCGCGGTCAGCGCGACCGCGACGGCCAGCACGATGACGATGTCTCTCGCCTCGGAGTTCCCGCCCATGAGCCCGCGGGAGACGGTCGCCAGCGTCGAGATGGGGTTGATGTTGACGAAGGCCTCGAGCGGTCCCGGAAGCGTCTCGGGGTCGACGAAGACGTTGGACAGGAACGTGAGCGGGAAGATGCCCATGAAGCCGGCGTTCATCACTGCGCTGGGCGAGCGCAGGAGCAGCCCGAGGGTCGTGAAGACCCACGACAGCCCGAAGGCGAAGACCACTACCAACGCCAATGCCGCTACCGCACCGCCCACGCCGGCGTCCGGCCGGAAGCCGAGGACGACGCCGACCAGGATGATCACCGTTCCCGCCAGCAGGTAGCGCACGCTGTCGCCGAGCATGGATCCCATCAGGGGCGCCGGCCGCCAGATTGGCAGGGAGCGGAAGCGGTCGACCACTCCCTTGGTCAGGTCCGTGTTGAGGGCGATACCGGAGTAGACGGTGGTGAACAGCACCGACATCACTAGGATCCCGGGCAGCAGGTAGTTGAGGTACTCCCCAGTGGACCCGGCAACCTCACCGCCGAACACGTAGGTGAACATCACGACGAACATCACCGGGGTGATGGTCACGTCGAGGAGCTGCTCGGGGACGTGCTTGACCTTGAGCATCCCCCGCCAGCCGAAGGTGAGGGCGGCGGAGAGGGCACTGGCCTGAGGTGGGCGCTCGGTGGAGGAGATCGCCCTGCGTACGGCGGCCTCGTCGGCGGCGGTCATGAGGTCGGCGGTGGTCGACGGCTTAGAGCTCATGCTCCTTGCTCCTCTTCGATGGGCTCCGGTTGGTCTGTCGTCGCCTGTTCGACGGGCCGGCCGGTGAGGGCCAGGAAGACCTCGTCGAGACTGGGCTGGCCGAGGGAGAAGTCGGCGATCCGCACGCCCGACCGGGCCAGCTCGGCGACGGCGACGGCGCCCCGCCCGGCGTCGGAGCAAGGGGCCGAGAGAGCCGCGGGATCGGGCTCGAGCACAACGTCGCCGAGCTCGCGCTCCAGGACCCTCTGCGCCTCGGGTCGCTGCTCGGGGTCGAGCAGACGCACCTGCAGAGCGCCCGAGCCCACGGAAGCCTTCAGCTGCCCGGGTGTCCCCTCGGCGATGACTTTGCCGTGGTCTATGACGGCGATGCCGTCGGCCAGCTGGTCGGCCTCCTCCAGGTACTGGGTGCAGAGCAGGATCGTCGTCCCCTCCGCGACCAGGGCCCGGATAATCCCCCAGACCTGGTTGCGAGAACGGGGGTCGAGGCCCGTGGTCGGCTCGTCGAGGAACATCAGCTCCGGGGTAACCACGATGCTGGCGGCCACGTCGAGCCTGCGCCGCATGCCTCCCGAGTAGGTCTTGACCAGACGTCCAGCGGCGTCGGACAGCCCGAACGCGTCCAGCAGCTCGGCGGCCCGGTCCTTGGCTGCCTGTCGCTTCAGGCCCAGCAGGCGGCCCAGAAGGACCAGGTTCTCGTGGCCGGTGAGGTCCTCGTCGACCGAAGCCAGCTGGCCGGTAAGGCTGACGGCTCGGCGGACGGCGTCGGCGTCCTCGACGATGTCGTGGCCGAGAACCCGGGCGCTGCCGGCATCGGGGCGGATGAGCGTCGCCAGCATGCGGATGGTCGTCGTCTTCCCTGCGCCGTTGGGGCCGAGAACGCCGTACACCGAGCCCCGGCGCACCGAGAGGTCGACGCCGTCCACGGCGAGGGTGTCCCCGAAGGACTTGACGAGGCCGGTGGCCTCGATGGCGAGAGACGATTGCATCGTCAAGCTGACTCCTCGGATCGGCGGTGATGTGGTCGCTCCAGGGACGGCGTGGATTCCGAAACTCATCGGTATCACCTCACCGGGTGCGATGGCGATCCCTTTATTCAGCCGTGGTGCGACCCTACCTCCGGGTCGTCGCCACCGGGTCAGACGGCTCGAGCTCGTCGATGCCGTCTGGAATGCAGCAGGACGTCGTCGTACAGCTGCTCGTAGAGGGGCACGATCCGGGTATGGGCGAAGCGGGTGGCGTGGGCCGCAGCCACCTCGGAGAGGGCTTGATGCTCGAGGGGGTCGGAGAACAAGCTCACGGCCCACTCGACGGCCTCGTCGTGGCCACCCACGGGGAAGAGAAACCCCGTCCGTTCGTGCACGACCACTTCCGGCAGCCCTCCCACGCGGGTGGCCAGTACTGGAACCCCGCAAGCCATGGCTTCGAGCGCCGCGAGGCAGAAGCTCTCGGACAGGCTGGTCATGAGCAGCAGGTCGGTCCGGCTGAGGATCTCGGGGACGTCATCTCGTAGACCCCAGTACCGGACGTCCTGGTCGCCGTGTCCGGCAAGGAGAGCCCGGACCTCGCTCAAGGTCGGCCCGTCCCCCACGAGCCACAGCTCGGCGTCGACCCGCTGGCGTACTCCAGCGAATATCCGGACCATGCTCGCGGGATCCTTGACGGCTCGGAAGTTCGAGACGTGCGCTAGGCGCGGCCGGCCCTTGTGAGGGAGGGCTCGCGGGAAGCGGGTGAGGTTCAGGAAGTTCGGGATGATGATCGGGGCGACCGGCAGCGAGAACAGCTCGGTCGCCAGATGGGCATGACTGGACGAGACGGTGGTGATCGCGTCGAGCTCCCGGAGCGCTGTCGCCAGCCGGGACCTTGTGTGGGGGTTTCGGCCGTGCACGCTGACATCGGTGCCGTGGAGGGTTCCCACGAAGGCGGGCGCCGCCGTGCCCAGGCGCTCCCTAGCCACCTGCGCCAGGAAGCCGAAGGGCACGGCGTAGTGAAAATGAACGACGTCGAGTTCCTCCTCGACGATCGTCCTGATCAGCTCGGACAGGAAGAGTTCGAACTCAGCGGCCGACCACTCAGTGTGGAGCCCTTCCCATCCGTGCGCCGGCTGCTCCTCGCCCAGGACCCGGCGGGAAACGACACCGCCGCCCGGTGGGCTGAACGGTTTGGTCAGGGTCAGGAGGTGCACCTTGTGTCCGCGAAGGCTCATCTCCTCGGAGAGGGACGCAGCGATCCGGGCGCTCCCTCCGCATCCGGGATGGGCCATCATTCCCAGTCTCACGGCCGGCGTCGCCTGGTCATGCGCTCCGCCTTTCCGGACGCCATGTTCCCGCCTGGCCCCTCGACTCGGAGGCGGTCAGGGACCCGATCCGCCGCAACTGCAGGTCATGCCAGAGCAGGCACCGAACCGCGAGCTCCTCTCCCACGAGCACTTCGGACAGGGCTTCCCGCAGCGCCGGGACGAGGGCGTCCACCATCTCCGGGCGCCGCCGCCTCAGGAGCTCCCATCCTCGCCGGGTGCGGATCTTCTGCCTGCACCATCCCAGATAGCTCGGGGACGGGTCGGTGACGGCGGTCGCGCCGGGCACGTAGGCGAACCGTGCGCCCTGCTCCAAGGCAGCTATTCCCACGGAAGCGTCGTCGATCAAGGGAACCAGCGCCGTTGCCGGGAACAACTCGCGCCTGATTGCGTAAAGCGGTCCCGGCAGGGCCCAGAGGAGGTCGGAGCGGCGGGATCGGAGAAGGTGCCATGCGTCGACCGTGACCCTCGACCATTCGTCTACGACTGATCGAGTGGAGGGCGGACCGGCCGAGGCAAGCACCAGACGCGCCGCGCACACGTCCGCCGTCCCGGCCGCGATCGGATCGACGAGGGCGGCGAACGCCTCCGCCGGCGGGCGGCTGTCAGCATCGGCCAGGAGGAGGATGGGCATCCTTGCCGCGGCGGCGCCGGCGCTGAGGGCCGCGAACTTCCCCGGCCGGGGTATTTCGAGCACCCGCACGCGGTCCCCGTCGGATGCCTGCCGGGCGAGGTAGGAGGATCGGTCCTGGGGACCTTGAACCAGGAGCAGGATCTCCACGCTCCGAATGCCCTCCGCCGCCTTTCGGATCGCAGGGAGGGTCTGCCTGAGGGTGTCGCCCTCTCGGTAGACCGGAACCAGAACCGAGGTACCAGTGGCGACTGACATGTTCCGATCCTCCCTTCTCCAAGACGCGGTTGCATTGCCCCGTGGGCCGGGGCAGTGCAACTGGGCTGGGGACTCGTCTAAACGAACGCGGTCGGTCCGCTCCACGTCCACGGCGGCCCACCTTGCCGCCAGTAGATCGCAGCGCGGCCCTCGCGCCAAGCGGCGACTTCGAGGTTGCCCGGGCTTCCGAAGTTGCCCTGGAACAACGCCACTGCCGCCGGCCTACCGCTTCCGAACACCGTCGGACCGCTCCAAGGGAACGAGCCGACGTCGTTGTTGCGCCACAAGTGCGCCATCCGTCCCGCGGCCAGGGGTGTGACCAGCTCGAAGTTGCCACGGGTCCCGTGCCGACCCTGAATGAAACCGGGAGCCCCGGCCGCGCCGTCGAAGAACCACCTCGGCCCGCTCCACGCCCAAGGGGGACCGGATTGCCGCCAGAAGTGGGCGAGACGGCTCCCGACGCGGGCCACCACCTCCAGGTTCCCCGGCACTCCGAAGTTTCCCTGGATCATGGCGACGGAGTTGACCCGTCCCACTTCCGTGCCGAACACGGCCTCGCCGCTCCAGGGGAAGGCGGCGAGATCGTTGTTGCGCCAGTAGTGGGCGATCCCACCCGCAGCCCGAGGAACCACGAGCTCGAAGTTCCCGCGAGCTCCGAACCGGCTCTGAACGAACGACGGGTTGCCGGAGACGCCTGATGCGAAGAAGAAGGGACCGTGCCATGTCCACGGCGGAGAAGCGATTCTCCAGAAGTGGGCCAGCCGAGTTCCCACGCGAGCCACCGCTTCCAGGTTCCCGCCGAAATTGCCCTGGATCAGCGCGATCTGCGTCGGGGCGTCACCGACGCTGTCACCGAACGCGGCCGGGCCGTTCCAAGGGAAGCCGGCGGCGTCGTTGTTCCGCCAGTAGGCGGAGAACCCGCCGGCCCGCGGTCGCGGCACCAGAAGCTCGAAGTTGCCCCGGGCTCCGAAGCGGCTCTGGATCATGAACTGGGTCCAGCCCTGGGTCCTGAGCCAGTCCTCGTAGATCGTGTTCACGAACTTGTGCCAGCACCAGAAGATGGGCGCGGCGGAGGCGGTGGCAAAGCTGCCCATGGTCCCGCCGATGGCGCCGTGGACGCCTCCGTGCCAGCCGTTCATGGCGTTGCCGAGGTCGTCGGCGTTGCTGAAGCTGCCCACCTGCGAGGCGCCGAACTGCGGGGGCTTGGGCACGTTGGGGTTCAGGTTCTGCAACGGGGGCCGCTGGCTACCATCGGCCCGAGGCTTGACGACGTTGAACTCCGGGGGGATCGGATTGGCCGAGTTCCACGTCGGCAGGGGCACGAACTGGCCGCCGCCGTTGGCCCGCAGGTAGAGCTCCATCTTGGCGATGTACTGCTCGTGATGAGTGAACAGGTGACGGTCGAAGTGGTCGAGTGTCGGATGCTCGGCCACGACGGTGTCGTTGATGTAGTTCAGCATCAGGTTTACGAGCTGGGTTCTCTGAGCAGGACTGAAGTCAAGATTCAAATCCGTCATGAGCTTCTCCTCTAATGGGCGCGCGTTGGATTGAAGGATTCCGGACCGCTGGCGCGTGCTCCGGTCCAAGGTGAAGGCTCTGCCGGATGAACAGTGGGTGAGACTTGGCAACGCACGGGCAGTGTTATTCGCCCGCCATTCGGTTGTTCCGCCGTTCAGCGCCGAGTCACTTACATCTTTGCGCCGGGTTCTAGGGACTTTCGCCGATACTCGAATCCCTCGTCGCCACTTTGGCAGTAGCCACCACGCCATTCAAGGGTGGTAGCACCCGTCCTGTGGAGAAGTGCTGCTACGAGCGCCCCGCTCCCGTTAGCGTCAGATCCTGCTGCTGACTCCGAGAGCACCGAACCGCCACCGCAAGGCTGCCGTCGCACGGCTGGCGGCCTGTGCCCTCTTTGTGCTGGCAGCCTGCGGTGGCAGCTCCGGACCGTCGACCGAACCGCCACCGCCTCCGGCCGTCCAGCACCGGAACCTGGACATGGCCGGAGTCTCCCGGAGCTACCGCCTCTTCACTCCGCCGTCCGTCGATCGGGGACAGGCGGTCCCCCTCGTACTGATGCTCGGCGGAGTGGGGAACACGGCCGAGAGCATGGTGCAGACCACCGAGTTCGACCGGGTGGCGGAGACGGGTGAGTTCCTCGTGGCTTACCCCGACGGCCTCAACCGGACCTGGAACGCCGGCTACTGCTGCCTCCTCGGCGCTTCGAGCGGGCCCGACGACGTCGCCTTCCTGGGCCGAGTCATCGACGACGTCCAGGCCCGGCACAGAATCGATCCCAGCCGCGTCTTCGTGGTGGGCGTCTCCGCCGGCGGGATGATGGCCTACCGGCTCGGCTGCGACCTGGCGGCCCGGATCGCGGGAGTCGGTTCGGTGGCGGGGGCCATGGTCCTCGACGCCTGCCAGCCGTCGCGGCCGGTCTCCGTCATCGAGATCCACGGCACGGCCGATCCCCTCGTCCCCTACGAGGGAGGGGACACAGCCGGCGGAGCGACCCAACCCTCGCCTCCCACACGCGCCGTGACTGACCGGTGGGCGCAGCTCAACCGTTGCCCGCTCCCGGCCGCCACGCAGACCGACGGTCCCGTCACGACGTCTACGTGGAGCGGGTGCCAGGACGGGACGGCGGTGAAGCTGGTGACGATCGAAGGGGGCGGGCACACGTGGTTCGCTCCCGGGCTGGGCACCAGCAACGGGGCCGTCGACGCCACCCGCACGATCTGGGACTTCCTGAGCGGCCTCCGGCGGGTCCCGTGAACCAGGCTCCAGTAGAATCGGGGGATGGGCCCTCGGCCCGCGGGGACGCATGAACCCCGATGAGGAGGCAGACATGGACTCAATCGCGTCTCGGCGGGTCGGCCGAAACATGGCCATCGTTCCGGCTGCGGCCTTCGCCGCCCTTCTCGGTCTGCAAGCCGTCGCGTTCGCGTGCGTACCCACGTCGGCGCAGACCAACGTCAGCACCACGTCGGCCGAGCCCGGTGATGCGATCCAGGTGGGCGCCACCGGACTGGGTGCCGCCAACTCGCCCTATCGCCTGCGGATGGCGGCCAGCGCCGCCAACCCCCATGCCGGTCCGTTCATGGGCGGCACGGCCAACACCGACGCCAGTCGGAACATCCCCATGGTCACGCGGATAATTCCCACCAACGCCACATCCGGGGTTCGTTACCTTTGCTGGGTCAGCCCGAGCGAGAACGACAACAGCAGCCCGGTGGCGTTCACGATCCTCTAGGGACGGATACCGGCCGCGCCGTGTGGTGCGGGGGTACTCTCGGGGCGGATGTCACGACCGGACGGTGGTTGGGGACGGAGATTCAGGCGGCGAGCGTTCGTCGCTCCGCTCACCGTCATCAGCCTCGTGGTCCTTCTTCAGAGCCCGGCTCGTGCCGATGTCGACACCGTCCAGGGGAGTGCGTTCGGCGCCAACGTCACCGGGTTCCTGGGCGTGATCGCACCGATACCTCTCGTCACCCTGTTGGCCGACGAGACGTCCCCGCCCGCGGAACTCGGTCCCTTCAACGGAGCGGCTCCGGGGACCAGCCTGCCTGCCTTTCCCAGCATCTTCTCGACGGGACCATTGACGGTGTCGACCTTCGCCGGGAACGTGGCCGGCGACGACCACGCCGGGTTCGTCCAGGCCAGCACCTTGGTCCAGACCGTCAACGCCGGAGCCGGGCTGGCTACCGCAACCTCCATCGCCAGTAGCTGCCGGGCCGGAGCCGACGGTTCGACGGGCGCCACGGTGATCCAGGGCGGCATGCTGAACGGGCAACCGTTCGGGTCGGGCACCCCTGAGCCGAACACCGTCATCCCGGTCGAGGGGCTCGGGACCGTGACCCTCAACGAGCAGGTGCGAAGTGATGTTCCGGGGTCGTCCACCATCGTGGTCAACGCCGTCCATGCCCGATACGCCGGAGGGCCCGGAGGCATCCTGCCCCAGGACCAGTCGGCCGAGGCGATCATCGCCCAGGTCGTGTGCCAGGCCGTGGGACCAAACGTGAATGCCCCAGCTACGACGACCACCGTGCCCGCCCCGACGACAACGACCGTGCCCGCCACTATCGTGCCCACGGCCCCCGATGCGACGATCACCGCCACGACAGTGCCGCCTCCGACCCTCCCCGTCTCCGGTGGCGCCGAGAGCATCCTCGGACTCGCCTTGGTCGCCCTGATCGGGGCCCGCCTGGTGTGGCACGGGCGCGGTCGCCGCTCACCGTCCGGCTGACGCGTAAGTCCCACCGAGGCGGCATCATCGGGGAATGCGCGTGCGTGCCGGAAGCCTGGAGGAGTTGCAGCGGGATGGACGGCTTGTGGTCAAGGCCGGGCACCAGCCGGTGTGCGTGTTCTGGGACGGGGGCGTAGGCAACGGCGACGGCACCGCCTACGCCCTCGACGACCGCTGCCCGCACATGGGGTTCCCGCTCCACCGGGGGACGGTGGAAGAGGGGCTGCTCACGTGCCACTGGCACCACGCCCGCTTCGATCTGGCCACCGGCGGCACCCTCGATCCCTTCGCCGACGACGTCCGGCCCTTTCCCGTCGAAGTGGACGGGGATGACGTGTACGTGGTGGTCGAGAGTCCCGACGGACAGGTCGAGCACCTCCAGCGGCGGCTGAGCGAAGGGCTGGAGCAGGGCCTCTCGCTGGTCATGGCCAAGGCCGTCATGGGTCTGTTCGACGCCGGTGTCCCCCCGGCCCAGATCGTCCGCGCCGGCGTGGAGTTCGGAACCGCGAACCGGCGCGACGGCTGGGGTTCCGGCCTCACCGTGCTGACGGCGATGGCCAACCTCCTCCCGTCGCTCGATCCCGAGGACCGTCCGCTGGCGCTCGTCCACGGCTTGGCCTTCGTCGCCCGGGACACGCGGAACCGCCCGCCCCGCTTTCCGCTGACCTCCCTGGGCCGGGGCGACATTCCCGGCGAGCGCCTGACGTCGTGGTACCGGCGGTTCATCGAGACCCGATCGGGCGACGCCGCCGAGCGGGTGCTGGTGACGGCCATCGAGAGTGGCCAGCCGGCGGCCACCGTTGCGCGGATGATGTTGGCGGCCGCCACCGACCACGTCTTCCTCGACGGCGGGCACACCCTCGACTTCACCAACAAGGCCTTCGAGCTCCTCGAGCGCCTCGGCTGGGAGGCGGCTGCCGACGTGCTGCCCACGCTCGTCGACCAGACGGCGGCTGCGTCCCGCTCGGAGGAAGGTGGCCGCTGGCGGCATCCCCACGACCTGGCCGCCCTCGTCGAGCGGACCAACCAGCGCCTGCCCGACCTCCTGGCCGAGGGTGCCAGCCGGACGGGCGACTTCTCAGACCCGGCCGGGGTCAGCGCCCTGGGCTGGAGCTTGCTCGAAGACGATCCCGAGGCCGTCGTCGCCGCTCTCTGCGACGCCATCGTGGCCGGGGCCACGCCCGAGCAGCTGGGCCGGGCTCTGGCCCTGGCCGCGGGACTCCGCATCGCTCGCTTCCATGTACAGAACGACTTCGGCGACTGGGACGTCGTCCACCACGGGTTCACCGGGGCCAACGCTCTGCACCAAGCCCTCCGCCGTCATCCGGCGCCGGAGTTGGTGCGGGGCGTGGTGCACGGAGCCCTCCGGGTGTACCTCGACCGGTTCCTCAACGTTCCCGCCGCCCGCCCGCCCCAGGCGCCGCCGCCGGGCGAGGGCTCTCCCGACCTGGCCGGGCTCCAAGCCTGTTGGGACGAACAGGGGCACGTCGATCGGGCGGGGGCCATCGCCTACGGGTGGATCCGCAGCGGCGGCGACCCGGCCGCCCTGATCTCGGCCCTCGGCCATGGTCTGCTGGCCGAGGATGCCCAGTTCCACTGGTTCCAGACGGT
>JBHENM010000349.1:0-1037 GCA_046262035.1 Acidimicrobiales bacterium | reverse complement strand
TACCCTGAGGGCAGGCTGCTGTCAGCGGCGGAGGCATGATGTCCAATGAGTTGAGGACCCAGAAGGGCGCCATCTCCAAGCTCGCGCAGGCCTTCGCAACCGAGGCCGCCGAACTGGGGTCAGCGCTGCCGGGGTTTGAGTCTGACGCCTACTCGGTCCACGACGCCTTCGGCCCCTGGGGGGTGTCCCAGGAGATGCTCCAGGAATACCTCGACACGGCCTATGAGGCCCTGAAGGGGCTGAACAGCCTGCGCACTGCGCTGGCCAATGACGCCGAGCGCCTGTCGGCCGTGGAGTCCAACTACGACCAGGCGGAGTCCTCCTCGACCTACCGCCCCAGGGGCTAGGGCCGTGGCCCTGCCCGAGGAGCACGGCGCCGGCGCCCAGGGCGAGGAGCCGCCCCCGCCGCCGCCCCCGCCGCCCATCGCGACCTCCTTCGACCTGTGGGACTTCTTCGGCGACCCGGCGCAGCTGCGGGCCGCGGCGACGGCGTGGGAGGCCATCGCCACCCATCTGGAGGGAATCGAACGACGCCTGGGGGCGACGGTGCGGGCCTCCGGCGCCGAGTGGTCCGGAAAGGCCCACGACGCCTTCCGTGAACACTGGGATGCGATGGGCCCCGAACTGGGGACGGGGGCCGACGGCATGCGCGAGGTCGCCGCCCAGCTGCGGGGCATGGCCGACGAGCTGCAGGCGAAGAACGACCTCATCCAGTCGATCTACGTCATGATCGCGGCCACGGCCGCGGTGTCGGTGGTGTCGGGGCTGGTCACCTTCGGCGTCGGCGCCGCCGTCGGGGCCGCCTCGGTGGCCGCCAACGTCATGAAGGCCGAGCGGGTGCTGGCCGCGGTCAAGGCCTTTGTGGTGGCCAGCCGGGTCGCCATGGCCGCGGTCAAGGCCACCAAGATCGGGGCGTTCAGCCTCCGCTTCGCCGGCTTCGCCGCCCAGGGCACCATCGCCACCGCTGCGGTCAAGCAGGTGGCCCTCGACCAGGACCCCTTCGACGCCAAGAACTGGAGCGCGACCGACGGCGCCGG
>JBHENM010000348.1:0-2664 GCA_046262035.1 Acidimicrobiales bacterium | reverse complement strand
GCCTCCGCCCGAGCGCTCGCTGAGCGCCGAAAGACCGGCGGCGGCGACCGGCCCGCACGCGCTCGCGGTCGCGGCCGCGGGCAAGCGCGTGGACGCGTCGCCCGGCCGCGGGGCCGAGCAGCGACCTCAGATCGGTGCGGGAGACCCGGGCGGCCTGGCCCACGGTCCGGATCCCACGCGCGCGGAGGCGCTCCGCGGTTGCGGGACCGACGCCCCAGAGCCGCTCGACCGGCAGCGGGTCGAGGAAGGCGCGCTCGCGGTCGGGCGGGACGACGAGCAGCCCGTCCGGCTTGGCCACCGCGCTGGCCACCTTGGCCAGGAACTTGGTCCGGGCCACGCCGACGGTTATCGGCAGGCCCACCTGCTCCAGGACGTCCCTGCGCAGGCGCACGGCGATCTCGCTGGGCGTGCCCGACACCCGCCGGAGGCCGCCGACATCGAGAAACGCCTCGTCGATCGACAGCCCCTCGACGAACGGCGTGGTGTTCTCGAACACCTGGAACACGGCCCTGCTGGCTTCGGAGTAGACCGACATCCGGGGCTCCACCACGATGGCGTGGGGGCACACCCGGCGAGCCTGACGTCCGCCCATGGCCGTCCGCACCCCGCAGGCCTTGGCCTCGTAGCTGGCAGCCAGAACCACTCCCCCGCCGACGATCACGGGCCGGCCTCGCAACCGGGGATCGTCCCGCTGCTCGACCGACGCGTAGAAGGCGTCGAGGTCGGCGTGGAGGATCGTCGCCTCACCGGTCACGAACGCATGTTCCCATGTACCAGTGACAGAATCCCAGACCCAGTGGCCGAGCGGCGGTTGAGCAGGGAGCAGGTCCTCGCCTTTCGGGCCGCGGCCCAGTCACTCGACGTACGCCGCGCCGAATCCGAGCTGCTCGACGTGGTCGGGGCGTGCGGGGTGCAGGACACGCCGCCGGGCAACGCCGACGTCTCCCTCGCGGCGCGACTCGAGATCGGCGCGCCCTCGGTCGCACAGTGGGTCGGGAAGAAGAAGCTGGCGCTCACGTGGTCGCTGAGGGGCGCACCCCACGTCACCCCGCCAGCGGACACGGGCGTCTTCACCCTCGGCGCCCTTCCCGCCGAGGGCACGAAGGAAGGACTCTGGGGCCAGCCCGAGCACGCCTTGGTGGAAGTCGAGAAGGCCATGGTCGCCGCCATCAAGTCGAAGCCACGGGCCAAGGGCGAGGTGAGCGAGGCCGCCACCGCGTCTCTGCCCGAGGACCTGGCTCCGTGGTGTCGCGCCTGCAACGTGCACCACCCGAGCGAGAGCGTCTTCCGCGCCGCTCCCCTGCTCGGGCGGATCGTCCTTACGAGCACGGCCCCGGTGCTGTTGGCCAGGGCCAAGACGTGGCTCGGCGCCGACATCAAGGGAGACGTCGAGGCGCTGCGAACAGAGCTGCTCCTGCGCTACCTCCGCTGCTATGCACCGACGACCTCCGGTCACTTGGCGGAGTGGGCGGGCATCGCCAAGTCGGACGCCAAGGAACGATGGGCGAGCGTGGCTGACGCCCTCGTTCCGGTCCGCACCCCGCGCAAGGCCTTCGTGCTCGAGGACGACCTCGACGCCTTGGAGCGGCCGGTGCCATCGAGAGGGGTGCGCCTGCTCCCGGCCAAGGACGCCTTCCTGCAAGCGCGCGATCGCGACCTGCTGTTTCCCGAGCCCGCTGACCGCAAGCGGGTCTTCCCCATACTGGGTGGCCCCGGCGTCGTGCTCAGGGACGCGATCCCGGTGGCCACGTGGCGCGGCGCGGCGAAGGGCAAGCGTTACGAGGTCACGGTGGAGCCCTTTGCGCGGTTGAGCAAGACCGTCCTCGCCGAGGTCGACGAGGAGGCGGAACGAGTGGCGCACGTGCGCGGCCACCAAAGCACCGACGTCGTAACCAAACGGCCCTAGCCTCCGACGTTCTCTCCTGCAGGTTCGTCAAGTTTGCCAGCGCCCCCGCGAGGAATGGCCGCTCAGCGAGGGTTGGCGGGGCTCGGCCGGGCTCGTCGATCCCCGGGACATCGGGCGCCAGCCACCGCCATCGGCCCGGGCTGCCCTCCAGGCGGTAGCCGCAGTAGGTCTTGAGGTGGTGGTGCCAGTGGCAGAGGCGGGCCAGGCGGTCGAGGGTGGTGGTGCGGGTGACGGCCCACCCGTCGACATGGTCGATCTCGAGGCGATGGCCCACGTCGCAGCCCTCTACCACGCACCGGGGATCCCGCTCCTCGAGGGCGCTGCGCTGGTGGGCGGTGACCGTGCGCCCGGAGTGGGCCACGGCCACGACGTCGACGCCCTTGGTGACCACCGCCTTGAGGATGGCGTCCCCGGCCGGGGCCCGGGCCGTGGCGACGGGGATGGGACCCACCCCGGGGACCTCACACGTGGTGCGCACGTCCATCCGAAAGGCCCCGTCGCCGTCGGTCCAGTGACGGAGGTAGCGGGAGCGCTGGACGGCCCGGTGACGGGCGACCTCGTCGGGTTCCCCCGCGGCACGCGCCTGGCGGCACCGCTCCCTCAGCCGGGCCACGCTACCGGTGCGGGCCGCCGCCAGCCCCCACAGCACGAGCCGGACAACGTCTCCAGGATGGCGGTCGTACCGCTCACCCGGCGGGCTGAGGTCGGTGGCCTGCTCGGCAGGCGGCTAGGCAATCACGTCGTGCCGTCCCGGGCGA
>JBHENM010000347.1:0-10761 GCA_046262035.1 Acidimicrobiales bacterium | reverse complement strand
CCGACGAGCGAGAACGAGCGGCCGCGGACGGGAAGCTCGAGCTCGTCGGGAAGCGAGCGCTCACCGAGAGCGGAAACGAACTCGGAACGGTCGCCGATGTGACGTTCGACCCCAAGACCGGTGTGTTGCAGACCCTGCGCGTCGGCGACCGAGAGATCCCCGCCGGCTCGCTGCTCGGGAGCGGCTCCTACGCCACCGTGCTGGACCGCAGCGAGGAACCGGTCTTGTAGACAACCGTTTCGGTGTGCCCGAGCCGCAGCCCCGCCGTGTGCGCCTTGGCCGATCGATCCCGTACCTGCAGCCGAGCGGGTTCCACCGATGACTTCGATCCTCGGCGTGCGTCTGATCCGATGACGAACCCAAGATGACTTAAGCCCTGCTCTGCGTCACGACTGCGAGCGCACCACAGGACGAGGTGACATAGGCGAGCCTGTACGACCTCACCGACAGACGAGAGCACGCGAACGCGGCCGCGTGGTTCGATACCCTTTGGGTCGGCGCGGAACCGCCGGCGCGAACCGGTTCCAAGGTTGGAAGCGAGGACAATTGACTGGTCCCGCGGTTGGCGAGCTGCCGACGACGCAGGTTGGCATTCGTAACCTCACGGCTCGCCGTCTTTCCATCGCCAACATCCGGTCTCCGGGGTCGCCGCTGATCATCCCCCCGTTCGGAGAACGGCTCGTTCTGACGGAGGAAGCGGAGCATTACGCCTACCAGTCGTGGGCCTCACAGCGCCTCATACGGGTGGAGCCCTTCGTGTTCGACGACGAGCACCGATCGCCCCGAATGGTCTGGGCCTCGGTGGCCGGTCTTGTCTTCCTCTTCGGCCTTGGCCTGGGGGCGGCGGGGGTGTTGACGGACGACGAGCGGTGGTACGGAGGCGCGCTCCTGGGCGTCCTCACCGCCTTGTTCTGCGCCCAGCGGACGGGATGGCACGCCGACGCCTGGCGTCACATGCGGCGGTCGCTCAACATCTTCTTCGGACTCATGATCACCTTCGGGGCGGCGGGGGCTGCGATCGCCTTCATGGTCTCCAAGCGTCGCCTGCATCTCGACGATCCTCCGGAACTGGGTTTGACCGTCGTCATCCTCTGGCTGTTCGTGGGAATGGCCTCGGTGCTTCCGGCCTCGTTGTTCCTCTTCTTCCATCGCCAGAAGGTCCCGACGCTGCGGGAGAACTTCCTCCGCGACGTGGTCCGCCTAGATCCCAATGTGCAGACCATCGAAGACGCCGAGGCGAGATACGACACGCTCATACGTGAGGTGTACGGCTCGCCCATCAGCGGCATGTCATCTCGGGGAAGGCTTCCCATCCTCGCCGCCACCGGCGTCGTGAGTGGCCTCTGGATCTGGACCCTTGTCCCTGGCCTGAGGGACACGACGACCATCCGCTCCGTCCTCATTCCCGAGGCGGACGTCGTCAGCTTCGCCTTCCTCGGCGCCTACGTGTTCGCCATCAACATGCTCTTCCGCCGCTACACGCGCACCGACCTCGGCCCCAAGGCGTACACCCACATCGTCATCCGCATCTTCGCCGCCGTCACGTCGGTGTGGGTACTGAGCTTCGCCCCCTTCGCGAGGACCGACGACGGCGAATCCCGCGCCCTAATGCTCCTGCTCGCCTTCTTCGTCGGAATCATCCCGGAGACGGGCACGGCCATCGTGCAGGACCTCCTCCAGGGATGGAAACCGATCGGAAGGGCCGTGCCGTCGCTGGCCGAGGATCATCCGCTCTCACGCCTCGACGGGATCAGCCTCTACGACCGCAGCCACCTCTTGGAGGTCGGCATCGAGAACATCGAGAGCCTCGCCCACCACAGCATCGTGGACCTGATGCTGTGGACACGGATGCCCACGGCCCGGATCGTGGACTTCGTCGACCAGGCGGTTCTCTACCTGCACGTCCGAGGGCCGGCCGTGGCCGCGCAGATGGACGGCGACCCCAACGAGGCCCGCATGCTGCTCTGGCGCCACGGAATCCGAACGGCCACCGACCTCGAGCGGGCCTACGCCCTGGCCTCGTCCCGATCCACCGACGAGGGCGATCGATTGCTGGCGCTCCTCGACTCCCCCGGCGTCAACGTCCGCCGATTGCGGATCATGCTGGACGCCATGGAGGACGACGAGTGGATGGTCTACGTCCGCAACTGGCGCGAGATGAGTCTCGTGGCCGAGCCCGTGACGTCGGTGGAGCAGTTCGTCAAGCTCTCCACCCGTAGTCGGGCAACGTTGCGCCTGTCGAGCAACGGCTCGGCCCAACCGGCCCTGATCAGCGGTGCGGCCCCGACGACCGTCCCCGCCGTGCCCGAGCCGGCAACAGAGACAACGGCCGCCATGTCAGCCGCGAGAGGAGAGTTGCCAGATGAAGGTTGCTGATTGGCCCACCGTGCTCGAACTTGCTCGCCCATTGGTCGCCGCTGAGGAAAGCGTTGTGGTGTTTCCCTATGACGACGACCGCACGGGGCCACTGCGTCGGATCGACCGTTCCGAAGTGACCCGCAGCGGGGCCTTCTACCGGGTGATCGTCACTGGCGGTACGGCGACCATCGGTTATGGCGACACCGACCCTGCCGTCATCGACCGCTACTGGGACCGTGACATGACCCCCGAGGAGGCTCAGGCGGCCTTCGACGAGAAGGCCCGTGGCTACTGGGAGCAAGGCGTCGAGCGGTGGCTCACCCGCCCGCTGGCCACACCGTGGATGGGGGCGGCGCTGCTGAGCTTCGCCTGGAATGCCGGCGTCAACGCCCTCCCGGTAGAGAGCGGTCAGGTTGGCTATCGGGCACCCGGTCTGCTGCGAGCGCTGAACCAGGGGCGGTGGGGCGACGCGGCCGAAGCACTCAAGGAGAGCTTCACCAAGCTCCCCGGCTTCGACCTGCGGCCACGTCGTCGGAGGGAGGCCGAGGTGTTCCTGCGCCCATGGGCGCGGGACGACTGGGAACTCCTCTTCGTGCCGCTACTAGCGGAGGCGTGACCGCGGATCGTCGGCTGCACGCGGTGCGCCCGCTCAGGTGCGTACGCTCACGGCCGTGTCGGGAAAGTCGAAGAAGCGTCCTCAGACGAAGCGCCCGCCGGCGTCGCCGGTGCGCCCTTCCGCACCGCCGAAGCGCCCGACCCAGACTGGCGGGGGGAACGCTCGCGCCGGTAAGCCGACGCGTGCCGAGCGGATCGAAGCGGTCCAGCGCGAGCGGCGCCGGCGCGCCCTCCTTTGGCGCGCAGCCGTGGCCCTCGTCCTGGTCGTCATCGTCGGTTCCGTGGCTGCCGTGGTGATCAGCAACCGCCGAGCGTCGGAGCGGACGATCAGCCGTCTCGAGGCAGGCGCATGCCAGTTCGACCGGGAGAGCGACGACGACGCCGGCCAGGGACGGAACCACGTGTCCGGCTCGGTCCGGTACGCCACCGACCCGCCCGCGGGCGGCAACCACTCGGTTCCCGTGGCCGAGCCCCTCGTCTACAGCGGCCAGGTCCCGCCCGACGTGCAGCTGGTGCATGCCCTCGAACATGGCGACATCGTGCTGTGGTACCGGCCGGACGCCGCGCCCGCGCTCATCGACGAGCTGAGTGGCCTCGCCGACCGCTACGAGGGCGACGTGCTCGTTGTCCCCCGTCCTTCGATCTCCACACCCGTAGCCGCCACCGCCTGGCACCGGCGGCTGCTGTGTCCCGAGTTCGAGCGGGCGGCGCTCGACCTCTTCGTCCGCAGCTTCCGCGACAAGGGTCCCGAGAAGCCCCCCGGGGGCTGAGGGGCGGCCCCGGTCAGGGCTGGGTGGTGGGGGTGAGGAAGCCCTGTTCGATGAGTTGGCGAACGAAGGGCAGGATCTGCGGCGTGAGTTCGTCCGCGTCGGCCCCGATGGCGGCCGCCAACCGTTGCACCAGGTCTCCGAGGCGTGCCGAGCCCTCGCATCCGGCGATCAGCGCCGCCCCGAAGCGGTCGATCGAGCCGACGTAGGGCAGTCCGCGCGTGAGTTGCAGGAGCGCCTCCTCGAGGACCCAGCGACCGGCCGTCCATTGGCTGCGCTCCTGGAGGCGGACGCCGTCGTCAACGGCCAGGGTCGCGTTCAACAGCTTGCGATCGTCGTCGCCCATGGCCGTCAGCCAGCGGGCTCGGGCGAAGGTGGCGGCGATGGCCTCGCCGCAAGGTAGGGCGATGTCCTGGGTCATCTCGTCGAACCGCTGCCATGGCTTCGAGCTTTCCGAGCGCCGAAGGGTGATGAGCCCGAAGCCGACGGAATCGACGCCGGCGCGCTCGTAGTACTCCATCCAGGCGTCGAAGGCGTCGCCGGCCTGGCTCGGATCGGTTTCGTCCTGGCCAATCCAGGTGGAGGCGTATGTCTCCGCGTCCTGCACGTCGCGCTGGATGACCCAGGCGTCGCAGCCCGTGCCCTCGAACCACTGGCCGAGGCGCTCCCGCCAGTCGGTCCCGGAGAGGTGGGCCCAGTTCGCCAGGAGCTGGCACCATCCGTCCTCTTCGAGGTGCGACGGCGCCTCGGTCACGATGCGGCGGCAGATCTCGTCGCCGGGAAGCTCGCTGTCCCGGTAGTCGAACCGGCTCTCGGGCGAGATCACGAACGGGGGGTTGGAGACGATCAGTCCGAACTTCTCGCCCACCACCGGCTCGAGGAGATCCCCCTGTCGGACCTCCACGTTCCCGATCGAGTTCAGGGCCATGGTGAACTCGGCGAAGGCCACCGCTCGCGGGTTCCTGTCGGTGGCCACGACGTGGCCGGCATGGGCACTGGCGTGAAGGGCCTGAATCCCCGACCCGGCGCCGAGGTCCAGGCATCGGGCGACAGGTGAGCGGACGGTCATGCCGGCCAGCGTCACGGAGGCGATCCCGACGCCGATGACGTAGTTGGCGGTCTGGTGGGCTCGCCGGCTGGAGTCGTAGGGAACGACCCAGTGATTTCCGGCCAGGACCAGGGGCCGGAGCTTCAGCCGCCCGATGACCTCCGCACCGTCGACCTCGACCATCTCAGCCGCCGTCCAGTCTCCGACCGTTAGAGGAGCGAGCGCCCGCTCGGCGGCGTCCAACTCGACGGGCACCCCGCACAGGAAGAGCCGGATGAGGGTCTCCAGCCGGGAGGCACCCCGTGTGCGGCGTAGGAGGGGCCCCAGCTCGCCCCGCCCGAGGAAGGCGAAACCCTCTTTCCCGATTACGTCTTGGACGTTCTCCCCGGTGAAGCCCGCCTCGTCCAACGACTGGCGGACTCGGTTGATGTCATCCGGTCGGTCTGCGAACAGCAGCCCCATGGGACCTGGAGTGGGATCAGGCGAACTTGAGGAGGATGAAAACCACGAACCCGATGAGAGCCAACGCTTCAGTGAAGGCGATGCCAAGGAACATCGTGGTGCGAATCATTCCCTGAGCCTCAGGTTGCCGGGCCATTGCGGTGATGGCGTTTCCGACCACGAGACCGATGCCGATCCCGGGACCAATCGCCGCCAGGCCATAACCGATTCCTGCGCCGATGGCTGCCAGCCCCTCGTTGGACAGTTGCAGGCCGCCCCCGTAGTAGGGGCCACCCCCAGGGGGGCCGACTTGGGCGTCGACAAGGCTCGTGCTTCCGATGACTCCGCCGATTATGAGGAGCAGGAAGCCCGCTCGCTCGCGGTTGAGGGCGCCCCGCACGTCCACATCGGCGTCAGCCATCCGCGCCGGACCCTATCTGCCGCCGGTCCATCGGGGCAATGAGAGGCTCGGCGAACGTAGGCTTGGGCCTGGTCGAGGTGGAGCGCTCCCCGCAGGCGCATCGAGAGGACGGCTCGGAGAATGCCGCGCCGTCTCCGGTTCCTGACGCCGTCCCGAGCGCGGGGAGCTGGGCTGGCAAACACGTCACCATCGCCATGCTGGCCCTTGCCCTGGCTGCCGGGCTCTGGGCAGTCGTGGGGTCGCACGAGGTGTTCCCGTACCTGTCCGACGACCACGACGAGGCCCTCTACCTCCTCCAAGCGGACGCCCTGGCCAACGGCCATCTCTTTCCTCCCGCTCCGGACCATCCGGATGCGTTCGTCCCCTGGCTGAGCGTTCTCCGGGATGGGAAGTTCGTCCTCAAGTACAGCCCGGTGCACGCGTCGATCCTCGCCCTCGGGGTCGGAACCCTCGGGAGCGCGCGGGTGGCGTTGGGGCTCATCGCCGCCGGCGTGGTGGTTCTGACCTACGCCCTCGCCAAAGAAGTCCTCGGTGACCGCCGGCTGGCGCTCCTGGCCAGTGCGTTTCTGGCCCTGTCTCCGCTGTTCCTGATCCAGAGCGCCACCTTCCTGCCCTACTGCTCCAGCCTCTTGCTGCTGGAAGCCTTCGCCTTCACGCTCTTGCGAGGTCTGCGAACGGGGCGCGGAGCGGTGCTGGCCCTCAGTGGCTTCCTCTTCGGCCTCGCCCTCTTCGCCCGTCCGTTCGACGCGCTCCTCTTCGGTACGCCCCTGGTGCTGTACTCGCTGATCCGCGGGATAGGTCAACGCGCACAACGGGGACGCAACGCCGGATGGCTTGCTCTCGGGCTCGTCCTGCCAGCGGCGGGGATGCTGCTCTACTACCACGCAGCGACGGGGAGTCTGTTCCGGCCACCCTTCAACCTCTTGGAGCCGAACGACACCATCGGGTTCGGTCCGCGGAGACTCACGCCCGGTCAGCCGGCGCTGCCGTTCACACCGACCCTCGGGTGGTATGGCGTCGGTCGCCACGTTCTCCTGACCAGCTTCTGGGGTTTCGGGGGGCTGCTTCTGAGTGGCCTGTTCGTCTTCGGAGTGTTCCGCCGACAACGGGGCGGCCCCGAAGCCGCGGTCGCCCTTGTCGCAGTGACGTTCGCCTGTGGCTACGCCTTCTTTTGGGGGACCTACGGCACGAGCCTGAGGGGGAGCCTTACGGGCTTCCTGGGACCCTTCTACTTCCTTCCCGTGCTGGCATGTGTCGCGCTGCTCGCGGCCCGCGGCTTCGGCGAGCTGTGGCGCCGGGACTGGGTGATGGCCGCCGTGGCGGTGGCGGCCATGGTCTTGGTAAGCGGCTACCTCCTCGCCGAAGCGTTCAGGATCAACCTCCGGCTGAGCGAGGAGGATCGCAGGCTCTACACGCCGGTTGCGGCCGCGAGCTTGGATCGGGCCATCGTCCTCGTCCCTCCGATGTGGGGCCCGCACCTGCTCCATCCGTTCGCGTGGCTGGAGAACGACGCGAACTACGACGGCCGGACGGTGTACGCCCTGGATCGAGGGGAACCAGCGAACCTGGCCCTGCTCGATTCCCATCCACAGAGGACGCCCTACCGGCTCCGGCTCCACGGTGTGTACCGCGCCGATCCGCCCGACCCGTCCTTGACCAGCTCGCTCGAGCGCCTCACGGTGCTCGAGCAGCGGGCCCTCCAAGCCAAATTGACGCTTCAGAACGAAACCGGGGACCCGTACGTCAGCGTCACCGTCACGGTCAACGGGAGGAAGGCCACGTTCCTCCTCGACTCGAGCTCCCATGCCGGGAAGCGTTACGACGCGAGCATCCACATCAGGACCGACGGCGTCGAGTGGGATGGGCCGTTCGAGGCGCACGGGACGGAAAGCGTTGCGTCGGAAGACTTCATATCGGTGGCCATCTTGACGGGACCGACCGAAGACGCTTCCCCGCGCACCGTGCACCAGCAGCAGTTTGGTTATGCGATCGACGGGCCGATGCTGAGGGTTCTCTTGCCCGGAGAGCTGTCCGTCAACGAGTTGGGTCACAACCCCTTGGCCGTTGCCGCTGGAAGCTGATCCGATCAGGACCCGACCGTGGTCGATCTACGAGCGGCGTCGTTCGGCTGCTCGGCGCAGGTAGGCGTCGGCGTCGACAGCCATGTTCTCAGGAACTGTCCGGAGAGGATGAGCCAGGGGAGGCGCTCGGGGAACGGGCCTTCACCCTGGAGGTAGCCGCGCGAGATGCTGGCGGTGCTGGCGCGACCTTCAGTTGGCCTTGCCGTAGAAGAGCCGCTCGACCACCTTTCGGGACCGTCTGGTCACCCTCCGGTAGTTCTCGCGCAGCTCGGTGGGGGTGGTGTCCAGCGACCGGGCGAGCCGGGCGAGGTTGTCGGACTGAGCCGGGAGGGAGTTGTCGGGGGCGCCCTTGATGAGGAACCAGCGGTTGCGCGTCCGCTCGCAGAACCGGTAGGCGTCGGCCAGGACGGCGTGGTCCTCAGCGGAGAGGAGGCCCGCTTCGACCAGCCCGTCAAGGGCGGCCATGGTGCCGGTGGCCCGCAGCCCATGCCTGAGCTGAAGGAGCTGGGCCGTCCACTCGACGTCGGAGAGCGAGCCGGGGCCGAGCTTCAGATGGAATTGGGGGTCTTCACCGGACGGGATCCGTTCGCGTTCCACCCGGGCCTTCATGCGGCGTATCTCCCGGACGGCGGTGTCGGGGAACGGCTCCCGCCAGACGTAGGGGTCGATCAGTTCGAGGAAGCGCCGGCCAATGTCGGGATCACCGGCCACCGTCCGGGCCCGGACGAGGGCCTGTAGCTCCCACGTCTGGACCCAGCGCTCGTAGTATGAGTGGTAGGCCTCAAGGCTCCGGGCCAGGGGACCGTCTTTCCCCTCCGGTCGCAGGTCTAGGTCCAGGTCGTACACCCGGTGCGCGGGCGAGGTACCGGAGACGAAGCGGAGCAGAGCCTCGCCCGCCTTCTCGGCGGCGGCGAAGTCCTCGGGGCTGTTGCCGTTGTAGACGAAGAGCACGTCGAGATCGCTGGCATAGGAGAGCTCGCTCCCACCGAACCGTCCCATGGCGATGACGGCGAAGGGGACGGACGGGGCGACCTCGGCGAGGGCGGCCTCGAGGCCGGCCTCGGCCAGGGCCGTGAGCTCGCACGCGGTCGCCACGACGGGGTCGTCGTCTCCCTGGATCAGCTCGAGCACGTCCGCCGCGGCGATGCGCAGCTCCTCGCGCCGCCGGAAGCGCTGGAGGCCGCGCTGGCGGTCGTCCAGCTCGTGGCGCCAGCTCAGTGACGTGCATGCCCCCTCGAACAGCGAGTCCCGGGTGCGGGGCGCGACGTAGCCCGGATCTCCGAGCAGCGGGATGAGGTCGGGCTGGCGTTCGAGGGTGTCGGACAGGCGACGGCTGGTGCCGAGCAGGAGGCACAGCCGCCGGGCCGATTCGGGGGAGTCTCGGAAGGCGACGGCCAGCTCCGCGGCCTGCTGGTGGCCGGATGCCAGTTTGCGCAGGCCCAGCAGGCCCAGATCGGGGTCGGGCGACTCCGAGAGCCAGCCCAGCAGGAGCGGAAGCATCTGCTGCATGAGCCGGGACGACCGGGTGAGACCGCGCGTCAGCTCGGCCAGGGCGACGCGGGTGCGGAGGGCGTCGGTGAAGCCGAAGGCGGCCAAGCGCTCGACGACCGCCTCCTCGGACATCAGGGGGAGCGTCGAGTCGACCCCTGCCGGTTGGGCCGACAGGGCATCGAGCAGGGGGCGGAAGAAGAGGTGCTCGTGGATCGAACGCACGGTGGCCTGCACCCGCCGCAGCTCGGCTAAGAGCTGGTCCCGGGCGCCGGTCTTGCTCGTGTCCCGGTAGCCGGTCACGCGCGCCAGCCGTTCCTGAGCGGCAGGATCGATGGGGATGGCGTGGACCTGCTGCTCCCGCTCGAGTTGCAGCCGGTGCTCGACCGTGCGGAGCAGCCGGTAGGCCCGGTCGAGGGCTTGCCCGTCGTCGGGATCGAGGTACCCGGCGCCCACCAGCTCAGCCAGGGCGTCAAGGGTCGTGGGGGACCTCAGCCCGGGGTCGTGACGCCCGTGGACGAGCTGAAGGAGTTGCACGGCGAACTCGATGTCGCGTATGCCGCCCCTCCCTCGTTTGACCTCCCGGTCGGTCAGGCCGCGACGGGCCAGGTCGGCTTCGGCTCGGGCTTTCATCGTCCGCACTGAGCGCAGGTCCTCGGAACTGAAGCGGCGGCTCCACAGCCGTTCCTGGGCCTTGCCGTGGAACGCCGCCCCCAACTCGGCGTCTCCCGCCACCGGACTCGCTTTGAGCAGGGCCTGGAACTCCCACGTCTGGGCCCACCGTTCCCAGTAGGCCTCGTAGGAATCGAGCGTGCGGGTGAGGGGACCGTCCCGCCCTTCGGGCCGCAGGTTGGCGTCGACTCGGTAACAAGATCGGGCGGCGGCGAGCACGGCCCGGGCCGTGCGTTCGGCCTCGTCGGCGCCCGATTCGTCGGGCGAGACGAACATGATGTCGATGTCGCTGGCGTAGTTCAGCTCGCCGCCTCCGAGCTTGCCCATTCCAACGATGGCAAGGCCGCACGCGCCGGACAGGATGGACGCCCCGTCGAGTACCTCACCGGCGAGAGCGGCCAGTGCCCGCCCCACAGCGGGGAGGTCGTCGGTGCTCAGCAGGTCGCGGGCGGCGATGCGGAGGAGCTCGAGCTGCTTCCAGCGGCGGAGATCGGCGACTGAAGCCGGACGGCCGACGGGCGCGCGGTGGTCCAAGTCGGCCAGGACGTCGAGCGCGGCCGGTTCGGTGAGGCACAGGTCGGTTAGCGAACGGCTGGCGCCGGCCACGGCCACGAGCGCCGCCGTCAGGCCCGGATCGGACTCCAGACGGTCGGGGAGGCCGGAATGGGCTTCCGTAAGGCGGTCAATGGCCACCGCCACCAAAGCAGGCGCAGCCGAGTGCTCGACGGCCTCCTGGAGAGCGGTACTGCGCACGTGCGCAGTCTGGCAGCGCGATGGTGGGGCCGGCCGGGGCTCTTAGCAGCGCAGGGTGACGGGGATCGTGTCGGCGGCCTTGATTCCAGCACCGTCCGTCGCCTCGACGGCAATAGG
>JBHENM010000346.1:0-1835 GCA_046262035.1 Acidimicrobiales bacterium | reverse complement strand
CGTCCCCGAGGAGGGGGCGGAGCACCCGGCGGCGCCGGAACCCGTCCACCGCCTCGAAGGCCCCGGAAACCACCTCGACGGCCTCGCCCAAGGTGAGGGAGTGGGCCGGCTCGTGGGCCAGGTGGAAGACGCCTCCCCCGCCCTCCGGTGACATGAGGACGACGATGGCGTCGGCCACGAAGTCCCCCGTGACCAGGTAGAGCGGAGTGTCGGGGTGACCCGGCACCAGGGGGAGCAGGCCGTGGAACCACAACTTGAGGGTCTCGTGGAAGGCGTTGTGCTGGGTGACCCGGCCGGACTCGTCGTCGGCGATGACCGTGGCCACCCGCAGTATGCGCCAGGGCAGCTCGTCGCCCAGTTCGGCGACTAGGCGCTCGGCCCGCCACTTCGACCACTCGTAGGCGTTGGCGAACCCGGCTTCGTCGTCGTACAGGTCCTCGACCACCCGTCCCGCCCGCAGGCCGGTGGCGTACACCGTGCTCACCAGCCCCAGGCTCTCCAGCCGGGGACACCGGCGGGCGAAGGCCAGCACCTTGGCCGTGCCGTCGACGTTCACGGCCCGGGCCCGCTCCTCGTCCACGTCGAAGCGGGTGATGGCACCGGCGTGGACGATGGCCGTGATCCGGCCCAGCCAGTCCCCGCCGAGCGCGGCGAAGGGCTCGGCGTCGGCCAGGTCCCCGACCACGGCGTGCAGCCCCTCGATGCTGGCGTCCCCGCCCTGGCGGCCGTGCACCAGGACCTCGTCACCCTGCTCCTGGTAGCGACGAGCCACCAGCCCGCCCACGTAGCCGCTGGCCCCGGTGACGAGGACGGTACTCATGGGTGTCTCATGGCCCGCATCACAGCCCAGGCCACGCGGTGGCGTCCGAGCCGAAGCAGTGGAGGAAGGCGGCCACCCACCGCTCGATCCCGAAGGCGATGCATGCCGTGCGGACGGGCTCGCCGTCACGCTCGATGTCGAAGGCCCGGCCGAAGTGGTCGTGGTGGAGGTTCGTGGAGGCGATGGCCAGGCGGTCGTCGAACATGAGCTCGTACTTGGTCGGGTCGACCTGCTGCATCAAATACTGCGGGTTCTGCGAGGGCCGGAAGAAGGGGTCGCTGGCGTGCTCCCAGCGCAACGGGAGGGCGATACCGGCGACCAGCCGATCGAGCTCGGCGGCCGCCCCCTCGAGGAACGACCGGGTCTCGTCGGCCGTGCCCATGCACACGATCTCCCGCATGGTGAAGCTCCACTGCCGCTCCAGAGGCACGTAGTGGCTCTCCCGCCGAAAGCAGGTGCAACGCACGGTGAAGTAGCGGGGGCCGTCAAAGCGCTGGCCCCGGTGGTGGGCGTAGAGGTGGTAGCAGGCCGCGGGCGTGAGCACGTCCCGGATGGGCGCCAGGTCGGTCAGCTGCACAAGGCCGGCGGCGTCGATCGGGTCGGCCCCGGTGAAGCGGTCGAGGTTGGCCTCGTCCGCGTCGAGGGACACGGGGAAGGTGGCCAACTGGGGGAAGGCCCGGAACCAGTCGATGCGCTCCAGCTCGGAGGCGGACAGGAAGGTGGGGAAGCGCAGCTCGGCCGCCTCCCACCGCGCGGCGAGGGACAGGAACCGGCGGTCGAGACGGTCGGCCAGGGCGAGGAGGGGGCCCGACAGCACGGACTGGCCGTTGGCCATCCAGGTCAGGCCGGGGACGTCCTTCAGCGGTGCGCTCACGGGAAGAAGGCGCCGTGGATGGCGTCGATGGACCGGAACACGCCGGGACGGAGGGCCGTCGGGTCGAGGGGGGCTTGGCGCAGCGACTCGATGAAAACCATGAGGTCGGCCACCTGGAGCGACGTCAGGTAGCGCCGCTCG
>JBHENM010000345.1:0-8018 GCA_046262035.1 Acidimicrobiales bacterium | reverse complement strand
CCGCCGCACCTGACGGGGCGCGGGCGCGGGGGCAGGAGGCTCGGGCGGATACGGCTCGTACTCCTCGTACTCCTCATCGTCGACGAGGCCTAAATAGACCATCGCCCTTCGCCAAATCGATGCCATGCGAGTCGCCTCCTTGGCAGCTGCAGCCTATCTTTGCAACTCGGACGGAACGGGACGCGGACCGAACAGACCCCGCCCCACGCGCACCATGGTCGTGCCTTCCTGAACCGCCACCTCGAGGTCGTCGGTCATACCCATCGACCGTTCGGGCAGACCGAGGTGGTCGGCGAGAGCGGTCAGCTTGTGAAACCCCGGGCGTGCCGCCTCCGGCGGTCCGAGGGGCCCGACGGCCATCAGCCCCCGGACGTCCAACCCGAGGGCGACGAGGTCGTCGACCAACGCTGGTGCCTCATCGAAGGAACAGCCGTTCTTGGCCCCGTCACCGGACACATTGACCTGCACGAGCACCAGCGCGCCATTTGCACGCCGGGCGATCTCCTCGCCTGCCGGCCGGCGGTCGACGGACTGCCACAGGTGCACCGAACCCGCGACCCGGCGGACCTTGTTGCGCTGCACCTTGCCGAGGAGGTGCCACCGGCACCGCTTGGCCGTGGCCGGCTCGAGCCCTGCGAGCTTGCCCTCGAGCTCCTGGGCGTAGTTCTCCCCGATGTCGGCGACGCCCGCCGAGAGGGCGGCCTCCACGAACTCCGGGCCGAACCCTTTGGTCACGGCCACGACGGTGATCCGTTCGGGCGCGCCTCCGGCGGCGGTGATGCGGGCCCTCACGCCGGCCAGGCGAGCGGCCACGCTGTCGCGCAGCGAATCGCCCGCGGTCGTCCCCGGCGGTGGTCGGAGGGTCGTGCCCTCCGACGGGGTCGTCACTTGAGGAACGAAGGAACGTCGAACTCGTCGTCGTCGGCCAGGCCCATGTCCTCCGAGCCGCGGCCGAACACGTCTTCGTCAGCGAGGCCGAGGCCGACGGGCTGGCGCGGGTCCGTGCGCCGGTCGCTGCGATTGGCCCGCTCTTCCTCCCACCGGTCGAAGCCGGCGGCGATGACCGTGACGCGGACCTCGTCGCCCATGGCGTCGTCGATGACCATGCCGGCGATGATGTTGGCGTCGGGGTGGGCGACCTCGTGGATGATCTCTGCCGCCTCATTGACCTCGAACAGGCCCAGGTCGCTGCCGCCCGAGATGTTGAGCAGGATGCCCCGGGCGCCCTCGATGGAGGCCTCGAGCAGCGGGCTGGAGATGGCGGCCCGGGCGGCGTTGATGGCCCGGCCCTCGCCCGAGGCGTAGCCGATGCCCATAAGAGACGTGCCCGCGTTGCTCATGATCTTCTTGACGTCGGCGAAGTCGGTGTTGATCAGCCCGGGCGTGGTGATCAGGTCGGTGATGCCCTGCACTCCCTGGAGCAGCACCTCGTCGGCCATCTTGAAGGCGTTGAGGACCGACGTCTTGTCGTTGGACACCGACAGCAGGCGGTCGTTGGGGATGACGATGAGGGTGTCGACCTTCTCCTTCAGCCGCTGGATGCCCTGCTCGGCCTGAACCGACCGGATGCGTCCCTCGAACGAGAAGGGCCGGGTGACGACACCGATGGTGAGGGCGCCCTGGCCCTTGGCGATCTCGGCGATCACGGGCGCTCCCCCGGTGCCCGTGCCTCCGCCCTTGCCGGCGGTGATGAAGACCATGTCGGCGCCCTTGAGCACCTCCTCGATCTCGTCACTGTGCTCCTCGGCCGCCTGACGGCCGATCTCGGGGTCGCTCCCCGCCCCCAGGCCGCGGGTCAGCTCCCGGCCGATGTCGAGCTTCACGTCGGCGTCGCTCATCAGCAGAGCCTGGGCGTCGGTGTTCACGGCGATGAACTCGACGCCCTTAAGGCCGGCGTCGATCATCCGGTTGACGGCGTTGACGCCGCCCCCACCGATGCCGACGACCTTGATGACGGCCAGGTAGTTCTGGGGTGCCCCGATCATGGTTGTGCTCCTCGTGCCGGCCGCCACTGGGCCGGCCCTCGTGCCTGCGGCCACGCTGCGTGACCGCCGCTGCCGTTCTCTGAGGCCGAGCTGTTCCCTTGCCAATCCCGAACCTCAACCTTCACTTCAGATTAAGAGTTATGTCAACCTGCGCTGCGGGTCGAAACTCTTTCACGAAGTCATGCACGAGTCAAGACAGGACTGGCGGGGAGACGGACATCGATCTGGCCGAGCCGATGGAGGTCCACTTGGGCGAGCACGGTCTCGACCGACCGCAGCTTGGACTCGATCTCCCTGGCGGGTCCGAGCCGCACGATGCCCTGGGGGTTGAGCCTCAGCTCGATGTCTCCACCCTCGACGACGGCGACAGCCTCGACCCGCCCGGCCAGGCCGGGCGACAGAGCAGCCACAACGGCAAGAGCGCCATCACTTCCGGCGACCGCGCTCCCGGGGCCGGCCGAGGGGGCACCCCCCACGATCGGGAGCAGGCCCGCGGGCCGGTCAGGGACGACGTCCAGAACCCGGCCGCTGCGGTCCAGCAGCTCCCACCCTCCGGCCTCGAGCGCCCTTACCGCCCGGGGACTGCGCTCCGTGACCTGGATCTCCACCGTTCCCGGCCAGCGGCGCTCCACCCTGGCCTCTTCCACCCACGGAAGGGCTTCCAACAGCATGGCCGCCCGACCTTCGTCGATGTCGATCATGGGTGCGCCGGCCGGCAATCCCGCCGTGCGACGGATCACCTCGGCCGGGGTACGGGTGGCACCCTCCACCTCGACGGCGTCGACGTCGAGGGCGGGCGAGCGCACGGCCAGCCAGCCGGCCCCGCTGAGCAGGACCATAACCGTCACCAGCGCCAGGATCCGGAACCGCCGCCGCCCCTCGTGGCGGCGGACCTCGATCCGGCGCCGGCGGATGCGGGGGTCCATGGAAATCGGCCGGGGTTGGGCCGCACCCGGCACGGAAGGCTGAATCACACGGTTCATGGTGTCTCCACTACAGGTTGAGGCCTGAGGATAGGGGCTGATCAGGGTCGATCGGCGCAAAGCCGATGAGGCGGATCTCGGTGTCGAGCCGAACTCCGGTGGCTTGCAGGACCTGCTGTCGGACGACCACCATGAGCGTTCGTACATCGTCGGCGGAACCGCCCTCGTCGACCTGGATGAAGTTGGCGTGCTTGGGCGAGACGAAGGCCGAACCCTGGCGGAACCCCTTGAGGCCGGCGGCCTCGATCAGCCGGCCGGCGGCGCCCTCGGGGGGGTTGGTGAACACCGATCCGGCGTTCGCTCCCCCGGGTTGGTGCTCCCGCCGCCAGCGCACGATCTCCGCCACCTGGGCCTCGGAGGAGGCCCGGTCGCCGGGCTGCAGCCCGAAGGCGGCCTCCACCACCACGTGGTCGGGCGTGACCGCCGAGCGTCGGTAGCCGAAGGCGAGGTCGGCGGCGGCCACGTCGGAGGCGGCCCCCGCCTCCAAGTCGTAGACGCGGGCCTCCACGAGCACGGCGCTGATGTCCGAGCCGTGACCGCCGGCGTTCATACGCACCCCTCCCCCGACTGAGCCGGGGACGCCCACCGCCCACTCGAGCCCGGTGAGCCCCAGGGCGGCCGTGCGACGGGCCAGCACGGGGAGGCTCACCGCCCCACCCGCCCGCACCGTCGTCCCGTCCACCTCGATCCGGGCGAAGGGCTCGCCCAGCACGACGACCACCCCGGGAAAACCGGCGTCGGCCACCAGCAGGTTGGAACCGCGGCCCACCACCAGCACGGGCAGCCCCGACTTTCTCCGGGCTCGGCTGACGGCCGCCAGGTCGTCCTCACCGGTGGCCTCGACCAGGAGGGCGGCCGGCCCCCCCACCCGGTAGGTGGTGAGCGGCCCCAGGGGTGCCTGCCGCCGGGCCCGGTCCCCCAGCTCGGCCGCGGCCACGTCCACGGGATCGGCGCGCCCGGTCATGAAAGCGCGGCCCCGGCCAGGAGCTCGTCGGGCAGGGTGGTGAGGTCGCCCGCGCCCAGAGTGAGGCACAGGTCGCCGGGGCGGAGCTCCCGGCGGAGGAAGCCCACGAGCCCGGCCCGGTCCGGAAGCCACGCCACCCGGCGGTGGGGCGTCGCCCCCAGGACGGCCTCGACGATGAGCTTGCCCGTGACCCCCTCCCGGGGTCGCTCCCCGGCGGGATAGATCTCGGTCACGGCCAGCACGTCCCCGCCGTCGAAGGCGCCGGCGAAGGCGGCCCACAGGGCCGCGGTGCGGCTGTACCGGTGGGGCTGGAAGACGCACACCACCCGGCGCCACGCCCCCTCCCGGGCCGCGGCCAGGGCCGCCTGCACCTCGCTGGGCAGGTGGGCGTAGTCGTCGACGTAGGTGACCCCGTCCCTCTCGCCCCGCACGTGGAACCGGCGGGCGACGCCCGCAAAGCGGGCCAGGGCGGCCGCCCCCGTCTCGAAGGGCACGCCGGCCCACTCGGCCGCAGCCAGGGCGGCGACGGCGTTGAGGGCGTTATGGCGTCCGGGCATGGGGAGGCGCACCTCGTCGGAGCCGCCTCCCGCGTGCTCCACCGTGAACCGGCAGCCGAGCCGGTCGCCCTCGAACCCCACGATGCGCTGGCTCACATCGGGGCCGAACCCGTAGGTGACGGCCTTCCGGCGCCGGGCCAGGCCGGCGGCAGTGGCGTCCTCGGCGCACACCACGCCGGCCGGCGCCTGCTCCAGGAAGCGGTCGAAGGCCTCGACCAGGGGGGCGAAGCCTCCCCAGTGCTCGAGGTGGTCCGGTTCCACGCTGGTGACCACCGCCACCTCCGCCGGAAGCTCGACGAAGGTGCCGTCGCTCTCGTCCGCTTCCACCACCAGCCACTCGCCCTCGCCCCAGCGGGCGCCCGAGCCCATCCCCACCAGCTCGCCGCCGACGATGAACGACGGTCGCTGGCCGGCGGCGTCGAGGATGGTGGCCAGCATGGCCGACGTGGTGGTCTTACCGTGGGTCCCAGCCACCGCGATCGTGCGCCGGCAGGCGCAGATGGCGGCCAGCACCCGGGCCCGGCTCAGCACGGGGATGCCCCGCTCGGCGGCGGCGAGGACCTCGGGGTTGTCGGAGGGGACGGCGGTCGAGACGGCCACCGCCTCAACCCCGTCGTCGACGTGGGCCCGCTCGTGCCCGACCTGGGCGTCCACCCCGAGGGCCCGCAGGCGGTCCAGGGCGGAGGAGGCCCGCAGGTCGCTGCCCGACACCCGGTGTCCCATGGCCACGAGGATCTCGGCGATGGCGCTCATGCCCGCCCCGCCCAACCCCACCACGTGGATCCGCCGGGGGGTCGCGAGATCGAGAGCGTACGGGCCCTGCTCCCCACTCAGAGGGCCGCTCGGGCCCTGCTCCTCACTCACGGGCGTGCTCTTCGACCAAAGCGGCCACCGCGTCGGCCGCGTCCCGGCGCCCGAGCCTGGCCGCGGCCTGGCTCATGGCTGCCAGCCGGTCGGGGTCCTCCAGCAGCCGGTCGACCTCCCACGCCAGGCGGACCCCGTCCACCTGCGGATCGGGCACGAGAACGGCCGCTCCCGCCTCGTCCAGCACCCGGGCGTTCGCCGTCTGGTGATCGCCGGGGGCGTTGGGCAGCGGCACGAGCACGGCCGGCGCCCCAACCGCCGCCAGCTCGGCCACCGTGTTCCCCCCGGCCCGGCACACCATCAGGTCGGCGGCGGCCAGGAGAAGGTCCATCCGCTCCTCGTAACGGACGGGCTGGTAGACGAAGCCACCCGCCGGCCTCGTGCCCAGCTCGGCCGAGACCATCTCCCAGTCCCGCTCGCCCACCACGTGACGGACGGCCAGGTTCGACTGCTCCGACCAGCGGGGCAGGGCGTCGAGCACCGCCCGGTTGATCGTCAGGGAGCCCAGCGAGCCGCCGAAGATGCCGACGACAGGCCGGTCCTGGGGAAGGCCCAGCACCTGACGGGCGGCTGCCCGTCCCTCCGCCGTCCGCTCCACGGCCAGGATCTCGGGCCGGACCGGGTTCCCCGTCACCGTGGAGCGGGGCAGGTCCGTGCCCGGATAGGAGACGGCGCAGGCCCGGGCGAAGCGGCCGGTCATACGGTTGGCCGCCCCAGGCACCGCGTTCTGCTCGTGCACGACCACCGGCACGCGCAGCAGGGCCGCGGCCAGAGCGCAGGGAACGCTGGCGTAGCCGCCGACGGAGACGACAACCGCCGGTTGCAGGTCGCGCACGAGCCGGAGGGCCTGGGTGGACGCCCCGGCCAGCCCCCACGCAGCGCCGATACTCTCGGCCGACAGACGGCGCTCGATCCCCCTCCCGGGCAGCAGGGTGAGCGGGAATCCGGCGGGCGGGACGAGGCGGGACTCGATCCCCCGGCTGCTCCCCACGTAGTGCAGGGTCGACGGGTCGTGGCCCCGCGCCACGAGGGCCTGGCCGATGGCCAGAGCGGGCACCACGTGCCCCGCGGTCCCGCCGCCGGCGATGACGGCGAAGGTCATCGCTCTGGCGGTGCCGGGGCGGGCCGCCTCCTGGGCCCGAGCGGCCCTCTGAGCGGGGAGCGGGGTCCCCGGGCCACGTTGACCAGGATCCCCGCCGCCAGCATGGTCACCACCAGCGAGGACCCACCGAAGGAGACGAAGGGCAGGGGGACGCCCGTCACCGGGAGGCGGCCGGTGACGGCGCCCATGTTGATCAGGGCCTGGCCCGCGACCCACGCCGTGACCCCGGCGGCCAGCAGGGAGCCGAAGCGGTCGCTGGCCCGGAGGGCCGTCTGCACGCCGAAGACGGTGAAGGCGACGAACAGGGCGATCACGACGATGGTGCCCAGCAGCCCCAGCTCCTCGCCGATGATGGCGAAGATGAAGTCGGTGTGGGCATTGGGCAGGAAGCCCCACTTGGCCCGGCTCGCCCCCAGCCCCACCCCCGTGATGCGACCGGAGCCCAGGGCGACCAGAGACTGGGCCACCTGGTAGCCCGTGTTCCCGGCGTCGGCCCACGGGTCGAGGAAGGAGAACAGCCGGGCCCGCCGGTAGCCCTCCAGCATCCCCACGACCAGGGCCAGGACGGTGGTCCCGGCCAGCAGCCCCGCCATTCGCCGCAGCGGCAGCCCGCCCACGTACACGACCGACAAGGAGATGAGGGCGAGAATCATGGTCGTGCCCATGTCCGGCTCGAGCAGGACGAGCACGCCCACCGTCCCGGTGGCGACGAGCAGGGGCCGGACGATGGCTCCCCTTTCGTGCACCCGGTCGGCCCGGCGGGCCAGCAGGTCGGCGGCGAAGAAGAGCAAGAAGAGCTTGGCGAACTCGGACGGTTGCACCGCCACCGGCCCCCACCCCAGCCAGCGGGTGGACCCTCCGGCCGACTGTCCCACGCCGGGCACCAGCACCAGGGCGAGCAGGAGGATGCACAGCACGAGGCCGGGACGGGCCACCCGCCGCCAGAAGTGGTAGTCGATCCGGGCCGCGGCCACGAGGGCGACCCCGCCCAGGGTGAGCCACAGGATCTGGCGCTTGAAGAACATCCACGCCCCGCCGTAGGAGTGCAGGGCCTCCACCGACGAGGCCGACAGCACCATCATCAAGCCCAGCAGGCACAGCAGCCCGACCACCAGGCAGAGGAGGCCGGCCCTCGATCCGTGGGCCAGTGCCGGCCGCGACCCCTCGGCGACGTCAGGCACGGTCGGCCTCCCCCAGGGATTGCACCGCTCGGACGAAGTCGTCGCCCCGCTCGGCGTAGGAGCCGTACCAGTCGAAGGAGGTGCAGCCGGGCGACAGCAGCACGACGTCGCCGGGCTGGGCCAGGTCGGCCGCGGTCCGCACCGCGTCATCCATGGACGAGACCGTCGCCACCGGCCTGGAGCCGGCGAACACCTCGGCCACCTCGGGCCCGGCCTCCCCCATGGCCACGACGGCCCGCACGCGGTCGACGGCGCCGGCCATGGGCGTCAGGTCGAGCCCCTTGTTGCGGCCGCCGGCCAGGAGGACCACCGACTCGAATCCGGCCAGCGCGGCCAGGACGGCGTGCGGGTTGGTCGCCTTGGAGTCGTCGTACCAGCGGAC
>JBHENM010000344.1:0-2561 GCA_046262035.1 Acidimicrobiales bacterium | reverse complement strand
GGCGGCTTCGGCTCGTCGAGGGGAATGCGAAGGTGGATGTCGACGTGCCACCCCCGGACCTGGACGCGCTCGACGAGGAGGCGCACCAGTCGTTGGCGCTGCGCGAAGTCGAGCTGGTCGAGCGTGGCCATGACCCGGCTTGCGAAACTCTCGACCCGGTCGCGTAGGCGGTTGTCGGTGACGAGTGCGTGTCGCTGGGCCACCAGCTCGGCTCGGCGGCCGGCCAGTCGGTTGTGGCGGTCATCGACGTCGCTCGCCCGGCGGGCGAGCTCGGTCGGCTCCAGCACCCCGGCCTGGTACAGGTCGGCGACGCGCCGGCGTTCCGCCCGGGTCGCCTCGATGCGACGGTCGAGTCGGCTGAGCTCGCCCGCCAAAAGCCCGTCGTCGGGAGCCGGTCGGCGGGCGGCGGTGGCCTCCTCGCCGGCGAGGAGGATCTCCGGAGAGCACAGGGCGGCTCGGACCTGGTCGAACACGAAGGCGTCGAGGGCCTCGGCGCGAACGCTGCCCTCGTGGCAGTGGCGGAGCTCACCGGAGATGTTGGCCCGGTTGCGGCACGAGTAGTAGCGGATGCCACCGGCTTGGGCCGAGCGGGCGCGGTCGACGATCGAACGCGTCCCGCAGGCGCAGAACACCAGACCCCGCAGCAGCCAACCTTCCTCGTTCGGGTTGAGACGCCGGGCCGAGAAGTTGGTGTTGTCACGACACGCGCTCGCCGCCGCCTCGAAGGTGGCCTCGTCGATGATGGGCGGACACGGCACGGTTATCCACTCCTCCTTCGGTCGTGGCACCTGGCGGGGTCGCACGCCGGGGCCCCGGTCGGCGACCATCATCGTGCGGTTCACCTGGGCCCGACCGACGTAAGCCTCCCGGCGCAGGATGCGCCCCACCGTCGAGGTGATCCAGCGCCTGCCCGCCGGGGTCGCCACTCCCTCGGCGTTGAGGGCGAAGGTGATCTTGCGAAGCGACATCCCCCCGGTGGTGTAGTCGGCGAAAATGCGCCGCACCACAACGGCTTGTGTCTCGTTGACGACCAGGTGGGCGGGGCGATCGCCGTGGCGCGGGACGCGGGTGTAGCCGAACGGCGCCCGCCACTGGGTGGCCTCGCCGGCCCGGGCCCGGAACAGCTTGCCCCGCCGGCTCCGCTCGGCGATCTTGGCCCGTTCGTACTCGGCGATGACCGACTGGATCTGGGTCAACAGCCTGGCCTGGGGGTCCGAGGCGATGTCGGGGGCGTCGAGGTAGGAGATGACGACGCCGTGGCGGGCCAGCTCGTCGGCGATGAGCACCTGGTAGGCGTAGGAGCGGCTCATGCGGTCGGGGGTGAGGCAGACCACGGCGTCGATGGCCCCGGCCTCGGCCGCATCGCGCAGGGCGTCGAGGCCGGGGCGGTCGAGGCGGGCGCCCGACACGCCGTCATCGACGAACTCGCCGGCGCACTCGTCGCCGTCGGTTGCCACGCGCTGGCGCAGCGCCTCCAGCTGCGAGCCGATGGTGCCCTTGGCCTCCTGGGCCTCGGTGGACACCCGGGCGTAGATGGCCACCCTCATGAACCGGTCCGCTCGTGGCGGTCCTCGACGGCGGCGTCGGCGGCGAGGACGAGCTCGTAGGCCGCCGCCAGGGCGTCGAGGCGCGGATCGCCATAGGGGGTCCATGGCGCACGCCGGGCGGCGAAGAGCCGGGCGGCGAAGTCAGGCTCGGCCACCGGCCGGCGGATCAGCGCCAACAGCCCGGCCGAGTCGAAGCGGGCCGCCGCCGGGCCGACCAGTGGGATGCCCACCAGCACCGCCGCCCGCAGCGTCTCGTAGTCGGCCTGGGCCGCCTCGGCCACCGGCCACAGCCGCCTCACCGCCTCGCCCGCTCGACGGTGCGGCGATGCAGGCTGACCCCGAAGCGGGCCTCCACCAGCCGGGCCACCTCGGCGCCCGACAGCGTCGCATCGGCGCCCCGCACGAACGCCTCGATCTGGCCGGTCATCTTGAGCGGCCCGCGCCGGCCCGGCCGCTCGTCGACCAGACCCGTCATGCCGGCCTCCTCGAAGGCCCGGGCGATGACGTAGAACGACGCCCTCGAGTAGCCGTGGTCGGCGGCTGCCGAGCTCACGGCGTCGCCGTCGACGACGTGCGAACGCAACATCTCGTACTTGACCTGCACCTTGTCGACCGCCAAGAAGAACGGCGCGTCGCTGGCGAACAGCGGCGCACGCACCGATTCCGGACGGGGATGGACCAGACCGCTGGCCTCCAGCGCGGCCACCCGAGCCTGCTTGGTCACGACGCTCACCTCCACGGTTGCCTCGGCAGGAAACTGTATTGCGATGAGAACCGCTATCGGTGGATTCCCTAGCTCTCCGTTCCTGAATTACAAGACTTCCTAGACACTCAGCTTCGGACGTGCGTATGACATCGCTGGACACTGCGGCTCGAATCACTGACGCATCAACGCCCCGAACGCCGCGGGCGAGCATCGCCGCCACCAGGCATGTTGCGCAGGTAGAGGTCCGTGCCGGAAGCGACGCGATCCAGGAGGACCTCTATGACGAGCTTTGCGTTGCGCTGGTCGTC
>JBHENM010000343.1:0-2004 GCA_046262035.1 Acidimicrobiales bacterium | reverse complement strand
CTAGGTGAGCCGGCATAAAGCCGGTTGAGGTACTCGCGATTCGCTCCCGGGCTTGAGAGAATGACAGTGGCGTAGTTCTCCACTTCCCCGGGGGTCGCGTTGCTCGGTCGTGTTGCTCCGCAAGGTTCGCTCCTCGAAACTCGTCATGTGCGACGACACATCGTCACCAAGGGGTCGTTCTACGAGCGCCTGGCCGACCACGGCCATGAGATCGTCTCCGACGACGACTACGCCCAGCTGTACTCCCAGGGCACGGGGCGGCCCTCCATCCCGCCGTCGGTGATGGTGCGGGCCATGCTCTGCGCCACCCACGACAAGACCTCCGACGCCGAGAAGTCCAGGCGCACCCGGGTGGATGCGGACTGGAAGGCGGCCATGGGCGTTGACGACGAGTTCACCGGCATCGCCCCCCGGACCTTCAGCCTGATGCGCTCGCGGATGGTCGTCCACGACGCAGATGCCACGCTGTTCGAGGCGACGCTGAGGAAGGCGGTCAAGGCCAAGGTCCTCCGGGGGCCCCTGACCGCCATCATCGACTCCTCCCCGGTGCACGGCGCCGGAGCGCTGTGCGACACCTATGAGCTCATCCGGGGCTTCCTGCGCCAGGCGAGGAAGGCGGCGGGTGATCGCCTGGGTGCCGAGGTGGCCAGGGCCACCGAGCCGTTCTGTGGGCCCAAGCCCGACATCGACTGGCAGGACCCCGCCGCCCGCAAGGCCCATCTCGGCGAGCTGGTGGCCGCCGGCCGGGCGTTGCTGGCCGAGGTGGGCGGCATCGACGACCCGGCCGTGGCCGAACCCGCTGGCCTGCTGGCCCAGGTCATCGGCGACGACGTGGAGGAAGACGAGGATGACCGGCCCCAGATCCGCCAGGGCGTGGCCGCCGACCGCACCATCAGTCATTCCGACCCCGAGATGCGCCACGGCCGCAAGTCGGCCACCCGGCGCTTCGACGGCCACAAGCTCGATGTCATCAGCGACGAGGACTCCGAGCTGGTGCTCGGTGTGGATGTCAGGCCGGGCAACGCCGGCGACGGCGAGGGGGCGGCCCCTCTGCTCGCCCGGGTGATGACGATGCCGGGGATCATCATCTCCACCCTGCTCGGCGACATGGCCTACTCCGATGGCGACGTGCGCCAGGCGGTGGAGGAACAAGGTGCCGAGCTGGTGGCCAAGGTGCCGCCGGTGACCAACGGCGGGCGCTTCCCCAAGACCGACTTCGAGATCAACCTCGAGACCAACACCGTCACCTGCCCGGCCCGGGAGACCACCACCGACGCCCGGCCGGTCCGCGACCACAAGGGCCGCCCCGCCACCCGCTTCGTCTTCGCCGCCGCCACCTGCGCCGCCTGCCCGTTCCAGACCCAGTGCACCACGGCCAAAGGCGGGCGCCAGATCACCGTCGGCGTGCACGAGGCCCGCATCGCCGCCGCCCGGGCCGCCCAGGCCGAGCCGGAGACCAAGGCGCTGCTGCGGCGTCGGTCCAAGGTCGAGCGCAAGATCGACCACCTCCAGGACCTCGGCATGCGCCAGGCCCGCTACCGAGGCCGACGAAGGACGCGCCTGCAGGCGCTGCTCGCGGCCACCGTGGCCAACTTCAAGCGCCTCGGCGTGCTGGGCGCGTTCGACGCCGGCTCGGGACTGGCCGTGGCCGCATAGATCGAGCCCTCGTTGGCGCGCCAACCCGCTGATCGGGCCATACGGACCGGTGTTCGGGTCGTCGGCGCCCTCACCGCCGTCATGGTGGCCGCAATCACCACCGAGGGAGCGGGAGACGCCCTCGCTCGAAAGGGGCACTTCGTGCCGGCTCACCTAGGCCGAGGGCCGACCCACGGGAACGACGGCGCTGATCCTGGTCGCGGCGGCGCGGGCCTGTTCCACGCAGGCGGCCAGTTCGTCCCAGGACACCGGCGTGGAGACGGTCGGCCGCGGGCGAGCGCGCAACGAGTACACGCAGACGGTGGTCTTGGAGTCGTCGTTCTGGCTCCAGTCGATGAAGACCTTGCC
>JBHENM010000342.1:0-1278 GCA_046262035.1 Acidimicrobiales bacterium | reverse complement strand
CAGCTTCTCCTCGTAGTCGAGGGCGGCCTCGTCGTAGTGCCAGAGGAAGCGGCCCTCGCCGATCTCGACGTCGAAGAGCCGGGCCACGGCCGAGGCGGCCAGGATGCGCGATGCGGCCGCGGCGATCTTGGCCTTGTCCTTGAGCCGCCCGGCCCGCACCCGGGCTTCAAGCGCCCGCAGCTCGCCCGACGTGCGGGCCACCAGCTCGGCCGTGCGCCGGGTGTCGCGCCACAGCCGCTCGGCCGACATGGCCACGACGAAGCGGCGCCCGTCGTGGGCGACCTCACAGACCGCCGAGCCGGCGGAAGGACACGGAACCCAGACGGCTTCGGGTGAGGTCGAGGCAGCCAGCACGGCGGCGACGTCGGCGTCACGGTGCAGCCGGGTGGCCAGGATGTGGCCGAAGCCCTTGTCGGACAACGCTTTGACGTTGTCGGCCGAGATCAGGCCCCGGTCGGCGACCATGGTGATGGCTCCGATCCCGAAGCGGGTCTGAAGGTCGTCGAGGACGCCGGGGAGGGTGGACACGTCCGCGGTGTTGCCGGCGAAGACGTGGTGGGCGATAGGGATGCCGTCGCCGGTGACCAGCAGCCCGATCACCACCTGGGCCCGGTCGCCCCGATGGTCGCGGCTGTAGCCGAAGGCCCGGGACTCAAAGCGTGCCGACGGCTTGGCCTGCCCCTCGAAGTAGGTGGAGGTCAGGTCGTAGCAGACCATGCGCAGGTCCAGGTTGGTCAGATTGGTGAGGACGCCGTAGAGGTGGGTCTCCGTCGCTTCCTTGGCCTCGGCCACCACGTCGAGGGCCCGGTAGTAGTGATGCGCCGCCGGTTCCCGGAAGCCGGCGGGCATGACCACGTCGGCGCCCACCCACTCAGGCAGGGCCCGCTTGGAGCGGGGAGCGCACAGGCGGTTGGCCACCATGGCCAGCACGGCATCGGCGATGGGGGCGTCATGGCCCCCGGCCATGGCCGCGAAGTGACGGTCCAGACCGAGGCGGGCCCAGTAGGTCGCCACCGCGGCCACCGCGCCGGCAGAGCGGGCCTCGGTGACGTCGATGCCGGACTCATCACACCACGACCGCTGGGCGTGGGACGCCAGGGCGGCCACGATGCGGTCCAGTTCGCCGCTGGCCCGCAGGGCCGACGCCTCACCCAGGCGGGCCACCACGTCGTGGCGCACCCGGCCGCCGTCTCGCACCGCCTCGACCAGGCTCAGGTACTCATAGACCCGGTTACCCCGACGCACCCGAGTGGTCTTCACGTACACGCCAACGATTGT
>JBHENM010000341.1:0-1903 GCA_046262035.1 Acidimicrobiales bacterium | reverse complement strand
CACTCGGCCGAGGTCGCCGTCTCCGCCGCGTTCGGGCAATCGACCAGGCTCCGTGCCACCACCATCCCGCTGCCGCCCACTCGCCTGTCCCCGGCCGAGAACCTGGCCTGGCGCCGCCTGCCGGCCCAGGGCCGCCGCCGGGCCGACTGGCTGCTGGGCCGCGCCGCTCTCAAGCTGCTGATGGACGGGGACGACACGTCGGCCGTGGCCTTCCCGCACCCCCACCTTTCGCTGAGCCACTCCGCGGGCATCGCCGTCGCTGCCGGCAGCGTCGGGAATCAAGCCGGCCTGGGCGTGGACTTCGAGGGGTGGCGGCTCACCGACCCGCGTACAGCCCGCTTCTTCCTCCACGACGGCGAGCGCGTGCAGGATGGCGAGCTGCTGCGACTGTGGACGGTGAAGGAAGCCCTGTTCAAGGCCACGCCCGCCAACGCCGGCGGCCGGCTCCTGGACTACCGGCTCACCGACCCGGCCGCGGCCGTCGGGACCGCCGTCGACGTCCGGGGCCACGCCTTCCGCTACGTCAGCGGGTGCCTGGACGGAAGCGGGCCCTTAGCTGTCGCCATCTGTGCCGGGAGCGCCGATGCCCCTGTCTGACGACGAGCGGTGGGTGCTCAGCTACTACCGGACGTCGGAGATCAACGGCGCCCTCTTCTTCGGCCGCCTGGCCCGCACCCTCAAGCCCAGCCCCATCCAGCACGACCTCACCAAGCACTTCGCCGACGAGTCCCAGCACGCCTGGTACTGGACCGACTGCCTCGACCGGCTGGGAACCCGTCCCATCAAGCTCTCCGAGGCCTACCAGGACCAGTACCTGGAGGCCGCCGGGCTTCCCGTCAACCTCATGGAGATCCTGGCCATCACCCTGGTATTCGAGCGCCGGGTGATCAACCAGTACGCCAAGCACATGGCCGTGCCCGACGTCACGCCCGAGGTCAAGGAGACGATCGACCGCATCATGGAGGACGAGCGCTGGCACGTGCAGTGGGTGCGTGACGCCCTCGAAGGCCTGGAGGACAAGTTCGGCAAGGACACCATCGCCGACACCCTCCGTCGCTACAAGGCCGCCGACCGCGAGGTCTACGCCCGTACCTTGGAGGAGCACGAGGCCCGGTTGGGCTTCCTGCTGGAGTCCCGTCCCCATAGCCCGGAGGCCTGAGAGTGCAACCCGCCGTCGAGGACATCTGCCGCCGTATAGCCGAGGTCCTCGGGGTGCCCGAGCCGCGGGTCCGGCCCGAGGTCGCGCTCACTGACCTGGTGTCCGACAGCTACCGCCTGGTGGAGCTGGCCATCGAGCTTCAGGACGACTACGACGTCATCTTCTCCCAGGCCGACCTCGTCGGCGTGGACACCGTCGGCGACCTCGCGGGCCTGGTGCGCAGCCGGGCGGAATGAAGCGCCTGCCGGCCAGGCTCGAGAGAGCCACCGGCTATCCGGGCTGGGCCGTCACCGGCGCCGTCAGCGGCATCCTCCTTCTGGGCGTGGCCATGATCGGCCTCTACTGGGACGTCGCCTGGCACGTCGACTACGGGCGCGACAAGGTGCTGTTCACTCCGCCCCACTCCCTGATCCTCATCGCCCTCAGCGGCCTCATCGTCGTGGGTCTCTGGACCGTGGCCCTGGCGACGGCGGCGGAGGTCGACACCGGCGTGCGGATCGGGCGGTGGCGGGCCCCCTGGTCGGCCCTCCTCCTACTGGTCTTCCGCGTCGGCGGGCTCGTGGCCTTCGTGGTGGACGACCTGTGGCACGCCGCCTACGGCATCGACGTCACCCTGTGGAGCCCTCCCCACCTCGGGCTGCTGGCCAGCGGGTCGGGCTCAGCGGTGGCCCTCTGGCTGATGCTCGTCGAAGGCAGCCACACTCGCCCGACCAAACCCACCACTCTTGGCCGGGGGCTCCAGCT
>JBHENM010000340.1:0-1939 GCA_046262035.1 Acidimicrobiales bacterium | reverse complement strand
CACTCGGCCGAGGTCGCCGTCTCCGCCGCGTTCGGGCAATCGACCAGGCTCCGTGCCACCACCATCCCGCTGCCGCCCACTCGCCTGTCCCCGGCCGAGAACCTGGCCTGGCGCCGCCTGCCGGCCCAGGGCCGCCGCCGGTCCGACTGGCTGCTGGGCCGGGCCGCCCTCAGGCTCCTGATGGACGGGGACGACACGTCGGCCGTGGCCTTCCCCCACCCCCACCTGTCGCTGAGTCACGCCGCGGGCATGGCCGTCGCCGCCGGCAGCGTCGGGCACCAAGCCGGACTGGGCGTGGACTTCGAGGGGTGGCGGCCCACCGACCCCCGCACGGCCCGCTTCTTCCTCCACGATGGCGAGCGCTTGGACGGTGACGACCGGTTGCGCCTGTGGACGGTGAAGGAGGCCCTGTTCAAGGCCACCCCGGCCAACACCGGCGGCCGGCTCCTGGACTACCGCCTCGCCGATCCCGCCGCCTCCGTTGGGACCGCCCTCGACGTCAGGGGCGACATCTTCCTCTACGCCAGCGGGTACCTGGACGGGAGCGGCCCTCTAGCTGTCGCCATATGTGCCGGGAGGGCCGATGCCCCTGTCTGACGACGAGCGGTGGGTGCTCAGCTACTACCGGACGTCGGAGATCAACGGCGCCCTCTTCTTCGGACGCCTGGCCCGCACCCTCAAGCCCAGCCCGATCCAGCACGACCTCACCAAGCACTTCGCCGACGAGTCCCAGCACGCCTGGTACTGGACCGACTGCCTCGACCGGCTGGGCACCCGTCCCATCAAGCTCTCGGAGGCCTACCAGGACCAGTACCTGGAAGCGGCCGGGCTCCCCGTCAACCTCATGGAGATTCTGGCCATCACCCTCGTGTTCGAACGCCGGGTCATCAACCAGTACGCCAAGCACCTGGCCGTCCCCGACGTCACGCCCGAGGTCAAGGAGACCATCGACCGAATCATGGAGGACGAGCGCTGGCACGTTCAATGGGTGCGTGACGCCCTCGAAGGTTTGGAGGACAAGTTCGGCAAGGACACCATCGCCGGCACCCTCCGCCGCTACAAGGCCGCCGACCGCGAGGTCTACGCCCGCACGTTGGAGGAGCACGAGGCCCGGCTGGGCTTCCTGCTGGAGTCCCGACCCCATAGCCCGGAGGCCTGAGAGTGGAACCCGCTGTCGAGGACATCTGCCGCCGAATCGCCGAAGTCCTCGGCGTGCCCGAACCGCGGGTCCGGCCCGAGGTGGCGCTCACCGACCTGGTGTCGGACAGTTACCGGCTGGTGGAGCTGGCCATCGAGCTTCAGGACGACTACGACGTGATCTTCTCCCAGGCCGACCTCGGCGGCGTGGACACCGTCGGCGACCTCGCGGGCCTGGTGCGTAGCCGGGTCGAGTGAAGCGCGTGCCGGCCAGGCTCGAGAGAGCCACCGGCTATCCCGGCTGGGCCGTCACCGGCGCGGTCAGCGGCATCCTCCTCCTGGGCGTGGCCATGGTCGGTCTCTACTGGGACGTCGCCTGGCACGTCGACTACGGGCGCGACAAGGTGCTGTTCACTCCGCCCCACTCCCTGATCCTCACCGCCCTCAGCGGACTGATCGTCGTCGGCCTCGGGACCGTGGTCATGGCCACGGCGGCGGAGGTGGACACCGGCGTGCGGATGGGGCGGTGGCGGGTCCCCTGGTCGGCCCTCCTCCTCCTGGTCTTCCGCGTCGGCGGGCTCGTGGCCTTCGTGGTGGACGACCTGTGGCACGCCGCCTACGGCATCGACGTCACCCTGTGGAGCCCTCCCCACCTCGGGCTGCTGGCCAGCGGGTCGGGCTCGGCGGTGGCCCTCTGGCTGATGCTCGTCGAAGGCAGCCACACTCGCCCGACCAAACCCACCACTCTTGGCCGGGGGCTCCAGGTGGTGACCCTGGGCTCCATGCTGATCGCCTTCTCGAC
>JBHENM010000339.1:0-1599 GCA_046262035.1 Acidimicrobiales bacterium | reverse complement strand
CTAGGTGAGTCGGCAAAAAGTGGCCTTCTGAGGAGTGGTGTTCCGCCAACCGAAAGCGACGTCGATTTCGCACGAACGCGGGTCTGAGGGTCCAGCGGGGGCCCCATGGGCTCCGCGTGGCCCGATCATGGCCGTCGGTGGCCCTCCGTCGTCGCGGGGAGCGGGGAAAGCGACCGGATCACGCCGTAGCGGCGACGGGGGCGGGCGCGTCGAACGCGCCGATCACACCCAGTCGCTTGAAGTTGGCCACGGTGGCCGCGAGGAGCGCCTGCAGGCGCGTCCTTCGTCGGCCCCGGTACCTGGCCTTGCGCATGCCCAGGTCCTGGAGGTGGTCGATCTTGCGCTCGACCTTGGACCGCTGCCGCAGCAGTGCCTTGGTCCCCGGCTCGGCCTGGGCGGCCCGGGCCCGGGCGATGCGCTCCTCATGCGCGCCGACGACCACCGAGCGGCCCTTGTCCGAGGTCGTGCACTGCTCGCGCAGCGGACAGGCGGCGCAGGTGGCGGGGGCGAAGCTGAAGCGGGTGACCGGCCGGCCCTTGTGGTCCTTGGCCGGCCGGGCATCGGAGGTGACGTTGCCTGCCGGGCAAGTGACGGTGCCGGCTTCGGTGTCGATGGCGAAGTCGGTCTTGGGGAACCGGCCCGAGTTGGTGACCGGCGGCACCTTGGCCACCATCTCGGCCCCCGTCTGCTCCACCGCCTCCCGCACGTCGCCGTCGGAGTAGGCCATGTCCCCGAGCAGGATGGTGATGACGATGCCCGGCAGGGCCATGACTTGGCCGAGCAGAGGGATGACGCCCTCGCCGTCGGAGGCATTGCCGGCGCGCACGTCGACGCCGAGGACCAGCTCCGAGTCCTCGTCGGTGATGACGTCGAGCTTGTGGCCGTCGAAGCGGCGGGAGGCGGACTTTCGGCCGTGGCGCATCTCGGGGTCGGAGTGGGAGATCAGGCGGTCGCGGGCCACGCCCTGGCGGATCTGAGTTTCGCCGTTCTCGTCGGCCTCGACGTCCTGGTCGATGACCTGGGCCAGCAGATCGGTGGGCTCGCGCACTGCCGGGTCGTCGATGCCCGCCGCCTCGACCAGCAGAGCCATCCCCGCGGCGACGAGCTCGCCCAGGTGGGCCTTGCGGGTGGCGGGGTCGCCCCAGTCGATGTCGGGCTTGGGCCCACAGAACGGCTCGGTCGCCTTGCGGGCCTCCTCGCTGAGGCGCTCGCCGGCGGCCCGCACCACCTGGCGCAGGAAGCCCCGGACCAGCTCGTAGGTGTCGGCCACCGCTCCCGCCCCGTGCACGGGCGAGGAGTCGATGATGGCGGTCAGCTTGGCCTTGAAGATCCCCGCCTCCACCGCCTTGGCCAGCGTCGCCTTGAAAAGCTCGGCGTCGGCGTCGTGGACGACCATGCGCGAGCGCATGAGGCTGAAGGTGGTGGGGGCGATGCCCTCGAACTCGTCGTCCACGCCCATGGCCGCCTTCCAGTCGGCGTCCACGCGGGTGCGTCGGGAGGTCTCGGCGTCGGAGGTGCGGTCGTGGGTCGCGCACAGCATGGCCCGCACCATCACCGACGGCGGGATCGACGGCCGGCCCTTGCCGTCGGCGTACAGGT
>JBHENM010000338.1:0-1560 GCA_046262035.1 Acidimicrobiales bacterium | reverse complement strand
AGTCGGGGGATTGGCTCCGCCACCGCCGTTCTCGCCGCCGAGCGCGGGTACGACGTCGCCGTCACGTATCTGGAGCGGGGGGCCGAGGCGGAAGAGGTGGCCGACCGGTGTCGCTCGGTGGGCGGGCGGGCGGTCGCCCTGCAAGCGGACGTGGCCGACGAGCAGCAGGTGGTCGACGTGTTCGCCGAAGTCGACCGTCAGCTGGGCCCGCTGCGAGCCCTGGTGGTCAACGCCGGCATCGTCGCCCCCCAGGGCCGGGTGGAGACCTTTAGCGCCGAGCGGGTGCAGCGGGTGCTGGCGGTCAACGTCGTGGGCGCGTTCATGTGCGCTCGGGAGGCCATTCGCCGGCTCTCGACCGCTCATGCGGGAGCCGGAGGCGCGGTGGTGTTCGTGTCGTCCCGGGCCTCGGTGCTCGGCAGCCCCGGTGAGTACGTCGACTACGCTGCCTCCAAGGGCGCGGTGGACACCATGACCGTGGGCCTGGCCCGGGAGGTGGCGGGCGAGGGAATCCGGGTGAATGCCGTCCGGCCGGGGCTGATCCGCACCGAGATCCACGGGTCGGGTGGCGACCCCGGCCGAGCCGACCGCCTGGGGCCTTCGATCCCCATGGGGCGGCCGGGAGAACCGGATGAGGTGGCCCGCGCGATCCTGTGGCTCTTGTCCGACGAAGCGTCGTACGTGACGGGGGCGCTGGTCGACATCGGTGGGGGACGGTAGGGGCGAGGTGCGGCGGGATCTTTCTGCTACATCCTGTTAACTGTCACACCATCCTGATATACTGCGAACATATGTTCCGGCAGGTGAAGTCGGTGGTGGAGGAGCTCCGGGCGGCGGTGGGCGCCCTCGAGCCCCGCTGCCTGAGCGGGGAGGACGCGGCCCGGCTGGTGGAGCTGTTCGCCGAGGCCGAGCGCCTGGCCGCGGCGGGGCGCACCCTGGCCGGAGGCCAGGGTGGAGGAGACCAACCTGGGGCGCCGCCAGGGCCACCGCAGCCCCGCCCACTGGATGGCGGCCGCCACCGGCACCACCGTGGGGGCGGCCGTGGGCAGCCTGGAGACGGCCCGGCGCCTGGGAGACTTGCCGGCCACGGCCGAGGCCTACAAGGCGGGCGAGCTGTCGGGGGCCCAGGCCACGGCCATCGCCGCCGCCGCCGACGCCCGCTCCGAGGGGTCCCTGCTGCAGGCGGCGGCCCAGCGGGGGGTGGCGGGGCTCCGGGAGCAGTGCCGGCGGGTGCGGGCTGTCTCGGGCGCAGCCGAAGAGGAGGCCGCCCGCCACCGGGCCGTCCACCGGGGCCGCTCGGGAAGGGACCAAGGCCGGCCCCCGGGCCGTCCTCCACGTGGCCACGGCCCGGGCCCTGGCCACCGACTCGGTGCTGGAGGGGATCGTGACCAAGGGGACCGACGTGGTGGCCGTGGCCCATCTGGGGCGCACCGTCACCGCCGCCCAGCGCCGGGCCCTCGAGGCCCGGGACCCCACCTGTGTGGTCGAGGGCTGCGAGGTCCGCGAGCACATCGAGATCGACCACGTCGACGGCTGGGCCCTCACCCGCACCACCACCCTGGC
>JBHENM010000337.1:0-2631 GCA_046262035.1 Acidimicrobiales bacterium | reverse complement strand
GCCAGGGTGGTGGTGCGGGTGAGGGCCCAGCCGTCGACGTGGTCGATCTCGATGTGCTCGCGGACCTCGCAGCCCTCGACCACACAGGTGGGGTCCCGGGCCTCGAGGGCCCGGCGCTGGGCGGCGGTGACGGTGCGCCCCGCCGCGGCCACGCGCTCGGCCTCGGCGAACAGCTCCACCAGCCGGGCCGCGTCCTCCCCGCTCAGGCACCGGGGCTCGAGGGCGCCCACCGCTGCCCGGAGTCCTCCACCGCCGACTTCACCGGCCGGAACATATGTTCGCAGTATCAGGATGGTGTGACAGTTAACAGGATGTAGCGGAAGATATCTGAAGGCCCAGCCGGTCAGCGCGCCCGCTTGAGGGGGGCCCAGGCCAGGAGCAGCCGCTTCTCCCCCAGACCGGGGAACCGCACCACGGCCTCGGCCTTGTCGTTCTCGCCGACGATCTCCAGCACCACGCCCTCGCCCCACTTGCCGTGAAGCACATCGTCGCCCACCCTCAACCCCAGGCGGTCACCGCCGCTGGTCCGGACCGGAGGCGGCGACCCCGACCCGCCACCCCGGCCGCGAGCCATGGCCGCCTCCACGATGCGGTCCCGCCCGGAGGAGCCACCGCTCCGCCAGGATCCCTGCTGGCGACGGGCACCCATCTGCGCCATCAGCTGCTCGGGGATCTCCTTGAGGAACCGGCTCGGCGGGTTGTAGTTAGTCGACCCGAACAGCTGGCGGCTCCAGGCGTGGGTGAGCGCCAGGCGGCGCTGGGCCCGGGTGATGCCCACGTAACAGAGCCTGCGCTCCTCCTCGAGCTCGGCCGGCTCGGTGAGCGACCGGACGTGGGGGAAGACCCCGTCTTCCAGGCCGATCATGAACACGGCGGGATACTCGAGGCCCTTGGCCGTGTGCAGGGTCATGAGCACGACGCTGGACTCGTCCCCGGACAGGTCGTCGGAGTCAGCCACCAGGCTGACCCGTTCGAGGAAGCCAGCGATGGTGGCGTCCTCGCCGGCCTCCACCGCCGCCTGCTCGTACTCCTTGGCCACGCCCACCAGCTCGGCCAGGTTCTCCAGCCGGCCCTGAGCCTCGATGGTGTGGGCCGCCTCCAGCTCGGCCGTGTACCCGCTGCGGGCCAGGAGGACCTCCAGCAGAGCGCTCGGCCCGCCGTCGACCGCCCGCAGCTCGTCCATCAGCGACACCAGGTGCCGGATGCCGGCCAGGGCCCGGCCGCCGACGCCCGCCGACTCCGCCTTGACCAGGGCGTCGGCGAAGGGCCGGCCCTGGGAGCTGGCCCACGCCTCCAGCCGGCCCATGCTGGTGTCGCCGATGCCGCGCTTGGGCACGTTGAGCACCCTCCGGAGGGAGACCTCGTCGGTGGGGTTGACCACGGCCCGCAGGTAGGCCAGGGCGTCCTTGATCTCCCGCCGGTCGTAGAACCGGGTCCCCCCGATCACCCGGTAGGGGATGCCCAGGCGCACCAGGTGCTCCTCCAGCACCCGGCTCTGGGCGTTGGTGCGGTAGAAGACGGCCATCTCGCCCCAGCGGAGGGGCTCGACGTGCTCCCCGCTCGGGCCCTGGTGCAGCCGGAGCATCTCCTGGCCGACCCAGGCCGACTCGTCGTGCTCGTCCTCGGCGTGGTACCGCTGGATGAGCTCGCCGCCCACCTGCTCGGTCCACAGCGCCTTGGGCTTGCGCAACAGGTTGTTGGCGATGACGGCGTTGGCCGCATCGAGGATGGTCTGGGTCGAGCGGTAGTTCTGCTCCAGGACGATGAGGGTGGCGTCGGGGAAGGCGTCCTCGAACTCCAGGATGTTGCGAATGTCGGCACCCCGGAAGCGGTAGACGCTCTGGTCACTGTCGCCCACGACGCAGATGTTCCGGTGCTTCCGGGCCAGCATGACCACGAGGTCGTTCTGAGCCTTGTTGGTGTCCTGGAACTCGTCCACCAGCACATGCCGGAACCGCTGCTGGTAGTGAGCCAATACGTCGGGGTGCTTCAGGAAGAGCTCGACCGTCACCAGCAGCAGGTCGTCGAAGTCCATGGCGTTGGCCTCGCGCAGCCGGCGCTGGTACTCCCGGTAGACCTCGGCGATCCTCCGCTCGTAGATCGTGCGGGCCCGGTCGGCGTAGGTGTCGACGTCGACGACCTCGTTCTTGGCCGCGCTGATGGCGCCGTGGACGCTGCGCGGCGGGAACCGCTTGGGGTCGACGTTGAGGTCTCGCAGGACGTAGGCCGTGAGGCGCTCGGCGTCGGCCTGGTCGTAGATCGTGAACTGGGACGAGTACCCGAGGTGGTGGGCGTCCCGCCTGAGGATGCGCACGCAGGCCGAGTGGAAGGTCGACACCCACATCTTCTGGGCCACCGGCCCGACCAGAGCCCCGACCCGGTGCTTCATCTCGTCGGCCGCCTTGTTGGTGAAGGTGATGGCCACGATCTCGAAGGGGGACAGCCCCTGCTCCCGGATCAGCCAGGCGATCCTGTGGGTCAGCACCCGGGTCTTCCCCGAACCCGCCCCGGCCACGACCAGCAACGGGCCGCCGGGGTGGGTGACGGCCTCGCGCTGCACCGGGTTCAGCTTGCTGAGGAGGTCGGGACGCTCGGGCATGTCGCACACCAGGCTACCGGCGGGGGGGGGCG
>JBHENM010000336.1:0-37675 GCA_046262035.1 Acidimicrobiales bacterium | reverse complement strand
CGCCGCAACTGGTCTCGTTGGGAAACCCTCGACCTTCGGGTCCTATGGGGGCAGGGGCGTCGGGGTGGAGTGTGACGCGAGGCGGTTGGTCACGGGTCAGCGTCAAGCTGCCGTACGCAACCCGGCCGTCAGGCAGTGTGAATCTGCCAGAGTGGTCGCCTTCGCGGTCATGTACCGCTGATCACCTCGCTAAGGACGCTATTGCATTTGATGACCGCGCCGAAGACGATTCCAAGGGGTCCGAGGACGATGTGCTCACTACTACAAGGATCACCGGTTCGGGTTGGCAGTGTTCCACGCCCGGGACAGCAGGTGAGCCTGCTGGGCCCTGCATCACGATTGGTGACCAGTACGTGCCTGCTCGGGTGAGCGGAGCCCAACCAGCGTCCGAACCGCCTAACGCTGGCCTCCTGCTCGCCAACTATGTGGCCCATTCGCCATCTACTCGCCATGTTGTCGGCGCATTCGCCATCAATATGGGATCCCTACAGAGGAGGAGGAGGAGGATGTAGGTTCCGCACGAAGTTGGCGAGTAGTGCCGCCTGCACATGGCGAGCGGATCGTGCTGGGAGCCCGCCAGGGCCGAGATACTTGGCGAATCCCTACGGCCACAGGCCGATTCAGACCTCAAGCCGGCGATGAAGGGCGGGCGGCTACGGCGGCCAGAAGTACCCGTTGGAACGCCGGGGGTGTCGGCACCTCTACAGCGCGAGATCGCGGCGGTAGTAGACAAGCTTGAAGAAGCCGTTGTGCGCTGGCTCAACGTCTGCGTCCAGACGCCAGCCCTCACGTTCGTAGAACCGACGAGCCCGAGCCTGAGCTTCGACGACCCGCAGTCGCGCTGTCTCCCAACCGCGATCGAGGATCCAGCCGACTCCCTGAGCGAGCAGCGATGAAGCGACGCCGGTGCCCCAATACTGGGGAATCACGTAGAGCATGGTGATCTCCGGCAGGTCTCGGGATCCGCCGGGTGGATCACAGGCTTCGACGACACCGAGCACGACGTCCGCGACCGCCACTCCCACGTGGCTGGACTCATGGCGGATCTCGGCCGCCCAGTCGTATGCCGCTCGCTTGGCAGCTTCGATGTCGAGTACATCGGCCGCCAGCAGGCCTTCGTACGCCGCCCGCCAAGAAGCGAGGTACGCGAGGCTAATCTCAGCCGCCTCCTCCACCTCGGCGGCACGCACTCGCACGATGACATCCTGCCTCGGCGGGCGCCCAACAGCTGCACTTTGGTGGAGCGGACGTCCCCACCGCCGGACCCGGAGCGCGCTCGAGGTCGCGACCTTCCCACTAGTCTACGGTCGGCCACGCATGCGGCGAAACGAGGAGCGAGCCGAGAGGCGGTGCGACGATGGGCCTCATGGCTCCGAGGCGAGCGGACCGGCGTAGCCGCAAGTGGACGAGAACGAACTCCCTAGTTCCTGACTGTTCCGGTTACTGGGTCGCGGTTGATGACGCGACAGGCGACGTCCGGGCCGCTTCCGGCTCGCCCCACGTCCTAGCGGTGCTCATCCAACGACAAGGACTTCACGGCATCCGAATCGTCTGCGTCTCGCGGCTCCCTTGGGGCGGGTGAGCGCCAACTGCCCCCGTCCCCCGGGGGCTCCCGACGGAGCAACCGAGAGGTGATGCCGTTCCTGGTCGGTACCTTTTCGACACCGGTAGCCCAGAAAGGAGGCTACGAACAACCTCAGCGGGCGGATGGCGGCTGACAGTCTGGGCACAGACGGCGGTTGGCCTGAGGGACCGGGCCTGCCGCGGCTACCTCCGAGACAATGTCTCGCCATCTATCCCCGGACATTCGCCAAGTGCTCGCCACATGCGGCGGAGTTCGCCATCTTCATCCGGAACCTACAGAGGACAATCACACCCTCGCCATGTTGGCAAAACGCGTGTACGGCTCCAGAAACGCAGCGCGTGTCACTCCAGTTCCGCCGTTGCGGTGCTTGGCCAGGATGATCTCAGCAGTTCCGCGATCGGGGCTGTCCCGGTTGTACATCTCATCTCTGTAGGTGAACAAAACCGCGTCACTGTCCTGCTCTAATGCGCCACTTTCACGTAGATCGGCCAGCACTGGGCGCTTGTCGGCCCGAGCCTCCAGGTTCCGGCTCAGCTGCGAAAGCGCCACCACCGGCACCTCGAGCTCGCGAGCAAGGATCTTCAGACCACGAGAGATCTCAGCCACCTCGACCTGGCGGTTCTCGGCCGAGGACCGACCCGTCATCAGCTGCAGGTAGTCGATAATTACCAAGCCGAGGCCCTCACGGCTCTTGAGACGGCGGGCCTTCGCTCGGATCTCCATGACGGTGAGGTGCGGGTTGTCGTCGATGCTGAGTGGAGCGTCGGCAAGGCGGCCGATGGCGTGGCTGATCTTGGGCCAGTCCGACTCGAGCAGCTTGCCATTGCGCAAGCGTGTCCCTTCCACCCGGGCCTCTGAGCTCAACAGCCGCTGGGTGAGCTCGAGGTGGCCCATCTCCAGGGAGAACATCAGGACCGGGACTCGAGCCTCCAGGGCGGCATGAGCGGCGATGTTCAGCGCCAGGGACGTCTTGCCGCTTCCTGGACGGCCACCCAATACCACCAGCGTCGACGGCTGCAGCCCCGACATCAGGCGGTCGAGGTCGACGAGGCCGGTCGGAACGCCAGTGATCTCCTGGCCCCGCTCATAGAGCTGCTCCAGACGGTCGAGCTGGTGGTTGAGCAGCTCGCGGATGGGGGAGAGGCTGTCGGTGACCCGCCGCTGCGCGACCTCGAAGACCAGGCCCTCGGCCTCGTCGACCGCAGCAGTGACGTCCGCCGGCAGCCCGTAGCCGATCTCGGCGATGGTGCCGGCGACGCCGATGAGCCGCCGCAGCAGAGCGTGCTCCTCGACGATGCGGGCGTAGCGGCCCGCATTGCCGATCGCCGGCGTGCCCGCCTGCAACGAGATCAGGGTAACGGGCCCGCCGACGGCCTCGATGAGCCCGGCCCGGTGCAGAACCTCGGCGACGGTCACCGGATCGGCGGGTTCGCCCTGGGCGTAGAGGGTGGTGACGGCGTCGAAGACGTGGCCGTGCGACGGCTTGTAGAAGTCGTCCGCGCCCAGTCCGACCTCAAGCGCTGAGGCAATGGCCTCCCGGCTGAGCAGCATGGCCCCGAGAAGGGACTCCTCGGCCACGATGTTGTGCGGGGGTACCCGGGCCCCCGCCGGTGCAGGATCGGGACGCCGCCGCCGAACGGTGTCGATCGACGCCGTAGCCGAGGTCATGCCCAGCCCTCCCCGGCATCGGCCAGGAGCCGGCCTACCTCGACCGGCCCCGCCGCACCCGCTGCTCTGCGCCGGCCGCGTCCCTCCTCGCCTTCACCGCTGTGTGCCTCCGGATCGTCGCCCGGGTACGGAGGGCACAGAGGTCCGACGTGCGGGCTCGGCCAGCGTGGCGGCGAGGACTCGGCGATGTGCCGCACGGCGCCGGCGACGTCGTCGTCCGGGCGGCACTGCGCCAGCACCACCAGGGCGGCCTCCAGCGCCTCGCCGCTGTAGCACTCCGCCAGCCGGGCCACGATCTCAGCCGCCTCCAGGAACCCCACCGCGGCCTGGTTGGCGGCGTAGGCCCGGGCGGCCTGGATTTGCGACGCGGTGCGCACCGCATCGGCTGCCGCCCGCAGGTCATCGGGGTTCGGCGGGGCCGTGGGAAGCGCTTGTGCTCTCGCCCACAACAGCCGGGCGGGCGACCGCCAGGACCCCGGAAGCTCGGCACCGACGTGGGCCAGCAGCTCGTCGGCCGTCCAGCCACCACTGGCCAAACGGCCGAGCTCCGTGGCCAGCTGGGCCAGGCGTCCCCGGTCGGCTGGCTGGTGCAGCGCCTGGCGCTGGGCCTCGGTCAGTTGCGCTTCGAGGTCGACGACAAGCCCCCACCCCCGCTGGTCAGCTCCGGTGACGGCTGGTGCTCGGGGGGGGTCAGGGGGGGTTGTCTTGGGTTTCAAGTCTTGGTCTTGTACGCGTGGAAGAACATCTTGAGGGCCGCGCGATATGGCGGCGGCTGGCGCGCGATGTGACGCATCGGCCGCGCGATCACCGTCGGAGCGCGCGGCGGTGCCGGGCGAGGAGGGCGTGGTGCGGACCAGGCTGTCGTAGGCCAGGACCCGCACTGGGCGCCCCGGACTCCACTCGACGGAGGCGGCACGACCGAGTTCGTCGAGAGCTGGCGACAGGCGCCGCCATCCCAGCGCAAGCTCTCGCGCCAGCGCCGTCGCGGTGGTGACCATCACGGTTTGAGTCCGGGGGTCGGCCTGGACCAGCAGGCGCGTGAGCAAGGCCGTGGCAGTGGGGGAGAGGTGGTAGCGCTGCGCCAGCGCGGTGAGCGCCGAAGGGACGATCTGCACGAAGCCCCGACGCCGATCGGCCGCACCGGCATGGACGAGGCGGGCGTACACCAGGACCTCGATGCGGCCGGGAGAGGCCGAGCTGGGCGCCACCCACGACACCGCCCCGGCGGCGCTGAGACGCTCGAGTCGCCCCCGCAGCGTTCGCCGCCCAGACGGGCCGAGGCCGAGGTCACAGGCCAAGTCGGTGAGCGAGAAAGGAGTAATCGCTCCACTGCGATGGTCAGCGGCGAGCAGGAGGTGCTCGAGGAGGGAGCGGTCGTCGAAGCCCAGGCCGTGGGTCTCGGCGAAGCGGGCCACTTCGCCGGTCAGGACTTGGACGAATCTCCCGAGAGGAGGTGAGGGGGAAGCCACACCACCGGCGGGCGTGTTCGGCTGCGGGGGCGAGCAGCCGGAGACGGGCCGGTGGCCGCCGTGGGCGCTGCAGCGGGTGCGCGTCATCCAGCGCTCCGTCGCGCGTCCGCGGCCAGGGAGCGGCGGCGATGACGGCTGATGCAAGCGGCGACCTCGCGCCCATCGGGCCAGTCGCCGGCGTGGGCGCAGAGGTAGTCCAGGGCGGCGTTGACGTCCGCGTCGAGCATGGCGAGGTCGATCTCGACCTCGGTGTCGTCGTCGTCGACGTCGACGTTGCCATCGACTGGAACGGGGCGAGACATTGGCAGGGCTCCCTTCTCGTGCCGCCGGCCTTTTCGGCGGATCAAAGGGTGATCGTGCGGCGGCGTCACGCTGGGGAGAAGGGCTGCGGGGAGCGAACGTCGGAAACGGCCGGAGATCGCGTCGGAATCGACACGCCATTTCCGACGCGCCTCTCCGAAGGGCGCGACGGAACAGGACCGAACATCGGAATGCCGCGTCGGAATCGGTCCTTCCGCGCGACGGAAACGCGCGCAAGCGCCCAACGGGCGGTGACAGGCGGCGCCGCCGTGCGTACGAGCTGGCCCCCGGATGGCCCGCTCAGAGCTCCGGACGGGCAGGGGAGCCTGCGGTCGGCGCGAATGCGACAGGCGCGCCGACGCGCCACAACCCCCGGGGTTCCGGGGGTGTTTATCGCAGGGGTGTTACTTAGGTCAGGCGGGTCTGGGGGGAGCCCGAGACGCCCGGGTGGCGGCGGGGGCGTCCTGGGCGGGGAGGCCGCCGTCGTCGGCCGGCGGCCGCTCCACTCTGAGCTTGTGGCGCAGGACCGAACCCACCCGCTCGACGACCCGGGCGATGCCGACGCCCAGCAGGGTGCACGCCTTGACCAGTTCACCGCACGCGTCGAGGGCCCAGCTGGGGACGTGGCGCCGACGCTTCACCGGACCGAGGTCCATGCCGGCGCCGACGAGCAGGGGCTCGATCTCTTTTTCGAACTCGCGCTTGGGCTTCTCGCCGGGCCGGCGGGGGGCCACCTCGAGCAGCGCGCTGGCGCGGATGCGGGCCCGGGCCCGCCGGGAGGGCAGGTTGCCCTCCGGGTTGGGCACCTTGCGCTCGCCGGCGCGGGGGTTGTTGCGGTCGACGGGCTCGGTGGGCGGGCCGAAGCGGAACGCGGTCGCTGCGGCGGTGTAGGTCACCGCGGCCAGCTCCCGGTGAAGAACTGGGTCGAGGTGGACGGTGCGGGAGGAGCGGTGGACCTCTTCGAGGGTGACGAGCTGGGTCCAGCTCTCCGGCGACGTCGAGGTGTCGGGGTCATAGGTCACCCGGCCCCGGCTGAGCAGGGCCACCCACTGCTTGGCGGGGAGGTTGTGACGAAGGGGCCGGGCTCCGGGGCCGTAGAGCACCTCGCTGACCCGTTGCCAGCACCACAGGCCCGCGGCCCCGGCGAACTCGAGCAGGCGGCTGAGCACGACCTGGAGCTCGGTGAGTCCGCCGACGTCGGTGGCGCCGCGGCGCAGACCCGCCAGCGCCAGCTCGTCCGTCTCGGAGTAGCCGGCGTGATCGGAGGTGCGCAATGCGATCTGGTACCGATCCCCGTCGAGGCCCTCGGCGGCGTAGCAGTCCCAGCCGTCGACGCGCCGGTGGGGCTGGGGGAGTGGCCGGCACCTCGTCAGGCCGTAGAGGAGGCGGGCGCGCTGGCCCGTCGGCACCTCGAGCATCACGGCTGCTGCCTCCCCGCCACAGCGTCCCAACACCAGGCGCGCCCTGACCCGGACGGGCCGGGACGGTGGCGGTGGGGCACGGCTGCTCCTCGGGGCTAGGCGCACATGGCGCGCGTTGACAAGCTCGGGAGCATCCGGTAACGTGACCGCCAATTCGACTTGGTGTTCGGTCTTTAGTTGCCGGATGCTCAGGAGGTTCCCCCCGGTTCCCGCCGGGGGTTTCTCCTTTTCAGGGGCCGGTGCGGGCCAGGCTGGGCGTCGCTAGGCGGATCCTCCAAAGGGGGTCGGGGACGTGGTGCTCACGCGGCGCTGGCCTTGTACGCCGTCCGGGCCCTGGACCCCACCCGGGCCTCCTTCCAACGCTCGGTGTCGGCGGTCACCAGCTCGGCGGCCTCCACGAACGCCTTGAGGGAGGTGCCAAGCCGCTGGACCAGGGGCCCGATGCTCTCGCCGCCGTCGGTGAGCAGGGTGCGGATGGCGTCGTTGCTCAGGTTCCACGACTTGAGCTCGATGGCGAGCACGATGAGCTCGGCTTCAGCCGGCAACCATCGCCGGGGGCACCAGTTGGCCTCGACCTCGCGGGTGTCCAGGCCGAGCATGTCGCTGGTGTCGGCGATTTTTTCCCTGTGCACCCGCAGATCGCGCTCGGCCAGCAGCTGAAGGATCTCCTTGGTCCCGACCGTCCCGACCAGCGCCATTCGCTACCTCCCTAAGTTACATCGGTGTGATTCGCCGGAAGACTACGCGTGCGAGCCGCCCCACGCGCGGACCCACCCCCGCGCGCGCCGCGCGGGTGGGAGCGCGCGTGAGGTCCTTCATTCCTTCTAATGGCCATCCGACACGCGAAACGCGACAGGCACGAGAGGAGAATCCGGCCGTCTCGCGGGCCGATAAATTCCAACTGGGGCCCTTGTCGCTATGCCAAGGGGCGACGCGATACGCCCGTCGGGGCCCAAACCGTTGTCCTCTCCCCACTGGCGGCGTACGGTGGTAAGCATTCACCTACGATCGTATAGTCCGTGAGTGCAGGCCACCAGCACCATAGGGTGCCCGCCGTGGGAAGGAAGGTCGACGTCGACCAACTGGTCGGTTCAAATGAGATCGCTCAGAGGCTCGGATTCCGCCACCCGCAGACCGTCCACCACTACAAGAACCACGACCCGACCTTCCCCCAGCCAATCCTGGCTCTGGGCGGAAATCGGGTCAGCACCCACATCTGGTACTGGCCGGAGGTCGAGCGGTGGGCCCGGCGGACGGGGCGGCTTCCGAAGCTCACACGTCGCCGGGGGACCGATCAGGACCCGGACGAGCAGACCGGCTAACGGGGGTCCCTGCACGGTGGGGGCATTGGTCGTGTGTCGCATTGGCTCTGGAAGCAGTTATAAGCTGGTTAGAAGCAGTTCTAGTTCAGGGGTGGGGGAGGAGGCGGCAACTACCGTGCTGATCCGGTGGGACGGAGGGTGGACGCCGAGTACCTGGTCGGCTCAGGTGAGATCGCCGAGCGACTGGGAGCTCGGAGGGCGAGCCACGTCCACTGGTGGTGGAAGAACGACCCCGATTTCCCCCAGCCCATTGCCGTTCTGGGCGGCGGCTCGGGTCGCAAGACCTATGTCTGGTACTGGCCCGACGTCGAGCGCTGGGCCCGCAAGGGAGGCCGCCAGGTGCCGTAGCGGGAGCGCGTCGTGCTCCCAGCGAGCTGGTGGGTGAGCGCCGTGGCGCCCGCCGCAAGCGGCTCGAGGTCGAGCACCAGGTCGGTTCCGGAGAGATCGCGGAGCGCCTCGGCATCCGCGCGGTTCAGACCGTGCACCTGGTGGAGGAAGTCAGACGCCGCCTTCCCTGAGCCGGTGGCGGTGCTTGGAGCGGAGTCGGGACGGCGCACCTATATCTGGTACTGGCCCGAAGTCGAGGCGTGGGCCGTCCGGCGCGGCTTCACTGCCGGCCGAAGCTGAACGGTGTGTGACGGTACTGGCGGATTCGGAGGAATCCCCTTGCCTTGGGTCGTGGCAGGCATGAGCATGAAGGGCAGTGGCGGAGCGGCTGCGCACAGTGAGCAGTGGTCGGAAGGAGCGGCGGCGCGAGCCGCCGTGGCTCCTCCCGGCACTGATCCCGGCCGCCCGCTGTCCTCGCCGGCTCGAGCCAGAGGTGCATCGATGAGCACAGCCGTCCGTCCTGACGTCCAGGGATCGCCCCCGCCTCCTCCTGGAGGTCGCCACACCCGCCTTCTGGTGGCGTTGCTCGCCGTCATTGTTCTCGCCGGCGCCGCCGTCGCCGGCGTCTTGCTGACCCGGGACGACTCGACGTCGTCTACCGACGAGGTCATCGCCGATGGGCAGCGAGCGCCGAAGACGGAGGAGGAGAAGATCGTCGAGGCGGTCAAGAACTACTACCGAGTCGACGACGAGGCGTTCCAGGAGCCCGGTGGGCCCAACCCGAATCACCCGCTCTACCCGGTCTATGCCGCCGGGCCCCAGCTCCAGGCCGCGGTCGACGCCGCCGCCAAGGCCAAGGCGGAAGGCATAGCCAGCCGGCAGCCGGCGAACTCGATCACAGAGCAGCGGGTGACTGTGGTCTCAATCGACGGCGACAGGGCCCGGATCAGAGTCTGCTCGATCGACGATGGCATCATCATCCGCTCCGACACCGGAAAGCCGGCCTACGAGTACCCGCCTGGCTACGTAGTGACGGCTCTCTACACGGGGGAGATGGTCCGCGAGGGCTCGGCGTGGAAGATCTGGTCGCTCAAGCGCGAACAACGGTGGGAGGGCGTCACAGGGTGCGCCGTCGGGCAGGCTTAGCCCTCTTCGCCGTCCTCGTTGCTCTCGGTCCTGGAAACGTCGCGAGTGCGCAAACGGGTGGGTCGTCTCCTCCAATCACGATCCCCGGGCGGGATGATGTCCAAGGCGCCGCGGAGAACACCGGAAGTTCGATCGGTGCCGTCCTAACCGGCTCCGGCGGCCAGGGGTCGACGGGAGGGGGCTCGACTGGAGGCGGCGGCTCCCGACCCAGCGGAGGCGGCTCGAGCGGCGGCGGCGGTTCCCGACCCAGCGGAGGCGGCTCGAGCGGCGGCGGCGGAACGACCGAGCCTCCCATCACGAACCCAGTGTCATGTGGCTCCTTCGAGGAGTTCATGAACCCGGCCCCAGGCACGCACTGTGGCACGAACGCCCCCTTCCTTCCACCGGCAAGCCCCCCGGGCCCCGCTGGAGCGCCTGCCGGCGGAGCTCCTGGGACTACCGCGCCACCTCGCAGCGCTGTGCAGATCGCCCGCGACACCGCCCAGCGGACCCCTCTGCCGTTGCCAACAGTGAAGACCAGCCCTCCAGCCGGCAACGACCAGCTCGTCAACCTGCCCACCTGGCTCTGGGTCGAGGACTGGAACCCCCGGACGGCGCGCGCCACCGAGGGGCCCCTGACGGTGACAGTCGTGGCCACGCCCCGCTCGGTGACGTGGCGGATGGGCGACGGCACGGAGGTGGTGTGCAGAGCAGGGACGCCATGGAACCCGGCGCTGCGAGAGGAGCAGCAGTCGACGGACTGCTCCCACACGTACCGGCGGTCGTCGGCTCACCAGCCCGGCCTCGTCTACCAGGCCCGGGCCACGATGAGTTGGAACGTCACCTGGACGGCAACCAACGGCGAGAGCGGCAGCCTCGGCCTGGCGAACCGAAGCGTGGACTTCACCATGCGGGTAGCCGAGGGCCAGGCCATCGTCACCTCGTCGGGGCGATAGGGGAGTAGGGGCGTGACGGCGGAGCTGTATGAGCGGGTGCTCGGCCCTGTGCGAGGCGAAAGGTGCGGCGAAACGGTGGCGCGAACACGGCCAATTGATCGAGGAGTTTGAGGAGGAGCGCAGTGAGATCCAGAGCAACAACGACGACCTCGAACGGCAACGGCCAGGCCCCGGCCACCACGGCCCGCCCCCGCGTCGAGTTACCCAGCGCGCGCGAGCGCCGGCCTCTGCGGGCGGTGGTGCTGTTGATCGTGGCCACCGCCTGTGCGGGAGGCTTTGCCCTGCTGTTCACGCAGGCGGGTGATCGGTCGCCAGTGTTGGCTATGGCTCGAACCGTTCGGGCCGGCACGGTGATCACGGCCGAGGACGTGACCGTGGCCCGGGTCTCGGCCGACTCCAAGGTGCAGCCGCTGCCGTCGTCGGCGCGGTCTCAGGTCGTCGGTCGAACGGCCAACTACACGCTTGTGGCCGGCACGATGGTGACCAAGGGCCAGCTCGGAGAGCGAGCCGATCCGGGCCCGGATGAGTCGGTGGTGGGCATCCTGCTCAAGGGCGCTCGTGTGGCACCCGAGGGCCTCCGAGCGGGCGACCGCGTTGAGATCGTGCTCACCACCTCACCGACCGAAGGCGCCCGGGCCGACACAACGGCTCTCGGTCGGGTGCTGGCCGAAGGACGGGTGCTGTCACCCCCCGCCGCGCTCAAGAGCTCGAGCGACAGTCAGGTGGTGTCGGTGGTGGTCAGCGACGCGGTCGCCCCCGCGGTTGCGGGGGCGGCGGCCTCCGACCGCATCGCCCTGGTACGCCTCGGGGTCGCCCCGTGACCTTCACCGCCTTCGCCTCCGTCCGACACTCCCGGGGAGCGACAACCACCACACTGGCGGTCACCGCTGCATGGCCGACCGACAGAAGGGTCCTGCACCTGGAGGCGGAGCCGGCGGGTGGTGATCTCGTGTCGCTGTTCCACATGCGTGCCGAGCCCAGCCTGCTGACGCTCGCGGCGGTGGCTCGGACCAGCGTCGAAGGTGCGGACATCTGGGGCCACACCCAGCCCCTTCCCGGGGACCCCGGGGCCGACGCCCTGGTGGCGCCCGTCGACCCCCGCCAAGCCAGGGCTGCGGTGACGGCGCTGGCCAGAGCGGGCCTGGGCGAGACCCTGGCCACCCTCGACGCCGACGTCGTGGCCGACGTGGGCCGTCTCGACCCGGACTCTCCGGCCCTCGAGCTCTTCGCGGCGGCCGACGTGCGAGCCGTGGTGTTGCGCCCGACGCTCAACGACGTCGACCACCTCCAGACCCGTCTGGCCCTTCTCGGTGGCCTCAACATAGGCGACGTCGAGCTGATCATCGTGGGTGAAGGCCGCTGGCAGCCCGAGGAGCTGGTGCGGGCGACCGGCGCCGCCGGCGTGCTGGCGGTGCTACCGGACGACGCCAAGGGCGCTGCCGCCCTCGGCGCCCACGGTGCCGGCGAGAAGGCGCTCCGCCGGGCCCCGCTGTGGCGGTCCGCTCGCAAGCTCGCCGAGCAGCTGGTGGCTCGGGGAGCCGTCGCCTCGTCACAGGAGCGGGGGCGGTCCTCGGAGCCGGTTGGCTTGGGGATGGCAGAAGGCGGATTGACCAAAGGCGTCCAGGTCCCGGGAGCAGTGCTGTGAGGCGCCGGAGCAACGGGAGGGCGAGAGCGAGGAGGTCCCTGGTGTCTGACAGCTCGACGCGGCGCCCATCCCTGATGAAGCCGTCGTTGATCGTCTCTGGTGCGATGAGCGCCGCAAAGACCGCGCTCGTGCGCCGCGTGGCGCGAGGACCGGCCATCGGTGTCGTGGTCGTCGTCACCGAGGAGCAGCGGTGAGGGCGCCACGCTCAACAGTCGAGCCGAGCGCGCCGGCACGCCGCCCGCGCCCGCCGATGGGGGGGGCGGTGCAGCTCAGCGAAACGGCCTTCGACGATCTGACCCGTCGTGTGCACGAGGAGGTCTCCAAGGCCAGGGAGGGCCGGCGCACGGCCGACGCCGAGGCCGGTCGACGCCCCCTCGACCACGAGGACCTCCGCCAGCTGACACTGGCGCTCATCAGTCGCTCTCTGGCCGGGCTGGCCAAGGAGCGGCTTGGCCAAGGCCTGTCACCCATCGATCCCGACGAGGAGCAACGTCTCGTCCAGGCCGTTCAGGCCATGGGGGGGCTTGGGTGGGCCATCGAGGAGCTTCTCGGCGATCCGACGGTGGAGAACGTCAACATCAACGGCTACGACCGGGGCTTCGTCCACCACAACGACGGGACCAAGCGGCGCCTGGAACACCCCATCGCCCGCAGCGACGAGGAGCTCGAGCGCTGGGTCCGCAACGCCGCCGCCCGCATGGGGCTCAGCGAACGGCGCTTCGACGAGGGACGGCCGCACCTGATCCTGCGCCTGCCCGACGGCAGCCGGCTGCACGCCATCATGTCGGTGACCCGCCGGATCTGTCTGTCGATCCGGGTCCACCGCCTCGTCGACGTGGACCTGGTCGACATGCGGCGCATGAGGACCGTCGACGAACCGATCGAGGGGATCCTGCGGGCCGCGGTCCGGGCCAAGCTCAACATCATCATCTCCGGCGGTACCGACGCCGGGAAGACGACCCTGTTGCGGGCGTGCCTCAACGAGTGCCCCCCCGAGGACCGCATCGTCACCATCGAAGACTCCTACGAGTTGGGCATCGACCTGCTCGAGGACCGCCACCCCGACGCCATCGCCATGGAGGAGCGGGAGCCCAACGTCGAGGGAACCGGGGCGATCACCATGCGGGCGCTCGTGCGAGAGGCGCTGCGAATGCGTCCCGATCGCTGCTCGGTCGGCGAGGTCCGGGGCGACGAGATCCTCCCGATGCTCTACGCCATGACCCAGGGCAACGACGGGTCGATGTGCACCATCCACGCCGATTCCGCCGCCGGCGTGTTCCAGCGCATCGCCATGTACGCGGTGGCCGCCCCCGAGCACCTCGAGCCCCGCCACACCGCCACCCTCGTGGCCCAGGCGGTGGACCTCATCGTCCATCTCGAGAACGACGGCCAGCACCGCTACGTCTCCTCCATCCTCGAGGTGCGTGGCGGACGCGACGACGGCGAGGCGATCGCCACCAACGAGGTGTGCGCCCCCGGGCCCGACGGACGGGCGGTGTTCGCCAACCCGTTCTCGCCCAAGACCCTCGCCCGCCTGGCCCGGGTGGGTTGGCAGCCGGCCCAGGCCCGTACCGGTGCTGCACGGGGCGCCAACGCGGCCGGCGCCAACGCGGCCGGCTCCAACGGCAGGGGGCGGACCCGGTGAGCGCGCTCGTCGCCCTCCTCGGCCTGATTGCCGGAGTGTGCCTCGTCGTCGCTGTCTGGTCGCTGTCGGGCATCCCCCTGGCTTGGGGGCGCCCAGAGCCCGAGCCCTCTCAGCGGCGCCGGGCCGCGCCTGACCACGTGGGCCTGCGGACCGTGCTGGGGGTGGTGGCCGCCGCGGTGGTCGGTGTGTTCACCGGCTGGCCTGTGGGTGCCATGCTCGCCGGGGCCGGCGGCTTCATGCTCCCATCGCTCGGCGCCGCCCAGCGGGCTCGCAGACGCTCGCTGGAGCGCATCGACGCCGTCGCCGTGTGGACCGAAATGCTCCGTGACGTCCTCTCCGCCGGGGGCGGCCTCGAGCAGTCGATCGTCGTGACCGCCGAGGTTGCGCCTCCCGCCATCGCCGAGGAGGTCACCCGGCTGGCCGAGCGGATCCGCCAGGGCCAGGACCTCGTCGGCGCCCTCCTGCGCCTGTCGGCCGAGCTAGAGGACGAGACGGCCGACAAGGTCGTGGCCGCCCTGGTGTTGGCGGCTCGCCGCAGCCCGGGCCACCTGAGCGACCTGTTGAGCGCGCTGGCGGAGATCGCCCGGGACAACCTCGAGATGCGCCGGCGGATCGAGACCCGCCGCACCAGCATTCGCTCTTCCGTTCGGCTCATTACTTACATCACCGCCGGGTTCTCCTCGGTCATCATGCTCAATCCGGAGTACCGGGCCGCCTATCGGGGCGCGGTAGGGCAGCTGGTGCTGGCCTGCGCGGTGGCGCTGTTCGTCGTTGCCCACCGCTGGGTGAACCGGGCCACCAATGAGGGCGCCACCGACCGCGTCCTCGCCGGTGTGGATCCGACGGCCGCAGCACTGGCCCCGAGTGTGTGGGGGGACTCGTGAACATCTACTGGGCCCTGCTCATGGGCGCCGTCACCGGCGCCGCTGTCCTCGCCGCCGTCTATTCGATGGTCCCCGCGCTTCCGACGCTGGCCGAGGAGCTCGGGCGCCTGCGACGGGGCGAGGAGCCCCCGCCGGTCGAAGTGGAGCCCGGGTTCACGGGCCGATGGGTGGCATGGCTGGGGCCACGTCTGCGGGCCGGCGTGGAGTCGCTGGGCATCGACCTCGGAAGCCTGGGGCCCGACCTCCGCGTGGTGGGCCGATCCCTCGACCAACACCTCGGCCTCAAGGGCGTGACGGGCCTCGTCGGGGTCCTCCTGCCGGCGCTGTGGTGCGCGGCGATGACACTGGCCGGCCAGGTGCGGGTGCCGGCGCCGGCGGCCATTGGGTTCTCCGTCGCGTTGGGCCTCGGCGGGTTTTTCCTGCCCGACATGCTCCTGCGCTCAGAGGCAGCGGCCCGCCGGCGGGCCTTCCGCTCCGCTTTCGGCACCTTCTTGGACATGACCACCATCAGCCTGGCCGGCGGGGTGGGCGTCGAGGGGGCGATCATGGACGCGGCCCGGGTGGGCCGGGGGCGTGAGGCGGCCGTGCTGTTCACCCGCCTCGACGACGCCATGTGGTCGGGGGAGTCGCAGTGGGCGGCGATGCGTCGCCTCGGGGTCGAGATGGGCCTCCCTGAGTTGGTGGAGGCGGCGTCGACGATGGCCCTCGCCGGCAGCGAAGGGGCCCGGGTGCGCCGGTCGCTGGAAGCCAAGGCTCGGGGGCTTCGCTCGCGTGAGCTCGCCGCAGCGGAGGCGAGCGCGTTGGCGGCGACGGAGCGCATGGCCATCCCCACGGCGCTGCTCATGCTCGGGTTCCTGCTGCTCGTGGGGTACCCGGCGCTGCAATCGGTGCTGGACAAGGTCTGAGCGAAGGCTCGGAAGCAAACAGGCAGACAAGGGAGGAAAGGAGCGACATGTCCATCAGTCAGCTGCAGTTGGCCTGGTTGTTCATCGAGGGGTTCGTGGCTTCGAGGCTGCGGAAGCCCGATGAGCGGGGGTCGGGGACCGTCGAGAAGGTCGTCCTCGCCGCCATCGGCGTGGCCGCAGCCATCGCCGCCGGGACCATCATCTACAACCTCGCCGTGGACAAGGCCAACACGATCGACACGACGACGCCGTAGCGAGACCACGTGGAGACGCTGGCCCATCTGCCTTTGCTGTACGACTGGCGGTTCGGCGCGCTCTTTGGAGCCTCCGCCGCGGGGTTTGTCCTGCAGTGGTTCGTTGCTCCTTTCTGGCCGGAGCACGGCGTCCTGGCCCGGCCGTGGGTGGTCTGGCCCGGCGCCGTGCTCGTAGCCATCTTGGGGGCCGTGGTCTTCACCGATTTGTGGTTGGACCTCTCGGCCGTGGGGTCGGAGTGGTGACGACCACCCGGCTCCTGTTCGGCCGGCAACCCGATGAGCGTGGCGATGCCACGCTCGGCTTCGTTCTGGTGACGCCGGCCATCCTGGTGCTCATCCTCTCCGCGGTGTACCTGGGCCTGTGGACCCACTGTCGTACCGTCGCCACGGCGGCCGCCCAGGAGGGGCTGGCGGCGGCCCGGGTGGAGAACGGCGACCCCGCCGCCGGCGAGGCCCGAGCCAACCGGTACCTCGACGCCTTGGCGCCCTCACGCTTCATCGAGCGGGCGGTCAGCGCCCAGCGCACGGCGGAGGAGGCCCGGGTGGAGGTGCGCGGCGTGGTCGATGACATCTTCCCCGGGCTCCGTTTCTCGGTGCGGGCCGTGGCCCGAGCCCCGGTAGAGCGCTTCGAGGGAGACGTCGAACCATGAGGTGTCGGACCACCTTGGCCTTCGACGCCGTCGCCACGGTGGCCTGGCTCGTCGTCGTCGTCGTGATTATGCCCGGCCGTTCCTGGATGCTCGTCCTGGAGGCGCTCATGGCGGCTCTGGCGCTGGTGTGGGCCGCGTCCGCCCTCGTCGCCAACTACCGAGGTGAGCTTGATTCCCCCGGAATCGGCATTCGGCGCAGCGAGGTGGGCGCCGCCGCTCCGCTCGAGCTGGCGGTGATCGCGGTGCCCGTGCTGGCCGTCGTCACGCTCATCGTGTTTCTGGGCCGTCTGGTGATCGCCGACGGGACCTTGGATGGCATTGCTCACTACGGGGCCCGCGAGGCGGCCCGGGCCCGCTCGGCCAGCGACGCCGCCGCCGCCGCCTCCTCCGCAGTGGATGCCGACATGGCGGCCGCCGGCCTCGAGTGCGACGGCACCGGCGTCGAGGTGGACACCGGCAATTTCCGCGCCGGAGGCACGGTGGCCGTACGGGTGACCTGCCAGGTGCGGATCTCAGACCTATTGCCCCTGCCTGTTCCGGGGACCACGACCGTGGAGTCTCGTGCGGTGGCGACCGTGGACGTGTTCCGGGGGACCCGATGAAGCGGGGTCGCACCGAGCGGGGGAGCGTCACACTGCTCCTGGTGCTCATCATGCCGGCGTTGTTCATCGGCGTGGCCGGCCTGGTCTTCGACGGCGGCCAGGTGGTGACGGCGCGGCGGCAGGCGCTGAACGAGGCGGAGCAGGCCGCCCGGGCCGGGGCCCAGGGTGTGGCGATCGAGGAGGTCCGTGGCGGGGGCGTCCAGGAGCTCGACCCAGCCCGGGCGCAGGCAGCCGCCGAGGAGTACCTGGCGCAGCTGGGACGGGACGGGGACGTCGAGGTCGACGGTGACCGGGTGAGGGTCACCGTCCGGATCACCCGGACGCGACAGATCCTGCCCCTCGGCCCTGTCACCGTGAGCGCCACCGCCGAGGCCCGCAACGTTCGAGGAGTCGTGGAGGCAGAGTCGTGAGCACAGTTGGAATGCGGAGATCACCGTGGCGGGCGCTCGGCGGTGTCGTGGGGCTCGTCCTGCTGATCGTCGGCGTGCCAGTCGTGCTGGCGTTGCTGTTCGGATGGCCGTTGCCCCGGGGCGTCCCCAAGTGGTCAGAGGTCACCTCGTCCCTCCAGGACCCCTCGTACATTCCCGACCGGTTCTGGATCGGCCTCGTGGCCGTGATCTCCTGGCTGGGCTGGGCGTACCTGGCGGTGGCGGTGGCCGCCGAGCTCGTGGCCCAGGTGCTGCACCGGCCAGCACCGGAACTGCGCTTCGTGGCCGGTCCGGTTCGGGACCTGGCTCGCCGGCTCGTTGGCTCGGCCGCCCTGTTGAGCATGCTGGCCGGCCGCCCGGCCCTCGCGACGCCGCCGCCGACACCGCCCGTGCCGGCAGTGGCGGTCGTGGGGCCCACTTCGACTCCGACGCTCGAGCGCTCTGCCGCCCCGGCCTCCGTGGCCGAGTCGGCGAGCTCTGTGGCGGCCGGTACCCCCGTGTACGTCGTTGAGCCCTGGGAGGCGACACGCGATTGCCTGTGGACCATCGCCGAGCGTCACCTGGGCGATCCCCTGCGGTGGCGAGAGATCTGGGAGCTCAACCAGGGCCGTCCTCAGCCCAATGGCGCGGCCCTTGACCAGCCGGATCTGATCCATCCCGGGTGGCAGCTCGTGCTGCCCGCGGACGCCGTTGGCGTCGCCGTCTCGGGCTCTCCAGACTCGAGTGCCCCGACGTCGGGCAGCTCGTCGGCTTCACCAGCTTCTCCCGGACCGTCGGCGACGGCCCCGGCGGCGTCATCCGGCTCGTCGACGGCGAGCGCCCCGCTGGCGGCCCCCGCCACCACCGCGGCGCCCGCCACCACGGCGCCCGCCACCGCCACCGCGCCCGCCACCCCTGCGCCTGCCACCACCGCGCTTCCCAGTTCAGGGAGCCCGGCAGCTGACGGGCCGTCGACATCGGGCGTTGCGGAGTCTCCCCCTACCACCCGGGTGACAGCGCGACCGGCCGGGAACCAGGGATTTGCCAACGGCGCTCAGTTGTTGGGGGCCGGGCTGCTGTCCGCCGGCGTCATCGCCACCCTCGACCGTCTGCGGCGGGCCCAACGGCGGCGGCGGCGCCCTGGAGAGCGAGTTCCCCTGCCCGAGACCGAGTTCGCGGGGGTCGAGTGGGCGGCCCGCTTGGGCGAGGATCGTGTCGGCGCCGGGTTCTTGGAACTGGCTCTCCGAGCACTCGTGGGAGCGCTGCGACGACAGGACGGAGATGCGCCGGTGATCCTGGCCGCGCAGCTGGGGAGCCGTCAGCTCGAACTCGTCCTCGCTGAGCCGGCGCCGGCGCCGTCACCCTTTCAGGCACGCGAGGGAGGACGACGCTGGATCCTGGCCCGCTCAGCCGACCGCGACTTGTTGGCCGAGCTCGCTGACGGTGCGCCGTCGGCAATGCCGGGGTTGGCCACGCTGGGCACCGACGACGCCGGGGCGGAGCTGCTCGTGGACGTGGAGGAGATCGGGCTCGTATGCCTGGCTGGCGACGAGCGGTCCGCCAGAGAGGTCGTGGTCGCGGCGGCGGTGCAGTTGGCCACCAATGAGTGGCGCGACTTCGTGTCCGTGGTGGCCGTTGGTTTCCCCCGCCTTCCTCAGGGGTTGGAGCGGGTGCGGGTGGCGGATGCGGCCGATGAGATCCTCGACGAGCTCGAGCGCGAGGCGGAGGAGACCGCCCAGCTGCTCGAGGACGTCGAGATGGAGTCGACCTTCGAAGCTCGGGTTGCCGGCGAGGCGGAGGATGCCTGGATTCCGACGTTGGTCCTGTGCGCGACGGTGCCGGACGCCGAATCGTGCCGACGGCTTGTGGCCCTCACCAGCGAACCGCGCTACGCCGGCGTCGGCGTCCTCGTGGCGGGTGAGGTGGAGGGGGCGACGTGGGAACTCAAGGTGACGGCGGACACCTTGGACGTCACCGAGCTCGGTCTGACGGTCCGCCCGCAGCGGCTCCCGGAGGAGGAGGTTGCGGCCGTCGACGGGCTCTTCGAGGTCGCCCGCCGTCCCCTCGAGCGGCGGCACGACGAGCCCGCCCTGGTCGTCGACGATGTGCAGGTCGACGAACCAGAGCTCGAGGACGGGGACGACGACACCCATGACCTCCTGGCCCGCTGGGGCATTCCCGAAGATGACCTCGACGCGGCGGAGGGAGCAGAGAGCAACGGCCACCGGGACGACCCAGGAGAGAGAGATCTGGCGGAGCTGAACGGCGACGCTGAGCCCCCGACGACTGCAGAGCCGGTCCGGCCGGCACCGGAAGTGATCGTCCGGCTCCTGGGGCCGATCGAGGTCAGCGCTGACGGCGAGACGGTGCCGCTCGATCGGGGCAAGGCCCGGGAAGCTCTGGCCTACCTGGTGACACATCGCCGTACACCCGTGGACGGCGACCGGTTCTGTGAGGCGCTGTGGCCAGGCCAGGACCCCCGCAAGAAGATGTCGACGTTCAACACCACCATGTGGTTCGTCCGGAGCACGCTGGGGGCGTCACCCGATGGCTCACCCCGGCTCCCCAAGCTCCGGGGCACCCAGCGCCTTTACCGCCTCGCCGACACCGTCGCCGCCGACTACGAGCTCCTGGAGGCCGCTCTTGTCCGGGCCCGGAAGGCACCGGCAGAGGCGGCCCGGGAGATGTTGAGGGAAGCCCTCGAGCTCGTGCGTGGCCGGCCGTTTGAGCATGCCGGGCGCAGTGGCTACGAGTGGGCGCTCGTCGAGGGGTTGGTCTATGAGATGGAGGCGGCCGTAGCGGACGCCGCCCACCGCCTGGCCGAACTGTGCCTCGACGCCGGCGACGCAGACGAGGCGCACTGGGCGGTGCGCCAGGGCCTGCGGGCGGCACCCGGCAACGAGCAGCTGTACCGGGACCAGATGCACGCAGCCAACGCGGCGGGCAACCCGGCCGGCGTTGAGGCTGCCTGGGAGGAGCTCGGGCGCCTGGCCGAGGAGGAGGAGCCCTTCGACGGGCTTGACCCCGCCACGGTGGCCACGTACCGCGAGCTGAGCCGGCGCGCGAGTTGATCGGCGTCTCTGCGCTGCCGGGCCAGGACCCCGGGGGGAGATCGGTTCCGCCGCCGACTCTGCCTCGGTACAAGGGTGGGCGGCGGGTCGCGAGCGGTCGAGGGGCTCCCCAGCCTCCCTCGGAAGCCAGACCCGCCGACCGCCTTTACCAGCGGGGGTGCGACGATGAGGTCTCGGCGATGAGGAGGTCTCGGCGATGAGCTTGGCCGGCCTGATGGTGACGGTGGCAGTGGTGGCGGCCGCCTATACGGTGTTCCGATTCTTCGGCGCGCTCCTCCTCGGTGCAATCGCCTGGTTCCTCGTGGGGATGATGGCTCTGAGTCTGGTGGCCGGCATCGAGGTGCCGACGTCGGTCGTCGTCGCTGCGATCGTCTTCTGGGTCGCGAGCCAACTGCACACTCGCATGCGCCTCGGGCATTTCCGCAGCACCGTGCTGAGCGAGCTGGAGTGGCGCCTCCTGGCGCGGCGGGCCAATCCGCAGACCCGATTGGACACCGAGGACTAAAGGCCCCGCCGGCCCGCGGGAACCACGAGGGGGCCCTTCCCCCGGGTAGCCCCTGCGCAGCTGAGGTGGCAGTGCTTGGACGACGCGCCAAGGCAGTCATATGATCGTCACATCACCAACAGTCGTACGACGACTGTTCGTCAATGGATTATCGCATCTCCATACCACAGCTAGTAAGCTGCTCTGAACACGTCGTTGGCGCGACAAGGGGAGGTGGTCGTGCCGAAGTCTCGGGTCCTGACATCGATCCCGCTGGACCTGTACCAACGGGTGAAGCGGGCCGCGGAAGAGCGCAGGACCTTTCAGACCGAACTGTTGCTCGACGCCTACAGCCACCACCACGAGGCGCTCCGAGAGGAGCACGTGGGCCGGCACGCACGCTCGGGGCTCCCGCCGCGGCCGCGGCCGCGGCGGCGTCACCTGGCCCAGGGCGTCTCACCTTGCGTCCTGTTCCTTTCCGACGAGGAGAGGGAGATCATCGACAAGGCCGCCCTGGAGCTGGAGATGTCGCGATCGGCCTATGTGAGCTTGCTGTTCGAGCGAGAGCTGGGGGACGCCGGGGCCACTTCTTGACGCGTAAGCGTCAAAAGTTCAACCGGGTGCGAAAGCGTCCTTGCAGAGCGAGCACACGATGGGCGCTTCGGCGATGGTGCTGGCGGCGGCCCGGATCTTCCTCCCGCACGGGCAGCGGCAAGCAATCAGGTTTCTCGAGCTGGGTCCGCTCCCACGGGTCCCTTCCGTCCGGCGCCAGAGCACGAGGGCCCGGCCGAGGTCCTCGAGCACTTCTCGGTAGTCAGCTGCAGCGGCCTGCGTGAGCTGCGTCGTCGACCAGCCGTAGGTCGGGTGGTGCTCCACGTCCAGGCCGAGCTCGACCGCCAGGTCCCTGTAGCGGCGGTTGTGATACCGGCCGCCCCTTGAGGTGTCAGCCACGGAGCGGTGTGGGCGACGCCGTGGGCGCCCTCGTGGACCAGCGTGTCGAGTACCTCCGAGGGGCCCTGTCGTAGACCCTCGCCGGCGATGAGGACCTCAGGGTGGGACCGACCGGCGACGTCCCAGCGACCGGCCGCGAAGTGTCCCAGCTTGAGTGCCCGCCCGCCACTGCCGGCGGCGACGACGACGACCGCGGGCGGGACGTCGGGGTGGCGCTCGACGATTGCCCCCCAGGAGCGCTCCAGGGCGGCCACGAGCTCGCTGGCGGCGGTGGCGGCCGTGGTCACGGTGTGGGCTCCGAGCCGGCGGTCGAGCGCTTCTCGGCCCAGCGGGCCACCGGTGGCCACTCCCACACCACGGAGCGTCCGATCCGAGCGACGGGGGCCGGGAACCCGAGCTTCGGGCTGGCTGCCCACTGGCGTACCCGCTCCCGGGAAACGTTGAGGCGCCGGGCGATCTCGGCGCCGCTAACCAGCTCGGGTCGCTGCGCCGTCATCCTGCAGTGGCCGTGGCCTCGACGAGGTGGACCTCCACCAGCTCGCCCTCGACGCCGATCGTCTCGAGTGCCTCGACCAGCAACCGCTGGGCTTCCTCCAGGGCCGAGGCGGCATCGGGAGCGTCCACGGTGAAGGCGGCCGCCACCGTCCCGGCCCGCGTGTCCTGGCTGACGGCGGCGTCCGGTGCGCTCGCCTCGAGGGCGCTGAGGAGGCGGACGCCGAGGCCGGCGTCGCTGGCCAAGCCCCCGACCCGTGCGCTCATGTCGACCGTGTAGTCCATGTCCAAGCCTCCTACGGCGGGGGCCATTGGAAACCCCCTTTGCGGAGTTGGGCGAGGGCGTTGGCCCTCCATCGCCCGCCCGAGGGCGTCCCCGGGAGGGTGACGATTGTCGTGCCGTCGGGGGCGTACAGCTGCACGTGGCCGCTGGGCAGCTCCCGCCGGCGCCAGCCTTGGCGTTCGGCCTCCTTCACCAGCTCCCTGACTTCCTTGTGCATCGTCTCGCACCCCTTGACGTATGTCAAGGGAATCGTACCTGTGACTCTTGACATATGTCAAGAGTAAGAACGTACGATGAACGTGGTGGAGCGGGTCTGGTTCCTCTCCGAGACACCCTCAGCCGGACGGAGGTGTTCGACGTCGCGGCCGACTGTGACGCCATCGACGAGGAGGCCGAGCGCGTCGGCGCCGTGGGTGATCGCGCTGGCAGCACAGGGCATCAAGCGGCTCGTCGTGGGCCCCCTCATGGGCGAGCACGAGCGGTAGGGGACAGGGCGTTACGCCGGCGGGTTGCGAGCGAGATGGGCGTCGAGGTCGCCGGCTGAGAGACGGAGGTCGTCGTTCTCCCGGTAGGGAATGCTCCCCACGTCGATGAGCTCCTAGAGCCGGTGATGGGCAACGCCGAGGCGCTTGGCGGCTTCCCGTGTCGTGAGTCAAACCAGGTTCTCTTGCGGCGTGTGGTGTAATTGGATGCACTCTAGGGCTGGACCGTCGAACCGGGATAACGCCCGGTGGTACCTGAAACGGTGGCCCTCGGCTGTCATGCTGGCGCCCTCCGCTGCCATGGGCCTCGCCCGTCCCCACTAGCGGACGGCGCACTACTCCGGACGTCGTGCTCGGCCCCGACGCCGTCCGCACCTCTACACGCTGTCGGTGATGGACAATCGGGGGCGTGCCTGCCCAGCTCCTGCCTAGGCTCAAGCCGATGCTGGCATCGGCAGGGCCCCTGCCCACCGACGCGACGGCGTTCCGGTGCGAGCCCAAAATGGACGGGTTCCGATGCATGGCGTTTCTGCCCGGGGACGGAGGGGTCAGGTTCGAGACCCGCTCGGGTCGCAACGTGACGGCGTCGGTGCCCGAGCTGGCGGGGCTCGCCGCGGCGCTGGGGACCGATGCCGTGCTCGACGGGGAGCTGGTCGTGCTCGGTGCCGACGCCCGGCCCGACTTCTACGCCCTGGGCCCCCGGATGGCGTGCAGCCGGCCAAGCTCGGTCGAGCGGGCCCGCCGACACACCCCGGTGACGTTCATGGCCTTCGACCTGCTGTGGCTGGACGGACGGCAACTGACGGAGGAGCCGTACCTGCACCGCCGGCAAGTACTCGAGTCCCTCGATCTAATGGGCCCGGCGTGGGCCACGGTGCCCTCCTGGAGCGGTGACGCCGAGGACGTCCTTGCGGCGTGCGAGGCCGTGGGGCTCGAGGGCGTCATGGCTTATCCAAGTAGTCGCGGTGGGCACCCGCCCCGAGGACACGGACTGGGACAGTGGACTATCCGCGCACTGAGGGTGGGCAGTCCCTATGTTCGCCGCTCGTGCAGGTCTTCTTCATGGACGTCGCCGAGGCGGCCCATCCCTGCGAAGAGGCCGGAGTTGACCCCTGGCCGGAGGCCGGCGGGAAGGCGACGCGACTCGGCTTTGCCCACCGCCGCCCGTTCATCCTCGGCAACGATGGCCGGTACGACCATCGGCTGAACGCCTTCTTCGGCGCTTGCCCGACGCTGGGGGTTCGCTCGGCCGCATCCCAGAGGGCGTACGCGTATGACCTCCTCGCCTTCGCCCGGTTCCTCGACGCGTCGGGAAAGACGGTGTGGGACGCCGACCGCCACGACATCGACCGCTACTTCGACCACCGTTGCGGCGGGACGGCGCCGGAGCCGCTCTCGCTGCGGAGCTGGAACCGGGCGGTGACCGCCCTCAAGACCTTCTATCTCTGGGCGCGCGAGGACGGCCACGTGAGCGAGGTCCCGTTCCGGCGGAAGACGTTGTGGGTGCTTCCCAACGGAGGCGGCGGTCGCCGGCCGGTCGAGGTCCTGGCTGGCACCGTGAAGGCGGGACAGTCGCCCCGCAGGGTCAAGTTCCTGACCCGAGAGCAGTACGTCGCGTTCCGGACCATCGGCCTGTTGGGCCGGCTGCCCGACGGCACCGAGGACCCGACCTGGACCGGTCGCAACGGCGCTCGGGACGCGGCCTTCGCCGACCTGCTCGTGCACTCCGGCGCCCGGGTGGCGGAGGCGGCCAGCCTGCTCCTGCCCGAACTGCCGGCGCCTGCCGACAGCACGGTGACGCTGCGCTTGGCTCCTCCCACAACCAAGGGCGCCAACGGCCGCGAGGTGGTGTTCGCCATCGGCGTGCTGCACACGATCAACGACTACGTCGGGCTCGAGAGGGCCAACGTCGCACAGCGGACGATCACCAGGCCCCTGCCCGACGACGTCCTCCTCGTCCGCCGGCCGGCCACGGGGGCCAGCCGGAAGGTCGAAGTGCTCCACGACGGCATGTGGTCGAAGGTGTCGCTGGCCAACCTGCCGCCGACCATGCGGCGCCGGCTGGTCGAGGTCGACCCCGACGGCGGCCGGATCGGTCCCCTCGAGCTCTGGCTCAACGAACGGGGGACGGTCATGGAGGCCCACGCCTGGCGAGGCGTGTTCGAGCGGGCGTCGGCGCGGTGCCGCCACCACGGCTTCGACCTCGACGTCACCCCGCACGTGCTCCGCCACACCTTCGCCGTGCACATGCTCCACCACCTGGTCCAGGCCGAGGGCATCGTGCACCCCAAGACCGAGGAGCGGTCCTTCCGGTCGATGGTCGTGAACCCCGTCCGCACGCTCCAGCGTCTGCTGGGCCACGCCCACATCATGACGACCTACACGTATCTCGAATGCGTCGCCGACCTCGGCGTGGTCGAGGGCGCGGCCAGCCTCCTGCACGGGCACTTCGGCCGGACGGACGCCGCGCTTCCGGCACTGGACCGGTGGTCGCACTCCCGTCGGGCGGGAAGGCCGGGTCATGACCGACGAGGAGCCGCCCGTCCTGGCGCCGATGCTGGCCGGGACCACGGGAATGCCGACTGACCCGACCGGGTGGATCTTCGAGCCGAAGTGGGACGGCGTCAGAGGAGTCGGCCGCTTCTGGTCGGGCCGGTGCACGATCACGAGTCGGCTCGGGAACGACGTCACCGCCGGTTACCCGGAGCTGGCGGCGCTCGCCGTTGCCCTCGGCGACCACGCCGTCGTGGTGGACGGCGAGATCGTTGCCTTCGATGATCGTGGCAGGCCGAGCTTCGAGCGGCTCCAGAGCCGGATGCACGTCCGCAACCCCAGTCGGGCCCTGATGGCCCGGGTGCCGGTGCTCTACGTCGTCTTCGACCTTCTCTGGCTCGACGGCCGGCTGCTCACCGGCGAGCCACTCTTGGAGCGTCGCCGGCAGCTTGAGGCACTACAGCTGAAAGGCGCGAACTGGCAGACGTCGTCCCTTCTGCCCGGCGTCCCCGACGACGAGATGCTCCAGGCGTGCCGCGACGTCGGGCTCGAGGGCTACCTCGGGAAGTTCGGGTCATCGGTCTACACGGCCGGGAAGCGGTCGAAGGCGTGGACGAAGGTCAAGTGCGTGCGCCAGCGCGAGTTCGTAGTCGGCGGGTGGAGCGAGGGGTCCGGCGGCCGCTCCGGCCAGATCGGCTCGCTCGCCGTTGGCTGGGTCGACCCTGACGTGCCCGCCCCCCCTGGGCATCCCTTCGCCCTTCGCTACGCGGGGCAGGTGGGCTCGGGGCTGAGCGAGCTCCTTCTGCGCCACCTCGGCGGAGCGTTCAAGGATCTGGTGACAGAAACCAGCGCGTTCGTCCGCCCTCCGCCGGTCCCACCGCTGCACTTCGTTCGGCCGAATCTGGTGGTCGAGGTCATGTTCAACGAGATGACCACGGCCGGGGTGCTCCGCCAGCCCTCGCTCAAGGGCCTGCGTGACGACGTTGATCCTGCATCTGTCGGTTGGACCGAGGAGCTTGAGTGAGCCGTGTCGCCGACGCCCGTCATCAACCGGGACGCTCGACTGAGCCCCCGCCACGGGCAGGCACGTGGCCCCGCAATGGCGTGGCTCTCACTGCCACAGGCCGTCACAGGTCCGAAACCCCGGCTCGAGCTCATCGAGACGACGAAGAGCGAGCCCACGCCGTCCCGGGGACGAGGAGTTCAAGGGCCAGCTACGGCCCTGGCTTGCCGACGGCTAATGGCGATGGCGTTCAGTATCTGACGAGGGGCGGACTGAACTTGGGCCCTCCAGGGCGGGACGCCGTGCTTCAGCACCGACGAGGACGGAGGGATATGGAACAATTGCTGCATGGTGAACGTGCGGTGGATCGTTGGCCTGGTGCTCCAAGTTGTCGCCTGCCTGGTGGCCATCACTGCGGTGGTCATGCTTGGCAGCAACATTGGGCCACTCGAGTTCGTCTTGTTGGTAGCCGTCGCCGTGGCCCTAGCCTTCGCAGGCCACCGCCTCCGGTCCACCGGCAGCCGTCGTCCGGCGGAAGCAGGGCCGCAATGATCTAGGTCCCGGCCCTGGACACAGCCACCGGCTGTCGAGCCGTGGCGCTCGCCGCCACCGGACACCTGCGTCGAATGGCAGCGCCATCCGCACCCCGACTGGTCGTCCCCCCTCTTCGAGCGCCTGTCGGCGATCCGGCAGCGGTTCACTCCTTGGCGTCTGTCTGTGGCTCGCTGCCCGCGAGAACATCCTCAGCGGCAAGCGCACGGTCCGACCCCCGCCGCACCGTCTCGTTGGAGAGAGCTGCGCCTCAGCGGCGATCAGCCGGAGCGGCTGCGCAAGCTCGTTGCGGTGAATGCGTCTTTCGACGCGCTCATCCCAGATGCTGAGGCGCACTTGCGACATCGGGACCTCGGCCGGGCGCGGAATCAGCCATGATCCTGTTGCACCGGTGACTGCTCGTACCCGAAAGGAGCGTCGTATGCAACAGTCCGACCCAGTGCGCGAGGCGATGTTGCGGTTCTATGACCGCCTCTCCGCAAGCGACATCGCCAGCTTCGACGACGTGGTCGCTCCCGATGCGGTCCTCATCATCGGCTCGGCCCCAGGTGAGTGGGTAACCGAACGCGATCGAATGCGCTTCGGATTCGAAACCGAGGGCGTACGTCTTGAGACCGGTGGTGGTCCCGTGGCCTACGAAGAAGGGTCGATGGGGTGGCTGGCAGATGAGCCCACCTTCCATTTTCCCGACGGGTCGGCTATGAAGACGCGTCTCACTGCCGTCCTCCGCCAGGAGGACGGCAACTGGGCATTGGTCCACATGCACGTGTCGGTCGGTGTCCCTGACGAGGAGGTCCAGGAACTCCAACGTCGCTGGGGGACGGCACCAGGATGATGAGGACGTCTGAAAAGTGCCGTGCCCTGCAAGCGGGTCGTCCGGTTCCGGGGTTTACGGACACCGGAAAACAATTAGTGCGGTCACTAAGTACGTGCCGGCGTCGGCGGATGACAACCTCCACAGCCCCCAGACTTATCCTCGACGCCGGATGTGCCAGGGAGGTGTTTAGAGTCGCTCTTCCTACGTCCGTGGGTACCGGTTGTAGACGTCGACCGCAGTGACTTGAGGCGGCTTCACATTGGCTTTTTCCAATGCGGGACCGAGGCGCTCGCCGAAGAACGAGTCGAACGCCTCTTGCGACTCCCACACGTCGATGACGAACCAACCGCTCTCGGTGGCACCGGCAGTGTGACTGATGATGCCGTCCGGCCACTGCTGGGATTCCTCGACGTTGGGCGAACCCAGCCCGAGCTCCGTCATCACTGCGTCGTAGTCCTGCTGGGTCACACCATCGAGTCGCATGGCCAAGGCGATCGCCATGGCAGTCCCTTCTCTCAAGCTCCAAGACCAGGTCAGCATAAGCGACAGCCGCCAGAGCCTGCCTCGTCCGCATGTTCGCGACGCCGAGGCCATCCGCCCGACGCCCACTCAGCGATGCGTTGCAGGGCCCGGGCCTACCATCGACCCGAGGCCATCCAGCCGCGGGACAGCGAGCGCACTCGTCACCGTAGTTCCTGCCCGAGAGCTGTCCCACGCGCGAACAGCGCGGATAAGATGATGAAGCGAGCCTCAGCCCCGTACACCCAGGCGCGTTCTCGGCACTGGCGCAAGCTCAAGACAAGCGCCTGGCGCCAGTACCACGCGCCCCGGCGCCGGCCCGGGGGCTGGCGATGACCCCAGGCCAATGCAGCCATGCCTTCGACGTCCGGGGAGAGCGACAGCAGACGATTCCGGGTCAGCCTGCGATGGGGTGCGGAGCGTGACGCGCCCACCTCGTGAGGTGTGGGCGACAATCCTTGGAGCCAGAAGAGCGCAACGTGAGCCAGGGTCCTTGACTTACGCCTGAGGTCGCGCGCGTAATGTCGTCGTGCTTACACAGGACCCACTGGACGTAAGGTCAGCGCCGGAGGCGGCCGCCCTCGCCGGGGTGAGCTATCGCCAGCTCGACTACTGGACCCGCAAGGGCTGGATCGTCCCCGCCGAGATCGACCGGGTCTCGCCGGGGCGGGTCGTGCGCCGCTACGGGGCCGTCCAGATTCTCCAGTGCGCCCTCCTGGCCCATCTCGGAGGCAGCGGGCTGGATGTCACCCCCTACGGCCCGCAGGTCGGCGAGCTCGAGCTGGGCCCCGAGGCGCTCGTAGTCATCGACGCCGACGGGCGTCTTGAGGTGGTGGACGCCCCGAGGCTCCGCTCCCGGGTCGGGGCGCGCGGCCGATACGTCGTCTTCGACCCGGCGCCCGTGCTGCGGCGCCTGGGCCGCCAAGACAACGCAGCCGGCGGGGCCTCCCGGAAGACGGCATGAGCGTCATGAGGCTGGTCCCGCCGCTCCCTCCTGAGCCCTACGAGTCGCTGCCCGACGTCGACGCCACGTTCCAGGGCCGTGCGCCGCGTGAGGGGGCCGAGTTCGACGAGCTGGCCCTGGCCTTCCTGAAAGGGCTCGGCGCTACCGTCACCCAGCGAGGGGGCAAGCTGGCGGGGATCCCGATCGACGCCCTTGTCCGGGGCCCCAACGGCAAGATCTTCGTCGTCCTGGCCCACGGCAACATCGACGACCGGCCCCGGGCGGGTCTGCGCCGCACCGACACGGTGCGCAAGGCCGGCGACAGCGCCTTCCTCTTGGCCGAGGACCGCCAGACCCCGCCGCTGCTGGTGCTCACGTCGCACCTCCCCGTCTACGAAGGGCGCAGCCACCAGGCGGCGCTGCTGCTATCGCGGCACCGGCGGGTGATATTCGACGTGGTGGCCATCACCGACGACGACCCGGGCGTCGAGCGGCTGTGGCGGTACCTCAACGTCCGGCCCGCTCCGCCCGATCCCGAGCCGGCGCCCTGGCGGCACGTGCCCGACGAGCAGCTGCAGATGGACTGGGGCTTCCATGCGTGAGCGCCGCCCCGCCGACTGGCGGGTGGACCTGGCCGAGCGCCATCCCCTCGAGGCCGAGGTGGCCGCAGCCATCGACGCCCACCCCTACCTGGTGCGCCTCACCACGTCAACGTCGTCGTGCGACCGCCTCGACTACCAGCTACTGGGCCCGGGGGAGCGGCTTTGCGAGCTGGAGCTCAAGGCCAAGCGCCGGCCCTACCAGGGCTGGTCCGCCCTTCGCCCCGACGTAGACCCGGCCGACGTGTTCATCCTCGACGAACTGGCGTTGCGGCGCATCGTCGACGCCGGCCGCTACGGCTTCCTGCTGGTGCGGGACATCCCCGGAGGACGCTGGGCGCTGTGGAGCACGGCCGAGCTGGTGCTGGCGACCAAGGTGCGGGCCGGCCGCAAGCTGGCCACGGGCACCGGGCGCACAAAGGGCAAGCTGCTCATGGACCTGTCCTCGGCGGCGTCGGTCACCGACACCGCACCCGGCGCCCTCTCGGCGCTGGCCACCCTGGTTGGGGTGATCGACCGGCTTTGGGGCGACATCGCCCCCTGGCCCTGGCACGAGCGTGACAGCTGGAGGAGAGGAGAAGCGTCATGACGTTGCTGACGATCGACGAGGCCCGCCGAGTGGTAATCGCCTCCGCCGGCGCCGTGCTGGCCTTTGCCGGCTGTGGCGACAACCGTCGCCTGGAGGCGGTCCTCTGGGGCCGGGACGACTTCGAGGGGGAGAGCCTCCCCGACCAGGCCATAGCCCGGGCCCACCGGCGGGTCCTGGCCTACATCGAGGCGCTCGGCTACGGCGGGGAGGCGGCCGACGAGCTGGAGGGCATCTGCTCGGCCGCCGGGCTCGAGGACGGCCGCCGAGACTGCGACTTCGTCTTCGATGTCCTCGGCGACGCGCCCTTCGACTTCGGCGCCGAGTCCTTCTGGCCGTGGCCGTTCGCAGCCTGAGCGACCCGCTGGGCCTTGGCCTCCCGGGCCCGGCGTCGAGCCAGGGCCACGTAGGCGGCGTTGGTGTCGTAGCCCACGAATCGCCGACCGGCGTCCACCGCGGCAACCGCCGTGGCGCCGCTGCCGCAGAAGGGGTCGAGCACCACGTCGCCGGCGAAGGTGTAGAGCTCGATGAGGCGGCGGGGGAGAGCCACCGGGAAGGGTGCGGGATGGCCGATGCGGCGGGCCGATTCCGCGGGAATCTCCCACACGGACAAGGTGGCAGCCAGGAACTCCCCGCTGGTGATGGTGCTCTCGCCCCGCCGGACCCGGTCCATCCGACCCTTCGAGAAGATCAGGACGTACTCGTGGATGTCTCGCAGTACCGGATTGCGGGCCGAGGCGAAGGTCCCGAACGCGCACGAGGAGGACATGCCTCGGCCCTTCTGCCAGATGACCTCCCCCCGCATATGAAAGCCGAGCGACGCCATGATGCCGGTGACGTCGTGGCTGAGGGGGAGGTACGGCTTGCGGCCGAGGTTGGCCACGTTCACCGCCGCCCGGCCGCCCGGCTCGAGCACCCGGTGCACCTCGGCGAGGACCCGGGTCAGCAGCTCGAGGAACTCGGGATAGGTGACGTCGGAGTCGAAATCCTTGCCGGCGTGGTAGGGCGGGGACGTGACCATCAGGGCCACCGAGTTGTCCGGCAGCTCCGCCATGGCCTCCGAGGAGTGGTGGTAGATCCGGTTGATGTTCCGTCGGGGGACGTCGGCCACCGTGGCGTCGTCGGAGAATGCGGCCGCCGCCAGTCTGCGGCCGTAGAACGCCGAGGCGTCATGGCCTTCGCGGCGTGCCGTTCCGAAGCTCCGAGTCGACGTTCCCACGACCCGGACCATACCGAGGGGTGGAGACACTCACCGCTTGCCCGACAGGCGGCAGGGACCGCCGGGGTGCGTGCAGGCACAGGACGGTCGAAACACCAGATGGGCGACCCGGCAACGCGGAGTGTCGGATGACCTTTGGGTTCGGTGCCGCTCTCCGTTTCCAGAAGAAGGCCTCGGCGGCGAACGGCCGTGTCCAGATCTACCGTTGGCGGCTAGATGTGGCAGCGGTGCCGAGCTGTGATCTCGCCCGGCATATCGGCGCTGCGTACGTCAACGCGAAGTCCCGGTGGAACCACCCGGCCGCCACCACGCTGCTGCGGTTGCCGCCGCAGGGCACGACCCGGAAGGGCGACTTCGGCGAGATCATCGCAGCCACGCTGTACACGCAACGCCTCGGGCGGTATGTGCCCTTCCAAAAGCTCGAGCTCAAGCCGATTGCCGGCGCGACCCTCCAGGGCGCCGATGTCCTCGGCCTCACGCTCGTCGACCCTGACGACCCGGGCCCGGTCCTCACCGAGGTGAAGACGCGGCCCACGATTAGCCCTGGGGAGGTCCTCAAGGAGATCGCCACGAGCATCGCCCGGACGACCGAGGATTACCTCGTGTCGGCGTGGGCGGCCGGCGTCTCGCTTATGGAGTCACATCCCGATGACCAGAAGGCGTACGCGCTGTCGGCCGCCCAGCACCTCGCCCGTCTCGTTGACCCGACGGGGAGCTACCCGCCCCATGACCGTCACGCCGTGGTCGTGACTGCCACGGACAATCTGACGGTGGGGAAGGTGAACCAATACTGGGGCTCAGACCCGCCGGTCTCGGAGCTGCACGTCGTCGTGGTGGACGACCTCGAGAACACCATGAACTCCCTCTACGACGACGCGGGCAGGCTGACCTACGGCGACTTGGCGTCCGGCGCCCCCCACCTCCTCGGCGAGCGAGCACACCTGCCCGGGCTGTCGGCCCCAGTGAGCTCGACCGCCGCGACCGAGCTCGTGCACGCCGCCGCCGGGAGTCGCACACTCGCGCTCTGCGAGGCGGCGCTTTGGCACCTTGCCGACTGGGACGGCATGGGCACGGCCCGGGCCCGAGCGGTTGAGGAGGTGGAGGTCGACCCGGTGGTCCGAGGGCTCGCCGCCATTCTCGTCGGGGCGATCGGGCGGGCTCGTACCGCTCTGAAGGAGACAGATCTCGCACCGTTTTCGGAGGCAGTGCAGGCGGCGTGGGCACGGACGCTCCCGGCGGCAGATCTTCTCGCCCAGACGGCGGCGATCGCCTCCACGGTGACGTCCCCCGACCTCGCCGAGGCCGTCACCTACATCGGTGCGGCAGTCGCGCACCGTCTCCCACGGCACCCGGCAACCATGACAGAGGCGGCCGGGGCGACAGGCCCGAACGTCCGGCATGCCGTCGAGCGGATGGAACGGTTTGGTCGGCATGCCCTGTGGCCGTCTCAGGCCGCCGCCGTCGCTGGTGGGCTGCTCGACCGGGCGCACCCTTCCCTGGCCATCAGGATGCCGACGAGCGCCGGGAAGACCGCGCTCATCGAACTCCTCGTCGCCGACACGCTGGATATGACCGGCGACCCGGTCGTCGCCGTCCTCGCGCCGACCAAGGCACTCGTTGCCCAGCTGACTGGCGACCTGCGCGGTGCCCTCCCCGAGGGTGTTGCGGTTCGGTCCTCCCACGGCGGGCTGGACTTCGACACCGATGAGCCGTCTGCGAGGGGAATCCTGGCCGAACCCGGGATTGCCGTGATGACGCCGGAACGGTTCGACCTGGAGTGGCGGCGCGCGGCGACCGGTGACGGCCTGGCCAGCGTGGACGGCGTCCGTCTGCTCGTCGTCGACGAAGCACACCTTCTCAGCGAGACGTTCCGGGGCGCCCGGGTCGAACTAGCCGTGGCCCGCGCCCTGCGCCGAGACATCCGTGTCGTGCTTGTCTCGAGCCAGTTCCCCAACCCGCAGCAGCTCGCTGACTGGCTCGGTGGTGACCGCATCGAGTCGGATTGGAGTCCCACCTGGCTCCGTCGCTTTGTCTACTACCGCTCCGCCGACAAAACCGTAGGTCTGAGGCAGTCGGAGAGCGGCGACCCCACCCCGGTCCTCACGCTCAAGCCCAGCACGAGGTCATCGGGCGACGGCTGCCCCCGAGAACGACCCCACGAGGCGGCGGCACTCGCCAAGATTGAGCACGATGACGGCCTTGTCGTCATCTACGCCAACGAGAAGGCTCGCATCGCCAATCTCGTCGAAGCGGTGCGCTCGAGGTTCGGCGAGTGGCCCGCTGCGGCCCCCGCGCTGCTCGACCTCGCACGAACCATTGAAGGTGTCGATCCCGTGGCGTCCCGCCTGCTGCGAAGCGGGATCGGTCTGCACCACGGCGACCTTCCGCGGCCGGTGCGACAGGCAGTCGAGACGGCGGCCCGCAAGAACCTGCTGCGGTGCGTCGTGTGCACGCCCACGCTGTTGGAGGGCGTCGACTTCCCCACCCGCACCGTCATCGCCGCCTACCCGCCCAAGACCCATAAGGGGAACGCCGAGATCGCGCGGCTCCGCAACCTCGCCGGGCGGGCGGGCCGGGGAGGCCGGTTCACGTCGGGGACGTTGATCGTGATGGCCGAAGACGAGGCCGCGGGCAAGAAGTGGCTGCGTGCCTTCCGGGCCCAGCTGCCGCCGACGCGGTCCGGGCTGGCGAGGGCGCTCGACCAGCTCCGACTGACGGCCAAAACGCTCCACGTGCTCGACCTCGGAGACGAGCAGCGACCGGTCGATGCCGTCGACGGTCTGGTTCTCGCCGCGGTTGCTGAAGGCGCCGTCATCGACGGCGACCTTCGCGCCGCGCTCGAAGAGGCCCTCGGACGGACGCTCTGGTACGCCACGACCCACCCCAGCACCCGCGATCACATCCTTGACGTGGCGACGAGGCGAGCGGCGCATGTGGCGAGGGCCGTGGGAGACGCGCGGTGGAGCCGCTCCTTCTACCGCTCCGGGCTGCCTGTCGCCTCCTGCATCTCAGTCCGCGACGCGCTCGCCCCCCACGCGGACAGGTTCGAGCGGGCGATGGAATCGAGACTCACCGACCCTGACAAGTGGCTGCTCTGGCTCGCGGCTGTGATTGCACCGCAGGCCAAGGTGCTCGCCCACTGGACGTCAATGCCACAGGCCGACGTACACGACGCCTTGGGCCGATGGCTGCGTGGTGAGCCTCTCGACGTCGTTGCCGTCGTCCATCCCGAGGTCTGGCCCACAATCGCCAATGACCTCGAAACCCTCCTGCCATGGGTCCTGACGGGCGCCATCGAGCTCGCCGCCACCCACGTCGGGCGCAGTGACCTCCGCGACCTGGCCCACCGTCGCCTTGCCATCTCTCGCATCCGGTACGGCGTTCCCCGAGCTGAGCTTTGCGGCCTCGTACGCGGAGGCCTTGATCGAGTCCTCGTATCCCGGCTGGCCTCAGAGTACGACGCCCAGCACCCGTCGGACCGCATCTTCCAGTCGCTCGAGGAGTACGTCGTCGAGCGGTGTACGCTGCATGCCTTCGCTCAGCGCGTGCTCTCCGAGCACCCGATCGAGGCCGGACTCCCGCCGCGCATCTCCGTCCTCGACGAGATCGGCTCCCAGCTGGCCTTCCAGGAGCGCTGGGAGACCTTCGTCGACCGCATCATCGAGGACGAAGCCCTTGAGCGCCCGCTGCGGCTCCTGCTGGCGGCCGGGGCCCGACTCGATCACCTCCACGAGGTGACGCTGCAGTTCGGCGCCAACTGGGACCTCGTGGCCGAGCGAGCGGGGCGACCCGGCACCGCAGTGCCACCGCTCGACCTTTCGCCGCTGCTCACCGCCATCGACGATGTGGTGGCGATGGGTGACGGCTGCACCGCCGCCGACGACCGGCTCCTCGCCCGGCTCGGTGAACTGGCGGTGTGGGCATCCGACCTACGCGCCGCCGGCGACGACGACGCCCGTCTCCACATGCTGGGCCAAGCACCGAGCTTCGCCGCCGGAATCGGTCGCAAGGGCAACTGGCCCGACTGCGAGGCGGTCCGAGACCGGGTACGAGCCCTGGAAGCGGTGCGCGACCGGTTGCGAGACGGCATTCAGGAGGCGTGCCTTCAACGGATGGCCGAGGAACTGGCCCTCTTCACGGTCGAGGCGGCCGAGTCCCGTCGGCGAGCCGGCGAGCTGGAGTTCCACGACCTGCTGGTGCTCGCCCGGGCGGTGCTGCGCGATCCGGCCCACGGCGTCGCGGTTCGCGCCGCCCTACGGGAGCGGTACCAACGACTGTTGCTGGACGAGTTCCAGGACACCGACCCCATCCAGGTCGAGCTCGCCGTACTCATCGCGTCCAGTGAACCCGACGCCATCACCAAACCGTGGTGGGAGGTCGACGTCGACCCCGGCCGACTGTTCTTCGTCGGCGACCCGAAGCAGTCGATCTACCGCTTCCGCCGGGCCGACATCGCCGTGTTCCTCCGCGCCCGCGACAGCGTCGGCGGCAGAGTGGAGCAGCTCACCAGCAACTTCCGAACCGGTGCACCCGTCCTGGCCTGGGTCAACCACACCTTTGACCAGCTCATCACCGAGGAGCCCGGATCCCAGCCCGCGTACATCGGTCTGCATCCGGTCCGTCCAGGCCCGCCGTCGGGCCCGGCGGTGGCTTTCGTTGGTCTCGAGCCGCACCCGAAAGCCTGGCGGGCCGACCACCTGCGTGAGGCAGAGGCGGCTGATGTCGCGGCAGCCGTCCGGGAGGCGATCGGAGAGAGCTGGTCGGTCTACGACGAGGGGGCCGGCGAGTGGCGCCCGGCACGCTGGGACGACATCGCCGTGCTGCTCCCGGCTCGCACATCTCTGCCCATGCTGGAGCGCGCGCTGGAGCGCGCTGGTGTCCCTTACCGAGCCGAGACCTCCTCGCTTGTCTACGGCACCGGCGAGGTCCGCGATCTCCTCATGATCGCCCGCGCCGTCGAGGACCCGACGGACTCGCTGGCGGTGGTAGCGGCCCTACGCACTGCGGCGTTCGGCTGCGGCGACGACGACCTCTACGTCTGGCGGCAGAGCCAAGGCGGCCGGTGGGACCACCAAGTCCCTGCCCCCGAGGGCGCTCCCGACGATCATGTCGTCGCCCGGGGTCTGGCCTGGCTCGGCGCGCTGCACCGCGAGCGAGTCTGGCTGTCACCGAGCCAAGTTCTCGAGCGGATCGTGCGGGAGCGCCGCCTCATGGAGGTGGCGTTCGTGCACCACCGGCCGCGCGATCTATGGCGCCGACTGCGCTTTGTCGTCGACCAGTGCCGTGCGTGGGAGGAGGCGGGGGGCTCGACGCTGCGGGACTACCTGCGCTGGGTGAGGCTGCAGTCGGCCGTGGGATCGAGGGTGATCGAGACCGTGCTGCCCGAGACCGACGACCAGGCCGTGCGCATCCTCACCGTCCACGGTGCCAAGGGACTCGAGTTCCCGATCACCGTCCTGTCGGGAATGACGAGCCAGCTCACCGGACGCCCTCGGGGCGTGCGAGTGCTGTTTCCTCCGGGTGCCGGGTGGGCGCTGCATCTGAAGAAAGACCTCGAGACGTCCGAGTTCAAGGCCTTTCTGCCCATCGAGGAGCAGATGGACCACCAGGAGCGCCTGCGCCTGCTGTACGTGGCCGCAACCCGGGCGCGAGACCACCTAGTCGTTTCGGTGCACCGAAAGGAGAACGACACCGCCTCGACCGCCGCTGCGCTGTTCTACGACAAGGGTTGGGACCCGTCGCTCGTCGACGTGCTCGCTTTCGTGGCGCCCGCGGAAGAGGCCGTGACGGCGCCGGCCTTTGAGCTCGGGCCGGCCGAGCTGCCGTCCGTCCAGGATTGGGGTCATCTGAGTAACAGCGTCAAAGTGGCCAACAATTCGTCCACTGTGTGTCCTGAAAGGAGAGTGTGGGCGAGGTAGAAGATCGCCAGCACGATCCGTGCTGTGCCAGTGATGGGGGCAGACCCCCCGGGCTCGCCGTGCAGGCGGGGAGCCCAAACCGCCGCAGTGTCATGTCG
>JBHENM010000335.1:0-3210 GCA_046262035.1 Acidimicrobiales bacterium | reverse complement strand
ATGCGCGGCGTGATGGCTAGTGCGGCGGAGATGCCCGGCGGGGCAGCGCGGCCCGGCCTTTCACGGCGTCGAGACGCCCGCCGCAGGCGCTCAAGGCGGTGTGAACCGTCCGCCTCCGGGCGTTCGCCCTGCTCAACGGGGTGCACCGTCGGGCAACATCTCGGGGTAGCCCCTCCCGGTCGCGAACCTCCCCGACGATGGCCACATCGGGAGCCATTCGCAGGAACCCGGCCACCAACCGCCTGAGGTCGACCTCCCGGCGATCAGCCCGCGCCGGGCGCGTCTGCATCGAGGCGACGTTGGGAAGGGGAAGGTCGGCCTCGAACACCTCTTCCGCGATCACCACCCGCAGCCCGGGATCGAGCTCCGCTGCGCAACACGAGAGCAGCGTCGTCTTGCCTGAGCCCGGCGCGCCCGAAAACACGATGGACAGGCGGGCCCGGACGCTGGCTCGGAGGAACTGCGCCACCCGGGCGTCGAACATTCCCCGGTCGACCAGCTCCTCGAGCGAGCGGTACGCAACGCCCGTGAATTTGCGGATGTTGACGAGGACATGGCCGTCCCGACCGACGTCGCCGTGCACGATGTGCAGCCGAGCACCGGTGTCGAGCTGGGCGTCCTGCAGACCCTCGGCGGGGTCGAGCTTGCGGTGGGAGCCCGTTGCCTCGTCGAGGATCTTGGTCAGCGTTCGCAGGACGTGATCGTCGTCGTTGAAGACCTCGTCGTGGTACGAGCTGGGCCCGAGATGGCGCTTTACGAAGACTGAATCGGGGCCGTTGATCATAATTTCCCAGACGTCGTCGTCGGCCAGGAGAGGCTCCAAGGGGCCGTAGCCGGCCAGGTTGCGGAAGGCTCGCTCGGCCACCACATCGGGCTCGGCCAGGTCGAAGCTCCGGAGACCGCGCTGGTAGTCGCTCGACCACGTGCGGACCTCGTCGTCGATCAGCGCTCGGAGCTTGGAGGGCCCGGCCTGGTCGCTCATCTCGAGCGAAATCTCCTTGGCCCGCGCCTGGACCCGCCGCTCGATCTCCTGGAGGGGAGAGACGTCGTTGCTCATGACCCTGCGGCCTCGATCGTCCACCGCCCCAGCGAACCGGGCCGCACCGGCTCGGGTTCGAGGTCGACGGCGGTGTCCCTCGCCCGTTCCGCGATCGCGCCAAAGGCTCCGGCCAGAGGCTGGGCCAGGGCCGCGGGGAGTGGAGCCCCGTCCTGCAGGGCTTCCTCGATCCGCCGCTCCGGTAGGAACACGGGACTGGCCAGGCGGGCCAGCTGTCCATCGGGGACAAGCGGAGCCATCAGCTCCGCGAACGTGGCCGTGAATCCGGCCCGCACCCTGGGCGAGCGCGGTGCCCGGTTCAGGACGGGCACGATGCGGTCGGCGGGCACCCCCACGGTCAGGAGGCCCTCGAGCACTCGCACCAGGGCGTGAACGCCCTTGAGCGAGGGCAGGCCGACGGCGAGCACCACCTGAGCTCGACTGAACGCCGTCCGGGCCATCACGTTGCGGTCCTCGACATCAGCCGAGCCGCTCTCGTCTTCGCCCTCGGCGTCAGGGTCCACATCGGCGACGACGACGCGGTACGCCCGCTCCAGTGAATCGAAGGCGGCGGCGAAGGCCTGGGGGCGCAGCGTGGGCCAGAAGCGGGCTCGGCGCAGACCCAGAAGCAGGTGGTACGGACGGCCGGCGGGAGTCACCATCAGGCTGCGCACGTCCTCCAACGAGGGTGAGCCCGACCGGTGAGACTCGACCAGTTCCTGCACGCCCGGGCAGACATCGCCGGCGTCGTGGAGCATGGCCAGCTCGGCGTTGAGGCGCAGGTCGGCCAGCAGGACCATCCCCGCGTGACGAACGTCGTCGCCCAGGGCCTGAGCGAGGGCCATGGCTGCCGTGGAGGCACCCGTGCCTCCAGGCCCGGTGACGGCGACGACCGATCCCCGCCACCCCGCGACCACCGGTCGATCGACGAGGTTGGCGGCGGTCGTCGTGCTGCGCTGGAACTTGCGGGCGTGGGCCGCGAGGGCGTGGAGAAGGTCCTCCCGCGTGAAGTCGGGTGGGAGGACGCGGGCCACGCCCAGGCTCGACCAGTCACGCGTCACCCGGCGGTCGTCGACCACGAAGACGGCGCAGCCGGCGCCCGCCGTGCGGGCCACGAGGTCACGATCGAGGGCGGGAAGCGATGCGTCCGCGACGAGCGCCGAGAAGGAGCGGCCCGAGGCCAGACGGGCCCCGACCTCCTCAGCCGAGAGACATTTCACGAACTCGGCCGGCAGCGCCCCCGAGTTGGCCCAACTGCCGACGGACCGGAACCACGAGGCTCGCGGTGGTGCCAGGCCCAACACGACGTAGCGCTCCCCTGCGGTCATGGCCGCCCGGCACCGTTGGGAGCAGGCTGGCGGAAAGCGGCATCCGATCCACGGGATGGCGCTGCTCCCGTGGCCCGCACCACCGTGAGCCGCCCCAGCTGGATGGCGTGGGCCAGAGCGACGGCCTCGGCCGGATCCTCGATGGCCACCGTGACCGCAGCGTCGTCGCCGGCACCAACCCGCTCCCGGCCGCGGTCGAGACCGACGACAAGCGCTTGGCGCGATACAACGCTGCTGAAGGCATCCACGCCGGTGCCGAACGTGGCCACGACGTCGATCCGCTCACCCCCCTCGAGGGTGGGGGCCAAGGTCGCTCGGGGAACCGCGAACGTGATCTCCCGACTACCCGGCGCGCTGGACTTGGCCACGACCGCGCTCGCCTGCACCAGTTCTCCGGCGGCCAGCGGTGCCACCACGGTCGCTCCCTCCAAGGTGCCGGTGTCGCGGAAGGCCCGCTGGGCCAGCGCCGGTGGGAGGTCCAGGGGGAGGCGGTTCAGATCGGCGGCGGATAGGCGGGTGCCGGGCGCGACCCCGTGGCGCGCCACGACGTAGCTGTGTCGGGGGCCGCCCGAGGCAGTCGACGACGCCGCGTACAGGCCGACTGCGGCCGCCGCCACCAGAAGCCCGCCCACCACCGCCCTCGCTCCGGGGAGGGGCCGCCGCCGGGCCGCATGAGGGCGCCGGTGACCGTTCGACCGCCCGCTCGCGACGCTCGCCACCTCCGGCTGGACTCCCGTCGCCCGCTCCGCCATCCGACCGCCTTGTGCCCCTCGCCAATACCGTTCCGCAACCCGCCGGGGCAGCGTATGAAAGATCATGAGAGTTCACAAGGGGATATGTTGTGGA
>JBHENM010000334.1:0-4030 GCA_046262035.1 Acidimicrobiales bacterium | reverse complement strand
CGGTAGGCGAGGGTCGCTTCCATTGGCTTCGCAACCCGTCGAGGGACGGCGCGCCGCAGCGGCCGGACGGCCAGGCTGGCGAGCAGGGTGAGGAGGGCGAAGGCGCCAGCGAAGGTGGCGAGCGGCGCGAACCCGATGCCGAGCCCGAGCAGGGCGACGGACGTGAAGCCGGCGGCGATGAGGCCGCGCCAGCGGGTGAGCTCGACCCGCTCACGGGCGAAGCCGAGCAGCGCCGGGAGCAGCGTGGTGGACGTGAACATGGTGGCGAGCACGGTGGCGGAGACACCGATGCCCATGCCGCCGACAGATCCGACGCCCACGAGGAGCAAGCCGAGCATCGAGATCATCACGGTGGTGCCGGCGAAGATCACGGCTCGCCCGGCGGACTCCATGGCGATCACGGTGGACGCACGGGCCGAGCGCCCGGCGTGGAGGCCGTCCCGGTAGCGGGAGACGATGAAGAGGGCGTAATCGATGCCGACGCCGAGCCCGATCATGATCCCGAGGACGGTGGCGTCGTTGGGGATGGTGAAGACGTTGCTGAGGAGCAGGGTCATCCCCATGCCGGCGGCGACGCCGCCGAGTGCGACGGCGATCGGGAGGCCCATGGCGAGCACCGACCCGAATGCCAGGATCAGGACGATCATGGCGAAGGCGAGGCCGAGGAGCTCGGTCTGCGGGGGCTCGATCACGGCCAGGTACTGGCCGCCCGCGAAGACCTCGAGGCCGTCGATCGCAGGCGCGTGCTCGCTGATCGCCTTGCCGAGCTGGCCGGACTCGGCGTCGTCGACGTCGGAGGACAAGTTGACCTGGGCGTAGGCGACTCGGCCGGCCAGGGGCCCATCCCGGGCGATCTGGCTCTGGCCGCGCTGGGCGTAGGGCGAGACCACGGTCGCACCCGGGTGCTGCGGCTCACCGTCGTCGTCGGGGAACCCGGCGTCGACCGTTGCGAACAGTCCTTCCATGGCGGCCCGGACCTCGGGGTCGTCGATGCCTTGGGCTGCCCTGAACACGATCGTGCCGGTCTGCCCGCCGGTGCCGAGTTCGGGGAAGTGCTCAGCCAGCACGGCGAACCCGGCGGCGCTGCCGGAGCCGGGCACCTGGGCGTTGCCGCTGAACTGCGAGCCGACCGCGCCAGCTGCGCCGAAGATGGCGACGAAGGCGACGAGCCAGAGCCCGATGGCCTTGGTCCGGTGATCGAAGCACCAGCCGGCGACCCGGCCGAGGAGTGACGTTGGGCGTGGGGTTGCTGCTGACGTGGGCATGAGCCCATGGTCGTGATGTCCGGCGCTCGCCACATCGGGACTCCGGCCATTCGACACCCGCCGATCGGACGGTTGCCGTCTCGTACTTTCGGCCGATCCGCCGGCTGGCGGACTTCCTTAGGGTGGGGTCGTGCTCCGGGACGCGGCTCGTTCGTTGTGGGCCGAGCCCCGCGTTCCCGATGCGCCCGGGCGGGTCTGGCGGGACTGGGCGCTCGTCTCGGCGCTGGTGCCCGTGGTGGTGCTCGAGGGAGCGTTCCGGGAGGACCTGGTGTGGCGGGCGCTCTCCATGGCGGTCGCGCTGGCTCTGCTCCCGACGTTGCTGTGGCGGAGGACGCACCCGCTCCAGTCGGTCGTCGCCGCCTTCGGCCTGCTCGCAGTCGAGGACGTCGCCTCGCTCATCCTCGGCGATGACTGGCGGGGCCTGGATGCCACCGTCTTCGTGATCTTGTTGGTGTACGCGCTGTTCCGCTGGGGCTCCGGTCGTGACGCCGTGATCGGGCTAGCGATCGTGTCGATCCCGGTGCTGCTGATCGCCTTCGACGCCCAGATGCACTCGGACGGAGACGAGGTCCCGCTGAGCGAGGTGGCTGAAGGTGCCTTGTTCGTGCTCCTGGTGGCGGCGGTCGGTGCCTCGGTCCGCTACGCGGAAAAGGCCCGTCGCCGGGGGATGGATCAGATGAAGCTCCTCGAGCGAGAGCAGCTGGCACGCGAGCTCCATGACACCGTCGCCCACCACGTCTCGGCCATCGCCATCCGGGCCCAGGCCGGCCGCGTCGTGGCCTCCACGGATCCGGCCGCCGCGGTGGAGGCACTCGCCGTCATCGAGCAGGAGGCCTCTCGAACCCTCGCGGAGATGCGCACGATGGTCGGCGCCCTCCGGCAGGGAGAGGAACCGGACCTCACACCGCAGCGCGGCGTCGCCCAGGTCGAGGACCTCGCCACCAGCCCCGGTGAACGGCCGCGGGTCGAGGTCGAGCTCTCCGGAGACCTCGACGGGCTGCGACCTTCCGTCGATGCCGCCATCTTCCGCCTCGCCCAGGAGTCGATCACCAACGCAGTGCGCCACGCCCGCCACGCCACCCGCGTCCAGGTGGCGGTGCGGGGCGAGCCCGACTGCGTCCGCATGACGGTGCACGACGACGGCGATCCGGGACCGTTCGATCCCAGGACGGCGACCGGGTTCGGGCTGGTCGGGATGGCCGAACGGGCGAAGCTGCTCGGCGGCACCCTCGAAGCAGGCCCCAACCGGAGCCGGGGATGGACCGTCACGGCTGTGCTCCCGCGGGGCGCCCGCCCGTGAGCATCAGCGTCCTGCTCGCGGATGACCAGGAGATCATCCGGACCGGGCTCCGGATGATCCTGAACGCCCAGCCGGACATCGAGGTCATCGGCGAGGCCGCCGACGGCGCCGAAGCCGTCACGCTGGCCAAGCAGCTCCGGCCGGACGTCTGCCTGTTCGACATCCGCATGCCCGGCCTCGACGGGATCGAAGCAACCCGCCAGCTCGCCGGACCCGACGTCGCCGAGCCGCAGGCCGTGGTCGTCATCACCACCTTCGATCTCGACGAGTACGTCCATGGCGCCCTCAAGGCAGGCGCACGGGGGTTCCTGCTGAAGGACGCCGGGCCCGAGCTGCTCGTGCAAGCCATCAAGGCCGCCGCCAACGGCGATGCGCTCATCGCACCGAGCGTCACCGCTCGGTTGCTCGCCACGTTCGCCCACCGACGCGACGGCACGGCTCCGCCGCAGCCCGTCGCCCCACTGACCGACCGGGAGGAACAGGTGCTGGTCGCCGTCGCACGGGGCCGCACCAACGCCGAGATCGCCACCGAGCTCTTCATCAGCCTGAGCACGGTCAAGACCCATCTCGGCAGCTTGATGAACAAGCTCGGCGCCCGGAACCGGGTCGAGATCGCCATGTGGGCGCACGAAACCGGACGAATCGGCGCCTGACGCGGACCATTCGGCAACGAGCGTTCACGGCGAGCCGGGCTGTCTAGGCCGGAGAGGCCATGGCAGCAGTCAACTCCCCGGCTCCGGACGTCGGTGCGACCCGTCACGCGCGTCCACGCGTTGACACGAACGGCTCGGCGCGACATTGGGCGGACCGTCTCGCTTGGCTGGCCGGGCGCACCGACGGCCGACCGCTGCGACCGCGTGACGGGGCGCTACACACGCTGCCAAACCTGCGCTAATGGACCCGATCTACGCACGGCCATCACCGGCCTCGCAGACCACCCATACACGAGGTTGGTGGAGATCCCGATCAAGCGCGGCCCGAAGGGGCTCCGAACGCGCGCTCCATAACGCTTGATGCCGCCTCTCGCCAAGTGTCCGCTATCGGCGCGTAGTTGACGGGTCCGGCGGCCCGACACCGCTCAAAGGGTCCACGGCTACGACTGACTGGACCCGCTCGATAATGCGCACACCGAACGCAGGCCGGTTGCCGCCAGGTTGACCAAGCGGACGCACGACTCCGGCACTTCCTTCGCGCCGCAGAATGACGCGGAGTCCGGTCGCTTCGGAGATCCCCGGAGAGGCCAGTGAACTGGGTAGTTCGTTTCACGCGTCCGGGAGGACGGAGCAGAATCTCGGGATGGCCCGTGCCGGAGCGGTGTACGAGATCGTGAGTCCTGCCAGCGGCGAAGTCCTGAGTCGGTATCGGACGCGACAGGCTGCGATCGATACCTGGCGGACCCATTTCGTTGGTGTGCCCGTCCAGGTCTGGCGACGTACCGTCCCGAAGGGCGAGACGCTGATCGTGG
>JBHENM010000333.1:0-18750 GCA_046262035.1 Acidimicrobiales bacterium | reverse complement strand
GGCCACGATCACGGTCGTGCCTGCGTCGACGCCGGCGGCCGACGTGCTTGCCCTCGGCCCCGACGGCGTGTTCTTGAGCAACGGCCCGGGGGACCCGGCCGCCCTCACCTACGCCGTCGACGCCATCCGCGGCCTTCTGGGCGAGGTGCCCGTTTTCGGGATCTGTCTAGGTCACCAGCTACTGGGCGCAGCGCTCGGGGGCGAGACGTACAAGCTCAAGTTCGGCCATCACGGCGGGAACCATCCCATCCGACGGGGGGCCACGGGGGCGGTCGAGATCACCAGCCAGAACCACAACTACGCGGTGGCCGAGGGTTCCGTCCCCGACGCCGACGTCACCCACGTCAACCTCAACGACGGGGTGATCGAGGGGCTCCGTTGCCGGGAGGTTCCCGCCTTCAGCGTGCAGTACCACCCCGAGGCCGGCCCCGGCCCCCACGACGCCCGCTACCTCTTCGGCGAGTTCGCCGACCTGATGCGCCTCTGATGCCCAAGCGGACGGACATCCACTCGATCCTGCTGATCGGCTCGGGGCCGATCGTTATCGGCCAGGCGTCGGAGTTCGACTACTCCGGCACCCAGGCGTGCCGCATCCTCCGCGACGAGGGATACAAGGTCATCCTCGTGAACTCCAACCCGGCCACGATCATGACCGACCCCGACTTCGCCGACCGGACCTACATCGAGCCCCTCGACATCGACGTGGTGACGGCCGTGATCGAGCGGGAGCGGCCTGACGCCTTGCTGCCCACCCTCGGGGGGCAGACGGCCCTCAACCTGGCCATGGGCCTGGCCGAGCGGGGAGCGCTGGACGCCTACGGCGTGGAGCTGATCGGTGCCTCGGTGGACGCCATCCGCACGGCCGAGGACCGCGAGCACTTCAAGGCGGCCATGACCGAGATCGGCTTGTCGGTTCCGTCCTCGGGGTTCGCCCACGATCTGGGCGCCGCCCTCAAGGTGGGCGACGACGTGGGGTACCCGGTGATCGTGCGCCCTTCGTTCGTGCTCGGAGGGGGAGGAACCGGCATCGCCGCCGACGCCGAGGAGCTGGCGCGTATCGCGGCCGTCGGCCTGGCCGCCAGCCCCACCACCGAGATCCTCATCGAGCGGTCGATCGCGGGGTGGAAGGAGTACGAGCTCGAGGTCATGCGAGACAGGGCTGACAACTGCGTGATCGTCTGCTCCATCGAGAACCTCGATCCCATGGGGGTCCACACGGGGGACTCGATCACGGTGGCTCCGGCCCAGACCCTCACCGACGTGGAGTACCAGCGGATGCGGGACGCGGCCTTTGCCTGCATCCGCCGGATCGGGGTGGACACGGGCGGGTCCAACATCCAGTTCGCGGTGGACCCCGAGAGCGGGGCGATGGTCGTCATCGAAATGAACCCGCGGGTCTCCCGTTCGAGCGCCCTGGCCTCGAAGGCGACCGGCTTCCCCATCGCCAAGATCGCGGCCCGGCTGGCCGTCGGCTACACCCTCGACGAGATCCCCAACGACATCACCCGGAAGACGCCGGCGTCCTTCGAACCGACCATCGACTACGTGGTCACCAAGATCCCCCGTTGGGCGTTCGAGAAGTTCCCCGGCATCTCCGACGTGCTGGGCACGCGCATGCAGTCCGTGGGCGAGGCCATGGCCATCGGCCGTACGTTCCCGGAGTCCCTCCAGAAGGGCCTGCGCTCCCTCGAGCACGGTCGCTGGGGCCTGAACTGCGACCCCGGGGAGGCCGCTTTAGACGCTTACTCCGACGACGAGCTCGTCCGCCGGGCGGCCATCGCCACCCCTGACCGCCCGTTCCAGCTCGAGGCTGCGATCCGTCGTGGCATCTCCATCGACCGCCTGCACCAGGCCACCCGGGTGGATCCCTGGTTCCTCGATCAGATCAGCCGGATCACCGAGGAGCGGGAGTCGCTGGCCGAGCGGGGGCTGGAGGGGATGGACCGCCCACGCTGGAAGAGGGCCAAGCAGCTCGGTTTCGCCGATGCCCAGCTCGGGTGGCTGTGGGGCGTCTCCGAGAAGGCCGTCCGGCGCCGTCGCGGTGAGGCCGGCGTAGAGGTCACGTTCAAGACGGTGGACACGTGTGGCGCCGAGTTCGAGGCCCTCACCCCGTACCACTACTCGACTTACGAGGACGAGGACGAGGCGGCGGTAAGCACGCGTCCGACGGTGATGATCCTCGGCTCGGGGCCCAACCGCATCGGCCAGGGCATCGAGTTCGACTACTGCTGCGTGCACGCCAGCTTCGCTCTGCGCGAGGCCGGTTACGACACGGTGATGGTCAACTGCAACCCGGAGACGGTTTCCACCGACTACGACACCAGCGACCGGCTCTACTTCGAGCCGTTGACCTACGAGGACGTGATGAACGTCATCGCCGCGGAGAGCCGCTCCGGGCTGCTGGCCGGAGTCATCGTCAGCCTCGGGGGGCAGACGCCGCTGAAGCTCGCCGATCGCTTACCCGAGAACCTGATCCTGGGAACGCGGCCGGAGTCGATCGACGCGGCCGAGGATCGTGAGCGGTGGAACGCCCTGTGCGCCCGGCTGGAGATCCCCCAACCTGCGGGCGGTACCGCGGCGGACACCGACCAGGCGCTGGCCATCACCGGCCGCATCGGATATCCGGCCCTGGTTCGGCCGTCGTACGTGCTGGGGGGGCGGGCCATGGAGATCGTGTACGACGACGAGGCCCTGCGCCGGGCCATGACCGCCCTGTCCGGTTTCGGTTCGCTCGGTCGCGAGGGTGGGTTGTCCGCCGAACGGCCGGTTCTCGTCGACCGGTTCCTCGAGGACGCGGTCGAGGTCGACGTGGACGCCATCCGCGACAAGGACGGCGAGGTCGTCATCGGCGGGGTCATGGAGCACGTGGAAGAGGCCGGCGTCCACTCTGGGGACTCGGCGTGCGTGATCCCTCCTCCGACTCTGTCCCGCCCGGTGGTCGAAGTGATCGAGCGGTACACCCGGGCCATCGCCGAGGCTTTGGGCGTCTGCGGGCTCATCAACGTGCAGTACGCGGTGAAGCAGGGTCAGGTGTTCGTGATCGAGGCCAACCCCCGGGCCAGCCGCACCGTGCCCTTCGTCTCCAAGGCCACGGGCGTACCTCTGGCCAAGGTGGCGGCCCGGGTGATGGTGGGCGCCACCCTCGGCGAGCTGCGGGAGGAGGGGCTGCTGCCTGCGCCCGTATCCGGGGCGGGCGAGGCGGCCGGAGGCGGGCACGTCTCCGTCAAGGAAGCCGTCCTCCCCTTCAACCGCTTCCCCGATGCCGACACCGTCCTGGGCCCGGAGATGCGGGCCACCGGAGAGGTCATGGGAATAGACCGGACCTTCGGGCTGGCCTTCGCCAAGAGCCAGGCGGGCGCCGGCGACCGCCTCCCCGAGCGGGGGACGGTGTTCCTGTCGCTCGCCGATCGGGACAAGTCCGGCGGCCTGGTCGCCGCCCGGCGCTTCGCCGAGCTGGGCTTCTCCGTGGTCGCCACCGGAGGGACGGCTGCGTACTTGGAGGCCAGCGGCGTGCCCGTGAAGGACGTCGTGGCCAAGGTGGGGGAGGGAACCAACACCGCCCTGGAGCGCATCGGGAACGCTGAGATCGACCTGGTGGTCAACACGCCTCGGGGGCTGGGTGCCCGAGCCGACGGGGCGTACATCCGGAGGGCGGCCAACGTCCACAACGTGCCCTGCCTCACGACGGTGGCTGCCGCCCTGGCCGCCGCCGGTGGGATCGCCGACTGGGCCAGCCACGGGCTCTCCGTCCGCAGCCTGCAGGAGTACCACGAAGACGGGCAGCTCCGGTTGCCGGTGTGACCGGAGGGGCGACACTGTGACGGCGGTGCGGCCGGCCTCCCTCGACTCCACCGCCCGCATCGGGTCGGTGGAGCTTCCCAATCCCGTCATGACCGCCTCCGGTACTGCGGGCCATGGGTCCGAGCTGGCCCGCTACCTCGATCTCGCCGGGCTCGGAGCCGTGGTCGTGAAGTCGCTCTCGGCCGAGCCCTGGGCCGGAAACGCCACTCCTCGGGTGCACGCGACCGAAGCGGGGATGCTGAACAGCGTCGGCCTCCAGAACCCGGGGGTCGAGGCATGGCGCGAGCAGGAGCTGCCCGACCTCCTGGCCACCGGCGCCCGGGTGGTGGCCAGTATCTGGGGGTTCACGGTCGAGGCCTACGAGAAGGCGGCGGCCATGCTCGCCGGCTGCTCGCCGGAGGTGGTGGCCGTCGAGGTCAACCTGAGCTGTCCGAACCTCCACGGAGGTCAGGCCATGTTCGCCCATTCCGCCGAGGCCACCGCCTCGGTGGTCGCGGCCACGGTTGCCTGCAACCGCCCGCGGTGGGCGAAGCTCAGCCCCAGCGTGGTCGATCTGCCCGAGATCGCTGCCGCCGCTCTCGGAGCGGGCGCCGAAGGGGTCACCCTGATCAACACGGTGCGGGGGATGGCCATCGATCCTGCGACCCGGCGCTTCCGGCTGGGAGCCGGCGGCGGTGGGCTTTCGGGACCGGCCATCCGTCCGGTGGCGGTGCGCGCCATCTACGAGTGCCGGCAGGCCTTTCCGGACGCGGCCATCGTCGGTGTCGGTGGAGTGACCAAAGGCGAGCACGCGGCCGAGCTGTTGGTGGCGGGGGCCAATGCCGTGCAGGTGGGTACGGCCACCTTCGCCGACCCCCGGGCCGCAGCCCGGATCCGGGACGAGCTGTCGGCCTGGTGCCGCGCTCACGATGTGCGACGGGTCGCCGATCTGGTAGGCACGGTCCACACGGCGCCGGTGGGGCAGGGGCCCCACTTCGGGAGGAGGCGGGCTTAGGGACCCGCCGGGGAGGAGAACATGGAAGTGCGTGACCGGTTGGCGCTGGCCCTCGACACCGACGACCTCGTCGTCGCCCTAAGGCTGGCCCGTCAGCTCCAGCCGTGGTTCGGCGTGGCCAAGGTGGGGCTCGAGCTCTATGCCGCGGCCGGGCCCGAGGCGGTCGCGTCCCTTATCAACAGCGGGTTCTCGGTCATGCTCGACCTCAAGCTGCACGACATCCCCACCACGGTGCGCAAGACGGCCCGGGTCATCGGCGCCTTGGGCACGTCCTATCTCACCCTTCACGCCCACGGCGGCCCGGTCATGCTGCGGGCAGGAGTGGACGGGCTGCGCGATGGTGCGGAAGCGGCGGGGCTGGCTCATCCCGTGGCCTTGGCCGTCACCGTGCTCACCAGCGACGCTGACGCTCCGCCGCACATCCTGGGACGGCGAGTGCTGGCCGCGGTCGAGGGCGGATGCGGGGGCGTGGTCTGCGCCGCAGCCGACGTGCGGGAGGCGAAGCAGCTCGCTCCGCGCTTGCTGGCCGTTGTCCCCGGAATCCGTCCCGCGTCGGCCGAAAGGCACGATCAGGCGAGGGCCAGCACGCCGCAGCAAGCCCTGGCGTGGGGTGCGGACCTGCTCGTGGTGGGGCGGGCGGTGACCACCGCGGCGGACCCGTCGGAGGCGGCAGCCGCTCTGGTCGAGTCGCTGCAACCCGCCTGAGCGGCCGGGCGCCACGTTGACGGAACTGGCGCGCGCGCTAGGGTGCCCCCCATGCCCATGCCCCCCCAGCTCTCCCCTGAGCAGCGCCAGGCAGCGCTCGACAAGGCTGCCGCCGCCCGCCGCCAACGGGCGGAACTGAAAGAGAAACTGAAGATGGGGTCGCTCTCGCTCCAGGAGTTGTTCGATCAGAGCCAACGCGACGAGGTCGTAGGCAAGATCAAGGTGCTGGCCGTCCTCGAGTCCCTCCCCGGTGTCGGCAAGGTTCGAGCCCGTCGGATCATGGAAGAGGTCGAGATCAGCGAGGCCCGGCGGGTCCGAGGCCTTGGCGACCAGCAACGCAAGTCCCTGTTGCGGCTGTTCCCCTCTTCGCCCTGACCGATCCCCACCTACCGTCAGTCTTCGTAATCGCGGGCCCGTCGGGAGCGGGTAAGGGTTCGGTCGTCAGCGGCCTGCGCCAACGTGTGGACAACCTGTGGTTGAGTCGCTCTTGGACGACGCGCCCACGCCGGCAGGGCGAATCCCCCGACGCCTATCACTTCGTCGACCGTGACCGCTTCGAGTCCAGAGCGGCCGAGGGCGGGTTCCTCGAGTGGAACTCGGTCTTCGACCATCTCTACGGAACCCCTGTTCCCGAGACCCCTCCCGGGCACGACGTGCTGTTGGAGATCGACGTGCAGGGCGCGCGCGACGTCAAGGAGCGCTGGCCCGAGGCCGTCGTGATCCTGATCGTGCCCCCGTCCCGCGCCGTTCAGGAGGCCCGACTGCGGGGCCGTGGCGACCCGGAGGAGGTCATCGCCCGCCGGCTGGCCAAGGCGGACGCCGAGGAGGCGAAAGGGCGGGCCCTGGCCGATCACATCGTCGTCAATGAGGACCTTGGCCGGGCGGTGGACCAAGTGCTTGGTATCCTGGAGTCACACCGTCGGCTCCGGGCCTGAAACAGGCACCGGAATCGCCGACCGCCTGCGCAAGACGGAGCTCTCATGTCGACTGAACGCAACACCATGATCCACCCGCCCATCGAGGTCTTGCTGTCGAAGGTCGACTCCAAGTTCAGCCTGGTGAGCCTGAGCGCCAAGCGGGGCCGTCAGATCAACTCGTACTTCAGCCAGTTGGGAGAGGGTCTCGGCGCCATCGTCCCGCCCCAGGTGGCCTCGGTCTCGCGTAAGCCGCTGACCATCGCCCTGGAGGAGATCGCAGCCGACAAGATCCGGTTCGTCGAGCCCACAGAGGCCGAAGAGGCCGAGGAGGCGGAGAAGTAGCTCCTGGCGGAGTTCCCGGTGCCGGCGGCCCGGAACCGGCCGGCGGGCTCGCAGGCAGGCGCATCGTGCTCGGTGTCTGTGGCGGGATCGCGGCGTACAAGGCCGTGGAGGTCTGCCGTCTGCTGGTCGACTCCGGCGCCTACGTCATGCCCGTCATGACCGAGGGCGCATCCCGGTTCATCGGGCCTGTCACCCTTTCCGCCCTGGCCTCGGAGAAGGTGCAGACCTCGCTGTGGGACGGCAGCGACCCCATCCCCCACACCCGTCTCGGTCAGGCGGCCGACGCCGTGGTGGTGGCGCCGGCCACGGCCCGGCTGCTGGGCGCCTATGCCGCCGGCATCGCCGACGACCTCCTCACCGCGACTCTCCTCGCCACCCGGGCGCCCGTCCTGGTGTGCCCGGCCATGCACGTCGAGATGTGGGAGCACCCTGCCGTCCAGGCCAACCTCATCACGCTCAGGCGCCGCGGCGTGCACGTCCTCCAGCCGGCGGTGGGACGGCTGGCCGGTGGGGACGAGGGGCCGGGCCGGTTGCCGGAGCCGGCCACCATCGTGGCCGCCATCGCCGGCCTGTTCTCCCCGCAGGACCTCCGCGGCCGGCGCGTGCTGGTCACCGCGGGCGGAACCCGGGAGCCGGTGGACGCCGTGCGCTTCCTCGGCAACCGGTCGTCGGGCAAGCAGGGACACGCGGTGGCCGACGAGGCCGCGTCCCGCGGCGCAAAGGTCACCCTCGTAACCACGGTGGGACTTCCCGCCGCGCCAGGAGTGGACGTCGTCCGGGTGGAGACGGCGGCCGAGATGGAGGCGGTGGTGCTGGCGGCGGCCGAGGAGGCCGACGTAGTCGTCATGGCCGCGGCCGTGGCCGACTTCCGGCCCAAGGGCCCGTCCGACGTGAAGCTACCGAAGGCCGAGGGGCCTCCGGAGATGGTGCTGGAGCCGACGACCGACATCCTCGGCGTTCTCGGACGGCGACGCCGGCCCGGTCAGGTCCTTGTCGGTTTCGCGGCCGAGACCTCCGACGTCGTGGAGCGGGCGCGGGCCAAGATGGCAGCCAAGGGCCTCGACCTCATCGTGGCCAACGACGTGTCGGCTCCCGGCGCCGGCTTCGAACACGACACCAACCAGGCTGTCGTCTTGAGCGCGGCGGGGCCAGTGTTCGAGGTGCCGCTCGGCACGAAGCGGGCACTGGCGGCCAGCGTGATCGACGCAGTGACCCGCCTCCTGCACCAGAACTAGGGTTTCCGTCCTATGAGCAGCTACACGTTCACGTCGGAGTCCGTAACCGAGGGTCACCCCGACAAGATGGCGGACCAGGTTTCCGACGCCATCCTCGACGCCATCCTGGCCGAGGACCCTCAGGGGCGGGTTGCGTGCGAGACCCTCCTGACCACGGGTCTGGTGGTCGTCGCCGGTGAGATCACGACTAAGGCCTACGTGGACATCCCCAAGATCGTGCGCAGTACGGTCTGCGGCGTGGGCTACGACCGCGAGTCCTACGGGTTCGACGGGAACACGTGCGGCGTCATCACGGCCATCGACGAGCAGTCGCCCGACATCGCCCAAGGTGTCGACACGGCCTACGAGGTTCGCTCGGGCCGAAGCAGCGAGGACGAGATCAACGCCCAGGGCGCAGGCGATCAAGGGATGATGTTCGGCTACGCCTGCGATGAGACCGACGATCTCATGCCCCTGCCGATCTGGCTGGCCCACCGCCTGGCTCAGAGGCTGGCCGAGGTGCGCAAGGCGGGCGTCCTCCCGTACCTGAGGCCGGACGGCAAGACCCAGGTCACGTTCGAGTACCAGGACGGGGAGCCGGTGCGTCTCAAGACCGTGCTCATCTCCAGCCAGCACCAGCCCGGCCTCGACCTGGAGACGCTGCTGAAACCCGACCTGAGGGAGCACGTCATCCACCCCCTCCTCCCGGCCAAGTTCGTAGACGACAAGTACGAGCTGCTGGCCAACCCGACGGGAAGCTTCGAGCTGGGCGGTCCCCACGCCGACACCGGCCTCACCGGGCGCAAGATCATCGTGGACACCTACGGCGGCGCTGCCCGTCACGGCGGCGGTGCGTTCTCGGGGAAGGACCCCAGCAAGGTCGACCGTTCAGGCGCCTACGCCGCCCGTTGGGTGGCCAAGCACATCGTGGCGTCGGGCGCCGCTCGCCGGTGCGAGATCCAGGTCGCCTACGCCATCGGCGTGGCCCGGCCCGTCTCCATCATGGTCGAGACCTTCGGCACGGAGACGGTCGACCCCCGGCGGATCGAGACCATCGCCCAGGAGGTGTTCGACCTGCGCCCGGCCGCCATCATCCGCGACCTCGACCTGCGCAAGCCCATCTTCCGGCGGACGGCGGCCTACGGCCACTTCGGGCGGTCGGACAAGGAGTTCTCCTGGGAGCACCTCAGCCGCCTGGACGAGGTCAAGCAAGCTCTGAACCTGTAACTCCCGCCTCCGTGCCGGGAAGCGGCGTGGCCCGCGTCGTCCCGGACGTCGTCGGTCTCCATCGCACGTTCGACTACCTGATCCCCGAGCATCTGCGCCAGCAGGTGGGGGTGGGGACCATCGTTCGCATACCTCTCCACGGCCGCAAGCTGCGGGGTTGGGTCGTGGGGGTCGGAGGCCCACCCGAGACCGACCGGCCCCTGCTACCCCTGAGCAAGGTGTCGGGGCTCGGGCCGCCACCGGACCTGGTGGCCCTCTCCAACTGGGCGGCCTGGCGCTGGGCCGGCCATCCCACCCACTTCCTGTCCACCGCATCACCGCCGCGCGCCGTGCTCGGGCTACCGGGGGCGGGGACCTCGCCCGCGGACTCATGGGCGGAGCCGCCGCCGCTGGTCGCCGAAGCCCTGCGGCGACGCTTGGCCGTCGTGCGGGTCCCACCGGCCAGCGACGTCTACCCCTTCCTCGCTGCGGCGGCCGGGCGGGGAAACGGCCTCGTGCTGGTGCCGGGACTGGAGCAGGCGGCCGAGCTGGCGGACCGGCTGCGAGCCGGCGGGTGGCCGGTGGCCCTCATGCCCCGCGACTGGGCCCGCGCGGCGGCCGGCGGGTGCCTGGTGATCGGCGCCCGGGCCGCGGCCTGGGCGCCGGTGCCCGACCTCCGGACGGTGGTGGTGCTCGACGAGCACGACGAGGCCTATCAGGAGGAGCGGTCGCCCACCTGGAACGCCCGCGACGTGGTCGTCGAACGAGCGCGCCGTGCGCGCGTCCCCTGCCTACTCGTCTCCCCGGTCCCCTCGCTGGAGACCCTCAACCTCGGACCGTTGCTCACCACGTCCCGATCCGAGGAGCGGGGCGGGTGGCCGGTGGTGGAGGTGGTGGATCGCCGTACCGAGCCGCCCGGCTCCGGCCTCTACTCCAGCCGGTTGGTGCAGCTCGTGCGGGGGGCGGAGCCGGGACGCCCCGTGCTCTGCGTCCTCAACCGCAAGGGCCGGGCGCGCCTACTGGCCTGCGCCGCGTGTGGCGAGCTGGCCCGCTGCGAGGTCTGCGACGGTCCCATGGAATCAAGCGATCAGGGCCTCCGGTGCCGCCGCTGCTCGGCCGAGCGCCCGGTGGTCTGCCCCGCGTGCGGGGCCACCCGCATGAAGGCCCTGAGGGTGGGGGTGACCCGCGCCCGGGAAGAGCTGGAGGCCCTGGCCGGACAGCCGGTCGAGGAAGTCACGGCCGAGTCCGGCGTCGCCCTCGCCGGCGCCCGGGTGCTCGTGGGCACGGAGGCGGTGCTCCATCGCGTCCGGGCTGCCGGGGCGGTGGCCTTCCTGGACTTCGACCAGGAGCTGCTGGCCACCCGCTACCGGGCGTCCGAAGAGGCGTTCGGGCTCCTGGCCCGTGCTGCCCGGATCGTCGGAGGGCGTATTGGAGGGAAGCTCCTGGTCCAGACCCGGCATCCCACCCACGAGGCCATCGACGCCGCGGTGCACGCCGACCCTTCGCGCCTGGCCGTGGTCGAAGGCGCCCGGCGGGCCGCTCTCCGGTTCCCTCCGGAAACGGCTCTGGCCCGGATCTCGGGACAGGCCGCGTCCGAGCTGGTCGAAGCCCTCACCCAGCAGCCGGGCTTGGAGGTCCTGGGCCCGAGCGGCCCTCTGAGCGGGGAACTGGGCCCGAACGGCCCTCTGAGCGGGGAACTGGGCCCTAGTGATGATCGGTGGCTGGTACGGGCGGCCGACCACGCGACCCTGTGCGACGGTCTGGCCGCCGCCGGCCGGCCGCGCGGGCGGGTCAGGGTCGAGGTCGATCCCCTGCGGGCGTGACGGCCTCCTAACGTGAGCGGGGTGTTCCGCCGCCGGGTTGTCCAGGGACGAGGGACTTACACCGACTGGTGGTGGCCCCCGCCGTCCGAGGACGACGGATACTCGGCTTTGGAGCACGTCCTCGTCCCCGAGATCGACCCCGGTCCCGACTCGACCTACTTCTGGGCCCACCAGTTCCGGACGGCGGCGGGGGAGGGCGGGTACATCGGCCTGCAGACCAAGGGCAACCGGGCCGATGGCAGCCTCGGCAAGATGGCCATCTTCTCCTTCTGGGAGACGCTCGGAGCGGAGGGGATGGGGACGGTCCGCTTCGGCGGGGAGGGCACGGGGTGGAGCTGCCGCATTCCGTACATCTGGAAGCCCGAGCGGCCCTACCGGCTCCGGGTGGAGGCTGTCGACGTCGACGAGAAGGCCCGGTGGTGGGGTGCCTGGGTCGTCGACGAGGAATCGGGTGACGAGCAGGAGATCGGTCTGATCGCGGCTCCGGCGAAGTGGGGCGGCCTCGGGGAGTGGTCGATCATGTGGACGGAGTACTACGGCCCGCCGATCACCCGGTGCACGGACCTCCTCTACTCCAGCGTCGTGTTCTCCACGCCGGCAGCCGACCACGGCGTTCCGCCCGTGCGTTGGAATGACCACCTCGGAGACGGGACGTGCGAGAACTCGCGGATCACGCGGGTGAACGGCGGTGTGCGTCACGAGGTGGGTCGTCCAGCGGATGGGCCACCCTCTGGGCCGGGAGATGGCCCCGAGTAACCTCAGAGGCGTGGCGCCCTACGACATCCGGGTCTTCGGCGACCCCGTCCTCCGGCATCCGGCCGAGACGGTCGACGAGATCGACGCCGATCTCCTGCGCCTGGCCGACGACATGCTGGTGACCATGTACGAGGCGCCCGGAGTCGGCCTGGCCGCCCCCCAGATCGGGGTGCAGAAGCGCCTGTTCGTCTACGACATCGGCGACGGCCCCTTCGCCGTGGTCAACCCGACCATCGCCGAGCGGGCCGACGAGTGGACCTACGAGGAGGGGTGCCTTTCCGTCCCGGGCCTGGCCTGGCCCATCTCCCGCGCCGCCCGCGTCCGGCTCACGGGATGGGACCTGGAAGGCCGGGAGCTCGACATCGAGGCCGATGACCTCCTGGCTCGGGTGTACCAGCACGAGGTCGACCACCTGGACGGGATCCTCCTGCTCGAGCGCCTCGACAAGGGCCAGCGCAAGCAGGCCATGCGCACGCTCCGGAACCGGTCCCTCGGGCTCACGGTCGACACGGGACGAGCGGAGGCCCCCGGCCGGGTGGGGCGGGCCTGAGACTCGTCTTTCTGGGCACCCCCGAGGTGGCCGTCGCGCCCCTGCGGGGGCTGGTGGACGCTGGTCACGAGGTCGCCCTCGTCGTGTCCCAGCCCGATCGTCGCCGGGGCCGCGGCGCTGACCTCCAGCCCAGCCCGGTGAAGGCGGCCGCCCAGGAACTCGGTTTGTCCGTTACCGACCGGGTCGACGACGTGGTGGCGCTGGGCGCCGATCTCGGGGTGGTGGTGGCCTACGGGAAGTTGATCCGGCCCCACGTGCTCGACGTGCTCCCGATGATTAACGTGCACTTCTCCCTGTTGCCCCGCTGGAGGGGCGCCGCCCCGGTGGAGCGGGCCATCCTGGCCGGTGACGAGCGGACGGGGGTGTGCATCATGGGCCTGGAGGAGGGCCTCGACACCGGCCCCGTGTACGCATGCGAAGAAGTGCCCATCGAGCCCGAGCAGACGGCGGAGGAACTGCGAGCGGAGCTCACCGAGGCGGGAACGCGGCTGCTGGTGGGGCTCCTGGCCGACGGACTGCCCGAGCCGCAGCCCCAGGTGGGCGAGCCGACGTACGCGGCCAAGCTCGAGCCCGTCGACCACCACCTCGACTGGTCGGCTCCCGCCCACCACCTTCACCGGGTGGTGCGGCTGGGACAGGCGTGGACGACGTTCCGGGGTCGCCGCCTCAAAGTGCTGCGGAGCCGGCTGGTGGGCGATGGTGGGGACGTGACGCTGGAACCGGGTGCGCTGGACGCGGGCAGCCTGCGGGTGGGGACCGGCGAGGGACAGCTCGAGCTGGTCAAGGTGCAGCCCGAGGGGCGCGGGCCTCAGGCCGCGGCCGCGTGGCGTAACGGCGCTCGGCCCACCGCCGCCGAGCGGCTGGGAGGCTGAGTGTCCGAGCAGAGCCCACGCCTGCGGGCGAAGGTGCTGACCGTCTCCGACGGCGTGGTGGGCGGAACCCGTCAGGACCGGTCGGGGGCGGCGCTGGCCGAGGTCCTTCGCGGCCGGGGCTGGGAGGTCGTCGATCGCTGGGCCGTGGCCGACGGGGTGGAGTCGGTCGCCCGGGCGCTGGAGGAGCTCTGCTCGGGCTTCGGGGGCCTAGTGGTCACCACCGGGGGCACCGGTTTCTCGCCCCGGGATCTCACCCCCGAGGGGACCCTCGAGGTGCTGGACAGGCAGGCTCCGGGCCTGGCCGAGGCCATGCGGGCCGCCAATCCCGACAAGGCCCGGCTGTCCCGTGCCGTCGCCGGAACCCTGGGACGGTGCATCGTCCTGAACACCCCGGGCTCGACGCCGGGGGCAGTCGAGTGCCTGGAAGCGGTGCTGGACGTCCTGCCCCACGCCGTCGCCCTCCTCACCGAGCAGCCGACCGAGCACCCGAAGTGACGCGCGGCGCGGAGGAGCGAGCCATGCGTAGGGCGATGGAGCTGGGTGCGTCGGTCCGGGCCCTGACCTCGCCCAACCCGTGGGTGGGATGCGTGATCGAGCCCGGCGGGTTCGAAGGGGCGACGCAGGCGGCAGGCAAGTCCCACGCCGAAGGGGTGGCCCTGGCTGCGGCGGGAGAGCACGCTCGAGGGGCCACGCTCGTCACCACCCTGGAGCCTTGCGTCCACCACGGCCGGACGCCGCCCTGTGCCGAGACCATCGTGGCCGCCGCGATCCGGAGGGTGGTGGTGGCCGTGGAGGATCCGGACGAGCGGGTGCGCGGCGCCGGCGTCGCCGCCCTCCGCCAGGCGGGGGTGGACGTGGAGGTGGGCTTGTGCGCCAACGAGGTGCGGGTGCAACTGGCCCCCTACCTCAAGCAGCGGGCCACGGGACGGCCGTGGGTGATCGTGAAGCTGGCCGCGACCCTGGATGGCCGCGTGGCTGCGCCCGACGGCAGCAGCCGCTGGATAACGGGCGAGAGGGCTCGGGAGGACGCCCACCGGCTGCGGGGCGAGAGCGACGCCGTGCTCGTGGGGGCGGGCACCGTGCGCGCCGACGACCCCGAGCTGACGGCACGGGGCGACTGGCTGACGCCGGGTCACCGGCAACCGCAGCGGGTGGTCCTGGGCCATGCCCCGGCCGGCGCCCGGGTCCAGCCTGCGCTCGAGCTGGAAGGCGACCTGGGAAACGTGCTGGACGACCTCGGCCGGAGGGGGATCCTCCAGCTCCTGGTGGAGGGCGGGCCCACGGTGGCAGGAGAGTTCCACCGAGCGGGACTGGTCGACCGCTACGTGCTCTATCTGTCGCCGGCCCTGATGGGGGGCGACGACGGCTTTCCCCTCATGGCCGGTTCCGGCGCGGCGACCATGGCCGAAGTCTGGCGCGGACGCATCGTGGCCGTGGAACGCCTGGGTGAGGACCTGCGGATCGACCTTGTCCCGGGTCCAGGCACGGGAGACTGAGGATGTTCACGGGGATCGTGGAGGAAATGGGTCGCTTCGCGGGGGCCGAGGGGCACCGGTTCACGTTCGAGGCCAAGCTGGTCACCGAGGACGCCGAGCCCGGCTCCTCGATCTCGGTCAACGGGGTCTGCCTGACCACCGTCGCCCTGGGGGACGGGTGGTGGCAGACCGACGTGGTCGACGAGACCCTGTCCCGCACCGCCCTCGGCCGGCTGAAGGCGGACGATCCCGTCAACCTGGAGCGGCCCTTGCGGCTGGCCGACCGGCTCGGCGGCCACCTGGTTCAGGGCCACGTGGACGCGGTGGGGACCGTGCTTGCGCCCGCTCCCGACCTGAGTATCAAAGTGGGCCCGGCCCACGCCCGGTACCTGGTGGCCAAGGGCTCAGTGGCGGTGGACGGCGTGAGCCTCACCGTCGTGGAGGCCTCCGACGAGGGCTTCACCGTCGCCGTGATTCCCCATACGGCGGCCACCACGACGCTGGGCCGGCGTCAGCCGGGTGATCTGGTCAACCTCGAGTTCGACGTAATCGCCAAGTACGTCGAGCGACTCCTGCGACAATGACGGCCGGACCATGACCGCCGCCGGCTTCGCCAACGTCGAGGATGCCATCGCCGCCTTCGGGCGGGGAGAGATCGTCGTCGTGGTCGACGACGCCAACCGCGAGAACGAGGGCGACCTGGTGATGGCGGCCGAGTTCGCCACGGCCGAGAAGATCGCCTTCTTCCTCAGTCACACGTCGGGCGTGATCTGCATGCCCATGACCGGCGAGCGCCTCGACCAGCTCGAGCTGCCGCCCATGGTGGTGGACAACACCGAGTCCAACCGGACGGCGTTCACGGTGTCCGTCGACGCCCGGCACCGCACGTCCACCGGCATCTCCGCCGCCGACCGGGCCACCACCATCGCCGCCCTCATCGACCCCGAGACACGCGCCTCCGACCTGGCCCGTCCCGGACACATGTACCCGCTGCGATACCGAGAGGGCGGCGTGCTCAAGCGGGGGGGTCACACCGAGGCCACGATCGACCTCGCCCGCATGGCGGGTCTCTACCCCGCAGGCGTGCTGTGCGAGGTGGTTAGCGAGGACAAGACGGGCATGGCTCGCCTCCCTGAGCTCACCCGGTTCGCCGCCGAGCACGGCCTGCTCCTGGTGAGCATCGCCGACCTCATCCGGTTCAGGCGCCAGCGGGAGAAGCTAGTGCGACGGGTCACCGAGGCGCGCGTCCCGACCCAGTGGGGGGACTTCACGGGCTACGTGTACGAGTCGCTGCTGGACGGCGAGCAGCACATGGCTCTGGTGCGGGGTGCGGTGCAGGGGGAGGAGGACGTCCTCGTGCGGGTGCACTCGGAGTGCCTCACGGGCGACGCCCTCGGGTCGCTGCGATGCGACTGCGGGCCGCAGCTGCGGGGCGCCCTCCAGCGGGTGGCGGAGGCGGGTATGGGCGTGGTCGTCTACCTCCGCGGGCACGAAGGGCGGGGGATCGGGATCGCCCACAAGCTTCGGGCCTACAACCTGCAGGACAAGGGGCACGACACGGTGGACGCCAACCTCGAGCTGGGGCTACCGGTCGACACCCGCGAGTACGGGATCGGAGCCCAGATCCTCGTCGACCTGGGCATCACCACCATGCGCCTGCTGACCAACAACCCGGCCAAGTACGGGGGTCTCGAAGGCTTCGGACTGGAGATCGTGGAAAGGGTGCCGCTGCAGTCCGTCCCCACGATCGAGAACATCCGGTACCTGCGGACCAAGCAGCAACGGATGGGCCACCTGCTGGAGGGCCTGGGCCCGAGCGGCCCCCTGAGCGGAGAGCTGGGCCCCCTGAGTGGGGAGCAGGGCCCGGGCGGGAAGCAGGGCCCGAGCGGCCCCGCGAGCGGAGACCTGGGCGGGACATCGGAGTGACCACGCGGGGCCGGAACCAGGAGCAGCGCGGTCCGGTCACGGACGCCGCTCAGCCGGGCACGGTCTACGAGGGCCGCCTGGAGGGCGCAGGGCTGCGGGTGGCCGTCGTGGCCAGCCGGTTCAACACCGACGTCACCGGACGCCTCCTCAACGGAGCGGTGGAGGGCCTGACCAGCCACGGCGTGGACCTCGAGTCGGTGGCGGTCGTGTGGGTCCCGGGCGCCTTCGAGGTGCCGCTGGCCGCTCACCGGCTCGCGTCCTCCGGCGAGTTCGACGCCGTGGTGTGCGTGGGTGCCGTCATCCGGGGTGACACCGACCACTACACCCACATCGCCACCCAGTGCGCAGCCGGAGTTCAGCGGGTTCAGCTGGACACGGGCGTCCCCGTCATGTTCGGCGTGCTCACCACCGACAACGTCCAGGATGCCCTCGACCGGGCCGGCGGGGAACTGGGCAACAAGGGGTTCGAAGCGGCCACCGCCGCCCTCGAGATGGCCGACCTGCTGCGCCAGCTCCCCAAGCGGGCGTTCACCGGGGCTGACCCGTGCTGAGGTTGGTCCTGCCCAAAGGCTCCCTGGAACGCGCCACCCTCGAGCTGTTCGAGGCGGCCGACCTGCCCGTCCAGCGCTCTTCGGAGGTCGACTACCGAGGCACGGTGGACGACGAACGCATCGCCGACGTCCGCATCCTGCGCCCCCAGGAGATCCCCACCTACGTGGCCGAAGGGGTCTTCGACCTCGGCATCACAGGGCGGGACTGGATCGAGGAGACGGGCGGAGACGTCGTGTCCCTGGGCGAGTTGCACTACTCCAAGGCCACGGCCCGGCCGGTGAGGATCGTGCTGGCCGTGTCCGAGGACTCGTCCGTGCGGGAGACGGCCGAGCTGGGTGACGGGGTCCGCGTGTCGACGGAGTACCCGGCGATCACCCAGCGGTACTTCGACAAGCTGGGCATCAAGGCCGACGTACGGCTGTCCTACGGCGCCACCGAGGCCAAGGTGCCCGACATCGTGGACGCCGTGGTCGAGCTCACCGAGACGGGGCGGGCGCTCCGCACGGCGGGCCTGCGCATCATCGACACCCTCCTGGTCAGCTTCACCGAGCTCATCGCCAACCCGGCGGCGGCGGACGACCCGCTCAAGCGGTACGCCATGAGCCAGGTCCACACCCTCCTCCAGGGCACGTTGGAGGCCCGGGGGCGGGTGCTGGTGAAGCTCAACGTGGCCGAGTCCGACCTCGACCGGGTGATCGGCATCCTCCCCGCCCTCCGATCGCCCACCGTCTCCAAGCTCTTCGGCGGCGATGCCTACGCCGTGGAGACGGTCGTGCCCAAGGTCGAAATCAACACCCTCATCCCCGCTCTGAAAGAAGCCGGCGCCAGCGACATCGTCGAGCTGGCCATCGCCAAGATCGTTCACTGACCCGGCCGTGCGGGGTGTCGTCATCGCCTTCGACGCTCACGCCGGCTTCGGGTCCGTCTCCGCCGATGGTGGCCCCGAGCTGTTCTTCCACTGCACGGCCATCGCCGACGGCACCCGCCAGATCGAGGCGGGCACGGCCGTCAGCTTCGATGTCGTGCCCGGGCACCACGGCCGCTGGGAGGCCTCGAACGTCGCCCGCCTGACTCCGGCCTGACCCGAGCCCGGCCGATTAAATCCTGAACAGGCGCTCGATGGCCAGGAAGAACCCCATTGCTCACGGCCGGCCGAGCACCGTGCCCGGATAGGTGCGTGAGGTGCGGCAGATGGGCGTAGCCGGAGATTGGGGTCATCTGAGTAACGGCGCCAAAGTGGCCAACAATGCAGCCACTAACGCGGATTAGAGGCGGCGAAGGGGGCGTCGAGATCGCTTGAGAACGCCGGCGATGTCGAAGGTCAGCGTGCCGTACGGGTTGATCGTCTCGAAGTGGGCGGGGCTCAGATGGGCGATGGCCTCGTCGCTGACCTGATGGCCGGCGGCCCGCTGGGCGTCGATGGCGTCCTGGAGGTAGCCGGTGGTGGACAGGACGCAGGCGTTCACGACGAGGGTGTGGCAATGCGCCTGGGTGGTCTGGTCGTCGTGATGGGGGTAGCGGACGGCACTCCTGTTGGCGAAGAAGATGAACCGGCGCAGGTCGTTGGTGGTCTCGCCCCGGTTGAGCTGGCGGCCGGAGCCACGTTGGGCGCGGTGG
>JBHENM010000332.1:0-1545 GCA_046262035.1 Acidimicrobiales bacterium | reverse complement strand
GCCTCGTTCTTCGCCTCCTCCAAGCCCGGCCCCAAAGGCCCCCGCCAGACGGCCACGCTGCGCGAGCAGGTGCTCGAGCTGCGTGCCGCCGACCGCTCGGTCAAGGAGATCGCCGACGCCCTCACCGCTGCGGGCACCCCCATCAGTCACCAGAGCGTGTGGGTCATCGTGTCCTCCGAGGGCCTGTCCCGCCTGCCGCCCCGGGCCCGACACGGCCACGGCCCGGCGCCGCGCACCGAGGCGGTCAGGGCCGCTCCTCTGGGGGAGTGGCCGGCCGGGACCAGCACCGAGTGCGCCCATGCCGGGCTGTTCGTCCTGTTCCCGGCCATGGTGGAGCTGGGGGTCGACGCCGTGATCGCGGCGGGGGCCTACCCGTCGACCTCGGTGCTGTCGGCCTGGCACTCGATGGGCTCGCTGCTGGTCCTCAAGCTGCTGCGCTCCGGGCGGGTCAGCCACGCCACCGACGTGGCCGCGGATGCCGCCCTGGGCCTGGCCGTGGGGCTGAACGTGCTGCCCAAGGCCACCCATGCCACCACCTACTCCTACCGGGTGCGCCGGGAGATGAACACCGCCGCGCTGGGGTACCTGGTCGATCGGCTGCGCCAGATCGGCCTGGCCACCGGCGATGCCGGGTTCAACCTGGACTTCCACTCCATCCGCCACCACGGCTCCGACGCCCCCCTGGACAACAACTACGTCCCCAAGCGGTCCCAAGCCACCCGATCGGTGCTGGCCTTCTTCGCCCAGGACCACGCCTCCACCGAGATGGTCTACGCCAACGCCGACGTGACCAAGGGCGAGGCGGCCCGGGAGATCCTGGCCTTCGCCGAGCACTGGAAGGCGACGTCGGGCACCGATCCGGGCCTGCTGGTGTTCGACTCCCGCCTCACCACCTACGCCGTGCTCGACGAGCTCAGCGCCCGGGGCATCGACTGGCTCACCCTGCGCCAGCGGGGCAAGTCGGTCCTTGCCGGCTTGGCTGCCCTGCCCGACTCTGCGTGGAAGTCGGTGCGCATCGACCGGGCCGGGCGCTACCGACATCCCCAGCTGCACGAGGACACCGTCGCCATCAAGGGCATCTGCAGGCCCGTCCGCCAGATCGCGGTCCGCAACATCGGCCGGGACGAGCCCACCCTGCTGATCACCCACGACACCACCACCAAGGCCAAGGACCTCTTCGCCCGCTACGCCGAGAGGATGCTGATCGAGAACGAGCTCTCCTCCTACATCGGGGGCTTCCACCTCGACGCCCTGTCGTCGGGCCTGGCCCTCAACGTCGACGTGGACACCACTCTCACCGTGATCGCCGGCAACCTCTACCGCCTCCTGGCCCGGAGCCTCAAGCGCTACGAGCACATGACCCCCGAGCGCATCCACCGCCACTTCGTCGACACCACCGGCACCGTCCACATCGGCGACGACCACGTGACGGTGGAGCTCACCCGCCGGACCTACACCCCCGTCCTGCTCCAGGCAGGCTTCGCCGAGATGGACCTGCCCGTTCCCTGGTGGGGTGGTCGCCGTCTCCGGTTCAGGTTCCCCTGA
>JBHENM010000331.1:0-1469 GCA_046262035.1 Acidimicrobiales bacterium | reverse complement strand
GGGGCCGAGCCGTCGTCGTTGCCGCAGCCGGCCATCGCCACGGCCACCAGGGCGACACCTGTCAGCGTCCGTCGTAGCCGGTTCATCTCGTTGCTCCTCTCGAGTGGGCGGGCAGAACATCCGGTTCTTGGGGTGTGGCGGCAGGGACTGCGTTCACGGGGGACCCGGCCGACACCAGGAACGACGAGGTCAACTCGGCCACTCGGCCGGGGTCGTCGAGCCACGGAAGATGGCCCGCGTCCTTCATCACCTCGACGTCGGCGTGCGCCAGACGACCGGCCAGGGTGCGAGCGACCTCTTCGCCTCCGACGGGATCGTCGCTGCCGGCGACGATCAACGTCGGTGCCCGGACTCGCCCGAGGAGATCGTCGTCGAGGTCGAGGGCGGGGTCGAAGCCGCCACGCCAGGTCCCGCAGCGGACGATCATCGCCGCGTCGTTGGCCATGGTGGGCGTGTCCGCCTGCCACGACCGGATCCACTCAAGCATGGGAGTGGGGATCCTCCCCGCGCCGAGAGATCTGTCGTGCCCCAGCTGCCGCAGCGACATGCGGACCGAACCTGCCGTCGGCGGGAGCGCGACCAGGGCCCGGCCGAGGACAGGGGCACGGAGAAGCGTGAAGAACCTCGGCTGCGTCCAGCCCGGCACGAAGGCCGGACACCCCAGGAGCGCCATTCGGAGCACGCGCTCGGGGTGAGAGGCCGCCGACCGCAGGGCGGCGAACCCGCCCAGCGAGGAGCCGACCAGATGGGCTTGGTCGAGGCCCAGGGCGTCGAGGACGTCGACGGTGAGGTCCTCCTGGACCCGGCCCAGGGTGGGGGCACCGGGCACGGTGGGAAGCGGGTCGCTCACGCCCGTGCCCGGCCGCTCGACGAGCAGGCCGCGCAGGCCGGAGGTGGCGGCGGCGAGGTAGGACCAGGTGGCGGCGGCGTTGGGACCGCCGTGGAGGAACAGCGTCGGATCACCCGCGCCGACATCGAGAACGCGGGCCTCCGTGCCCAGCCTCGGCAGCTTGACCCATAGTTCCCGGGGCTTGATGCCCGCCGCCTCGAACAGGCGCCGCTCGGCTTGCCGGTAGCCGGTGACATCTCCCGCCCGCCGACGCCTGGGCCGCACCCCGAACCTCTTCATCGCCGACCTCCTCGGTTGCCGTCCTCGATGGAGGATGGAGGAGCCGGGTGATCACTTCCCAGGCCATTTCCTGCTCAGTTTCTGTTCAGCCGGCGTCCCTGACCGCTCGCTCTCAGGCGTAGGACCGCGTCTCGAAGGACAGGCCTTGTACCGCGGCGCCCGTGGCACGGGCGGCCGGCGAGTTCCAGCCCGGCGCTCGTGCGACGTGCGCTCGCTCCACGGTCGACGCGCGGTCGCTGCCAGCGCACCTTGTCCACCAGCTCAGCCCACGCCAGCGGCGCACCCTCGCCGCTGTCGCGCCGGAGAGCGATATTGCCGCGCCGCAGATCCAGACCCCGGC
>JBHENM010000330.1:0-30142 GCA_046262035.1 Acidimicrobiales bacterium | reverse complement strand
ACGGCCAAGCCCACGACCACCGACACCGCCCAGAACTGCGCCAGGCCGGCGTCGAGGTCAGCCCGGCGCAGTTCTGGGCGGTGTCGGTGGTCGTGGGCTTGGCCGTGGAGCTGCTCATGTGGGCCATATCGGGCTCGCCCTTCGTCGGGGCCGTTCCCGCCGTGGCCGCCGCCTTCGGCCCCCGGGCCTACTTCGGCCACCGCCGCGACGTCCGGCTCCGGGCCGTGGTGAACGCCTGGCCGGACGGCATACGCCACCTCCTGGCCAACGTCGAGGCAAGGCGGACACTCCACCAGTCGATCCTCGAGCTCAACCGCTCTGGTCCTGCCCCGGTGGCCGAGGCGTTCGTCAGCTACCCCGGCACCGCCATCCTGGCCGGGCCGGTGGCGGCGCTGGAGCTCGTGCGCGAGGAGCTGTCCGACCACACCTCGGACTGGGTGATCGAGGTCCTCATCGCCGCCCACGAGCAGGGCCAAGCGTTGTCGCTGCGCATCCTGCGTGACCTGTCCCGACAGGTCACCGAGGACCTGAAGGCCAACGAAGAGATCAAGACCTCCCAGCTCGAGCCCAAGATGACGGCCCGTATCGCCTTCGTCATCCCCTGGATCGGCCTGGCGTTGCTCTGTGCCAGCACACCTGACTTCCGGGAGTTCTACCGGACGTCCCAGGGCGCGGCGGTGGTGGCGCTGGGCGGGATCCTGAGCGTCCTCGGCCTGGCCGTCTCCCGCCGCCTCAGTAGTGAGCTCGTCGACGCGCGGGTGCTGGGCACCGCCGAGGGGGCCTCGTCGTGAGCGGTCGGACCATCCACCTGATCGCAGTGCCCTGGGCGCTGTGCGCCGGTATCGCCGTCGGCTCCTTGGTCTATGCCCTCGCCCGCCCCTACCGCCGGCTCGGGCCCCGGGTGCACGCCTACACCCTGGTGGCCCGCTCCCGGATGGGCTCGGGGGGCGATGAGGTGATCGCCCTGGCCCGCACGGGCCCGGTGCCGATCGGCGGCGTCGTGGCCCGGGTCCTCGGTCCCATGCTGCGCTCCATGGCCCAGAACGTCTCGGCCCTGGGTGGTACTCGCGACGAGGAGGTCCTCCGCCGCCAGTTGGAGCTGGCCGGCCTCAGCAACGTCAACCCGAAGGACTACCAGCTGCAGCAGTTCCTCTTCGCCGCCCTAGGCGCGGCCAGCGGCGTCCTCATCGGCCTCGTCCTGGGTACCCGGATCGGGATCCTCACCGGGCTGTGCGGGTTCTTCCTGGGAGTGCTGCGCAAGCGGGCCGAAGTCGACCGCCGCATCCGCCAGCGGCGCGAGCGGATGCGGGGGGAGCTGTTGAGCATGTGCCAGGTCATGGCCGTCTACAGCCGGGCCAACCCCAACCTCCAGCAGATCACCGGACAGGTCGTGCGCCGCAGCCGCGGCGAGATCGCCCGGGAGCTGCGCGCCGTCCTGGACTCCATCGAGGGGGGCTCCCAGCCCGAGGACGCCTTTGCCCGAGCGGCCGAGCTCACCCCCGAGCCGGCGGCCGCCCGCCTTTACCGCACCCTGTCCACCGCAGCCCGGGCGGGCGGCGACATCGCCGATGCCCTGCTGGCCCAGAGCGAGGACCTCCGCGACGCCCACCGGGAGGCCAAGAAGCAGAAGGCCACCAAGCGCAAGACCGCCATGATCCTCACGACGGTCGTGCTCATGGGGCCCCCGATGCTGCTGTTCGTCGCCGCCCCCTTCCCCCGCCTCGTCCTCGGCCGATGACGGCCCACTCAGCCCCTCCTACCAACCTCAAAGCTCAACAACGAAGGAGAACACCACCGATGCGCAAGACCTTCATCAAGCCCGCCACCGTGGTCGTCGTCCTGTTGGCGGCCATCGCCGCCAGCGCCTCGGCCCTGGCCGGGTCCACCACCGGCCGGCTCAAGGGCCGCCTCCGCCGGGACGAGTCCGGCCAGCTCGTCGAGTGGCTGGCCCTCGGGCTGCTGGGCCTGCTCGCCGTCGTCGCCATCTACGCGCTGCTGCGGGCCCTGGGCCTCGACATCATCGCCGAGATGCGGGACCAGCTCGGGCTCTGAGACGTGCCGTCGAGACCCACGCCACGGGCCCACTGGGCTCAGAGGGGTGGGCGAACGCGCCCCGACGAGAGCGGCTTCAGCACCATCGAGTACACGCTGATGGTGAGCCTGTCGTTTCTCGTGCTCGTCTGGGGCGCGAACCTGATCCTGTGGTCCTATGGCAAGGGCGTCGTGCACTCGGCGGTGGACCAGGCCGCCCGTGCCGGCTCCAGAGTCGATGTCGACTCCGCCGCGGTGTGCGAGGCCCGGGCCCAGGAGGTGCTGGCCAACATCCTCAGCGGCTCCATGGGCAGCGGGGTCCAGATCAGCTGCAGCGAGGCCGACGGGGTCGTGCGGGCCCTGGCGCAGGTGACGTTCGCGGCCTGGCTCCCACCGCTGACGGACTCGGTCTTCGAGGCCACCGGCCAGGCGGTCAAGGAGCGGGCACCGTGATCCGGCGCTGGTTGCTCCGGAGGTGCGTCCGAGACGAGGCGGGCACGGCCATCCTCGAGTGGATGATCGGCATCGGGCTGTTGCTGCTGCCGACGATGGGCCTCGTGTCCATGTCCAGCTGGCTCGAGCGCCAAAACATGGCCCGGGCTGCGGCGCATGAGGCGGCCCGGGTCACGGCTCTGGCCGCCGACCCGGACGCCGGCATGGCCGAGGGAGATCGGCTGGTGGCCGAGATTGCCGAGAACCACGGCGTCGACGCCTCGACGGTCTCGGTGGCCTACACCGGCAGCACCGACCGGGGCGGGACGGTGGTGGCCACCGTGTCGGTGGTGATGCCGGCGCTCACCTTCCCCGGGCTCGGCGCGGTGGGCTCGGTCACCTGGTCGACCAGCCACAGCGAGCGGGTGGACCAGTACCGGGGGTTCGGTTGAGCGTGCCCCTGTACGCCGGCGTGATTGTGGGGGTTGTCGTGATGGCGATCGCCTGTGTTCTCGGGCGGGCCCGGCCACTGCTGGCGGCCCCGGCCCAGCCCGGGGCGGGCCGTGCCCGCCGGGGCCTCATACGGCGCTCCGAAGCCGGGATGATGACGATCTGGATGGTGGGGCTGTGCTCCATGGTGCTGTTCCTGGTCGGGATCAGCTTCGACCTGTGGCGTGCGGTATCGGCGCAGCGGTCTCTGTCGACGGCTGTCGACGGCGCCGCCGTGGCCGGGGCCTCTGGCATCGACGAGGTCGTGTACCGGGCCAGTGAGGGCCGGACGGTGCAGCTCGCTCCCGGCCTGGCCCGGGACCTGGCTGCGGAGAACCTGGCGTCCCAGGACGAGGCGGCGGAGATCTACGACGTGGTCATCGACACCGAGCCGACCCAGGTGCGGGTGGAGGCCGCCCGCCAGGTCGAGTTCACGCTGTTACGGGTTTTCATGAGCGACCAGGGTCCCCTGGTGCTGCATGCTTCTAGCACGGTAACCCCGAGGAGGTCAGGATGAGCCGAACAGGCGATCGCATGTTGCGTGATCTGGAAGGCACCCCGCCCCAGCCGCCTTCCACCGAGCCCGATCGGGGCCTGAGCCCCTGGCGAGCGGCTGCGGTGCTCGCCATCTTCGCCGTGTTGGTCGGCGCGATCGCCTGGGGGGTCATCTCACGCCGTGCCGGCGATCAGCGGGGGGTACCGGCCGGGCCCAGCGGCGCGCCGGTGACGCCGGGGCCCAGCGTGCCGAATCAGACAGCTCAACCACCGGTACTGGTCAACACCGGCGAGAACTGGGACGCGATCATCCGGAGCATCGTGGCTTACAACGATTGGCTGTATCTCCACCCCCGACCGGAGCTTCTGGACGAGATCATGCTGCCGGCACACAAGGAGTATGCGGACACCAAGCTGGGGCTGACCAACCTGGCCACCAAGGGGTGGCGGTACGACCCCCCACGTTTGCCGGTGATCGTCGAGCGGGTGACGTTGGGGACCAGGCTCAGCGCCACGAAGGTGTCCGTGGTGGTCCGCTACGGGCCGGCGCCGCAGTACCGCGTCGTCGACCAGGCGGGAAAGGTGATCGCCGATAGCTCGGCGACTGCCGACGGCAATTCCGTTGTCTGGACGCTGGCGCAGACTTCAGGCGATCCTCGTTGGCGGCTCGAGGACATCGACCGGCTGTGAGACGGCGGCTACTTCTGCTCGTTGTGCTGCCTGTCGTTTTCGGCATCACCCCGGCCGTCGGTGCCCAGCAGGTCAACCCGCAGCAGCCACCGGTAACCGCCGTTGGAAACCTCGGCGGCGAAAACTTGAGTGTCGGCCTGGGGGGCCCTGGCGGGTCGGGCCAGTCGCCCAGGCCCGATAGCAGTGGTAGTGGAAGCGCCCAAGTGATCCCCGTGTCCACCGGCTCAGGCTCGGGTTCAGGCTCTGGGTCCGGCGGCTCTGGGTCCGGCTCGGGGCCTCAGTCCCCGCCGCCGATCACTTGGGTCCGCAACTACTACTCGAGCGACAGCGAGACCCCGGGGTACCGGACGAACATTCCCTTCCTCTGCCCGGCGGGGTCCGCTCGGGCCTACGAGGACGTGGGCACCGACCGGGCCACAGGGCAGGTTGTGGCCCGCCAGCCGGGATGTGAGCAGCCAGGCGCGCCCACCCAACCCGGTTCGGGCGTAGTGACTGCGCGGCCGGAGCCTCCGCCCCCTCCCCCCACCGCGGCCGAGATCTGGGCCCGGGTGCCCTTGCCGGCGCCGAGGTTCGGCGTCAATCCCTCCATCAACGGGCTCACCGGCTTGGACACCTTCCTCTGGGACCCCGACGCCGGTCCCCGCACGGCCACGGTGACGCTGCGCGGCTACACCGCCCAGGCCTCCGCCCAAGCGGTGCGCTGGACGTGGCGGATGTCCGAGCCGGGCGAGCCGGGTCCGGCGAGCCGGAGCAATCCGCACCCCGTGGTGCAGGCCTCGTCACCGGGCAGCCGGGAGAACCCGGCGGCCACCTACATGTACGAGACCAAGGGCGACTACACCCTGACGGCGACGGTGATGTGGAGCGGCACCTACAGCTACTCGGGGAACGGGCAGCCGCCCCAGACGGTGAGCCTGGGAACCACAGAACGCAACTCCACTCAGCCCTACCACGTGGTCGAGATCCGCTCGGTGCTCGAACCCCTGGACACCAGCACCAGATGACCAACCGGCTGCGTCTCGCTCGGCGCCGGCCCCGGGCTTCCTCCTCGAGCTTCCGCCGGGTTCGGGGGGAGTCGGGGGCCGGCGCCCGGCGAGATCGCGGTCGGATACTCGGAACGGGCAGTGGAGCCCTTGCCTAAGGAGCGCTCGGGCCGCCTGTCGGCCCTCGTCGGCTTCGTCCTGCTCGTCGCCGTCGAGGTGGGGTTCGTCGCCGGCATGGTGTGGGCCGGCTCGGTCGAGCGGTGGCGGGTCGACTGGCCGAACGTCTGGCAGTGGATGGACGTCACCCCCACCGAGGACGTCATCGTCGGGCTGCTGCGGTGGGTGGGCCTGGTCCTGGCCGTCTGGCTGCTCGCATCGTCGGTGCTCTACGCCCTGGCCCGCCTGACCCGGATCCCCGGCCTCATTCGCAGCACGGAGTGGCTGACCATTCCGGTGGTCCGAGGTGTCGTCGACCGGGCCGTGGTCGTGACCATGGCCACGTCGGTGCTCATCGGCAGTCGCACCGGGCCGGCCCTGGCCGACGGCGCCACGCCGAGGGCGCCGGTGGCCGCCGCCATCGCGACCGCCCAAGGCGGACAGAGTGCTGAGCCCCGCGTGTACGCCACGCCGACGACGGCCGGTCACTGGGAGGTCCAGCCAAACGAGAACCTCTACGACGTGGCTGCGGCTCAAGTCGCCCACGCCACCGGTCGGTCGGCGGCCGAGCTGCGCTCGGCCGAGGTGTCCCCGTACTGGCGGGCGGTGATACGGGCGAACCAGGACACTCTCCAGTCGGGCGACCCCCGGGTGATCTTCACCGGCGAGCGCATCGTGCTGCCACCTTTGGCCATCGCCGCCCGGACGGTCACAGCCGAGGGCGCTCACGTGGTGCAGCCCGGTGACACCCTGTGGGACATCTCGGCGGAGAAGACGGGCGACCCCTACCGGTGGCCGGAGATCTTCGAGCGCAACCACGGGGTCACCCAGCCGGACGGCTCGAGGCTGGAGAACCCGGATCTGATTCTCCCGGAATGGGTGCTCGAGGTCCCGGACGCAGATGTCGCTGCAGACAGCGGCGGCGCTCAGTCGAGGCCGGGCTCCTCGACGAGCCCGACGCCGCCGACGGCACCCACTTCCCCGAGTGGCCTGACGCCCTCGGGCACCGGCGCCCCGGCGACCAGCGTGGCCCCACCCACCAGCGCCGCACCCACCAGCGCCCCGGCAACGAGTGTCGCTCCCTCCACCAGCGCCGCACCAACGAGCGTGGCCCCTCCAACCACTGCCCCGTCCACGAGCGTGGCGCCGCCTACGAGCGCGGCCCCGCCCACCAGTACGCCGGCGACGAGCGCCCCGTCTACCACGGCTGCCGCCCCGGTCATGGGACTGCCCGTGCCGGACGCGCCCATGGTCCGGCCTGGATCGGCTCCCAGCTCGACGTCGACGCCGCCGACGACCAGCCCCACGGCGGTCGCCTCGCCCGATGGGCCGCCGTTGCCGTCCCCGCCGTCGTCGCTGCGACTGCGACCGCCGCCGACCCGCCAGGGCGTCGACGTGGTGGCTCTGCCAGAGGCGGCCCCGGTGGGGGAGAGGGCCGAGTCGCCGGCAGCGGCCACGCAGTCCGCCTCCCAGCGACAGGACGGCTCCCCACTGCGGTGGGTGGGGGGCCTGCTCGCCGCCAGCCTGGTCACGCTGATCGTGCGGCGCCGACTGCGCCAGGACCAGGCCCGCCGCCCGGGCCGACGGGTCCCCATGCCCGAGCCCGAGCTCGTCGACCTCGAGACGCTGCTGCGGGCCCGGGCCGACCTCGATGACGCCGAGGCCCTAGACCGCGCCCTGCGGGCCATGGCGGCCGGCCTCCGGAGTGAAGAAGCCGAGGTCCCCGAGGTGCTCGGGGTGCAGCTGGGCCCCAAGGAGGTCGAGATCCTCCTCGCCGAGCCGACATCGCCGGCACCGCCGGGCTTCCGGCTCCGCGACGGCGGCAGGAGCTGGGTCTGTGCTCGCCGTGACCTCCAGGAGGACGAGGACCGGGCCGACGACGAGGTGGCGCCCCTCCCCGGCCTGGTCACCCTCGGTGTCAGCGAGCGGGGGCCCTTGCTGGTGAACCTGGAGGCCGGCGGGGTCATCGCCATCGCCGGCGACCCACAGTGCGCCCGGCGCATCCTGCTGGCCATCGCCCTTGAGCTCGAAGGTGCCCGCTGGGCCGACTACGTCAGTGTGGAGCTGGTCGGGTTCAACCTCTCCGCCCACCCGGGCGCCTTCGAGCGGATGCGCCAGGTCGAGTCGATCGAGACCCTCGACCTCGACCGGGCCGCCCAGGAAGTGGATGCCATCCGGGCGGAGGAGGGCTACGACTCCACCCTGGCCGGGCGGGCGGCGGGGCTGCGGGCGGCCGGTGACTGGATGAACGTCACGGTGGCCCTGTGCGCCACCCCGCCGCCGCCGGCGGCCACGCCGGTGGTGGAGGCCCTCGTCGAGGGACGCGGCCGCTGTGCCCAGGTTCTGGTGGCCGCCGGCGAGCTCAAGATGGCGCACTGGCGCTTCGAGGTCTCCGCCGACGGGGTGCTGTCCATCCCGCCGCTCGACATGCAGGTGGGCGCCCAGATGGTCTCCGCGGGTGAAGCCGAGGAGCTCGCCGAGCTGCTGGCCGGCCCCGAGGAAGACACGACGGAGGAGCCCTTCGTGCCCGAGATCGAGGAGCTCGCCGCTGCCGCGGTCTCGTCGGCTCCGTCTGCCGACGTCGACGTCGACGAGGAGGACCTCGACGAGGAGGACGAGCTCGGCCCGTACGAGGAGCCGGAGCGGCCCGAGCGCGAGCTGCGCATCCTCGGCCCAGTCGAGGTCCTGGGAGCCGATGGCGAGAAGATCCGCTTCGAGCGGGCGAAGGACCGGGAGCTGGTGGCGCTGCTGGGGCTCGCCGGAGAGCGGGGCATCGACGCCGATCGGGCCGCCGGCCAGCTGTGGCCCGAGAAGGACGCCCTGGGGCCTCCCAGAGCCCCTGGAGCGGGCGCTGGCCCACCGAAGCGGTATCCGTCGGCCCACACGCTCCAGAACACCGTCACGAGGGCCCGGCGGGCCCTGGGGCGGGCGAGCGACGGGACCGACTTCCTGCCCAAGGTGGGGGGTGGCATCCGCAACTACGCGCTCTACCAAAAGGGCTTCAGCTGCGACTACTGGAGGTTCCAGGCGCTGGTCCGCCACGCCCGCCGCCAGCGGCAGCCCGAAGCGGTGATGGCCACGCTGTGGCGGGCCCTCGACGAGGTTCGAGGCCAGCCCTACGAAGAGTCCTCGGGCTTTCACTGGGCCCAGGGCGGGGTGCGGCGGAGCATCGCCGGCGAGATCACCGACGTCGCCGAGTGGCTCGCCGAGCTGTGTCGCGCCAACGGTGATGCCGAGGGGGCTCGTCGCGCCGCCCAGCGGGGCCAGCTGGCCACCCCCTACGCCGGCAACGAGCGATTGGGGCGCTGCGAGATGCGGGCGGCCGAGCTTGCTGGCGACCGCGCCGAGGTGCGTGCCATCTACCGCCGCCTGGGGGCCGACGAGGAGGAGCTCCACCCCGAGACCGTCGCCCTCTACGAGCGCCTGACGTCCTAAGGAGACCTGCGGGCCTTGGCGTCGTCGTCGTCGTCGTTGTTGTTGTCGTCGGCCCGGTTGAGCTCCTCGAGGGCACGTTCGGATTCCGGCAGGACGTCCTCGAGCACCGCCTCCAAGTAGGCGCTGGGCCCGACGCCGAGGCCTTCGGCCCCCACCACGGCGTCGAAGCGGGCCTTCAGAGCCGAGTCAATCCGAACGTTGAGCTGCACCCGCTTGGGGACCCGCCCGCGCTGGGCCTGCTCGTGAAGGGCTGCAAGCCGTGACGTCGCCACGGAGGGAGATGCTAGCAATCGCGTTAGGACATTGGAAGCACCACTCGCTTAGCACCCGGTTTGCATTCGTTCGTCAATGGAGGGTCGGACCGAGGGGTAGCCAGCCAACCGAGCGTCTAACGGGGGTGACCCTCGGTAGCTAACCACTAAACCAGGACCTTCCTCGCAAGGGCTAGCTCATATAGGCTACGAATCCGCTAGCACGATAGCTAGCTCTGACTGTCTCACCCTATACGTATAGTGTTGACTATGACAGAGCCGTCATGGAGGCACTACCGAACCGAGGGGGGCGTGTTCCCAGTGCGCGAGTACCTGGCTGGGTTGGACCCCGAGGCCCGCGCCCTGGTGCTGGCCGCCATGAAGGAAGCCCAACTGGCGGGTCGGTCAGCCACTCGCCAGGTCAAGGGTGAGATTCGAGAGGTTCGTGCCACTCGCTCCCGCGCCCGGGACCAGTTCCGGGTCCTGTTCGCCTTCGAGGGCCAGCGCGACCAGATCATGCTGGCCCTGGCCGCCTTCACCAAGAAGACAGAGACGACACCGGCAAGTGAGATCAAGCGAGCCGAGCGCCGGCTCGCAGACTGGCGCCACCGGGGCGCCCAGCAGCGGAACAAGGGAGGGTGAGGGCCTCGCCTCCCCGGCCATAATGGAGACCGCGATGGACAACCCCTGGGACTACGACGATCCCCACGACGAGCTCGAGGAGGATCTTGAAGCGGCCGAGGCGGCCTCCCCCGGGGCCCGCGCCCAGGTTGGGGAGGAACTGCGCAGACGCCAGCTCGCCCACGTGCTGGCCAGCGCCAGACGATCGAGCGGGACCAGTCTGGACACGGCGGCCGCTCACCTTGGAGTGTCGCCGGCGGAGCTGCGGGCGGCCGAGGAGGCCGACGCCTCCTTCAGCCTCGCCGAGCTCGCCACCTACGCCACCGCGCTGGGCCTCGGCCCCACTGGCTGAGACAGAGGGCGGCGACGCGGGAGGTCCTTGACTTACAGACGGTGCCGCGCGTGTAATGTCTCGGAGTGCTTACACCTGACCTCTCCTCTGTAAGGTCCGCCCCCGAGGCCGCCGGCCTCGCCGGGGTCACCTACCGCCAGCTCGACTACTGGACCCGCAAGGGCTGGATCGTGCCCGCCGACCTCAACCGGGTCTCGCCGGGCCGAGTCGTCCGCCGCTACGGGCCGGCCGAGATCGTCCAGTGCGCCCTCCTCGCCCACCTGGGGGGCAGCGGCCTGGACGTCACGCCGTTCGGCCCGCAGGTCGGCGGGCTCGGCGGGCTGGGCCCGGACGACCTCGTCGTGGTCGACCAGGACGGCTCCCTCGAGGTGGTGGCCGCCGGCGGGCTGCGTGGACGTGTGGCCGAGCGGGGCCGATGGGTCGTCTTCGACCCGGCGCCGGTGTTGCGGCGCCTGAGCCGGCCGGGTTCTGCCACTGTCCCCGCCGCGGCCCGGAGGACAGCGTGAGAGTGCTGCCCCCGGTCGACGAGCCCGAGCCCTACGAGTCACTGCCCGACGTCGCCGCCGGCTTCCAGGGGAGGGGGGCCCGCGAGGGGGCCGAGTTCGACGAGCTGGCCCTGGCCTATCTGGAGAGCGCCGGCGCCACCATCACCCAGCGGGGCGGCAAGCTGGCCGGCATCTCCATCGACGCCCTGGTGCGGGGGGCCAACGCCAAGGTGTTCTGTGTGCTGGCCCACGGCAACATCGACGACGGCCGCCGTCCCGGGCTGCGCCGCACCGACACCGTGCGCAAGGCAGGCGACACCGCCTTCCTCCTGGCCGAGGACCCCTACACCCCGCCGCTGCTGGTGGTCACCTCGCACCTCCCGGTCTCGGAGGGCCGCAGCCACCAGGCCGCACTGCTGTTGTCGCGGCACCGACGGGTGATCTTCGACGTGGTGGCCATCACCGACGACCTGGCCGGCTTCCAGCGCCTCCGTCGCTATCTGACGGCCCGCCCAGCGCCGGAGCGCCCGGAGCCGGCGCCGTGGTGGCACGTGCCCGAGGAGCAGCTGCAGCTGGGCCGGGATCCCGATGCGTGAGCGCCGCCCCGCCGACTGGCGGGTGGACCTGGCCGAGCGCCATCCCCTCGAGGCCGAGGTGGCGGCCGCCCTCGACGCCCATCCCGTGCTGGTGCGCCTGAGCACCTGGACGGCGTCGTGCGATCGCCTCGACTACCAGCTGCTGGGCCCGGGGGAGCGCTTGTGCGAGCTCGAGCTCAAGGCCAAGCGCCGCCCCTACCAGGGCTGGTCCGCCCTGCGCCCCACCGTCCTCCCGGCGGACCTATTTATCCTCGACGAGTTGGCGCTCCGTCGCATCGTCGACGCCGGCCGCTACGGCTTCCTCCTGGTGCGCGACATGCCCGGAGGGCGCTGGGCGCTGTGGAGCACGGCCGAGCTGGTGCTGGCCACCAAGGTGCGCGCCAGCCGGCGCCTGGCCACCGGCGCCGACCGCACCAAGGGCAAGCTCCTCATGGACCTGGCCTCGGCGGCCGCCGTCACCGGCACCCTGGCCGGAGCGCTGTCGGAGCTGGCCGCCCTCGTGGGGGTCATCGACCGGCGCTGGGGCGACATCGCGCCCTGGCCATGGCAGGAAAAGGACACCTGGAAGAAGGGAGAGGCATCTTGACGCTGCTGACCATCGACGAGGCCCGCCGGGTGGTGATCGCCTCCGCCGGCGCCGTGCTGGCCTACGCCGCCTGTCCCGACAACGGGCGCCTGGAGGAGGTGCTGTGGGGCCGGGAGGACTTCGAGGGCGAGAGCATGCCCGACCAGGCCCTGGCCCGGGCCCACCGCCGGGTGCTGGCCCACGTGGAGGCCCTGGGCTACGGCGCCGAGCTGGCCGAGGAGCTGGAGGGCATCTGCTCTGCTGCCGGGCTGGAGGACGGTCGCCGTGACTACGACTTCGTCTTCGAGGTCCTGGGCGACGAGCCCTTGGACTTCGCCGGGGCCGAGCCGTTCTGGCCCTGGCCGTTCGCGGCCTGAGCCGCCCCGCCGGCCTTGGCCGACGTCGGCCTGCTCTTTACGACAGCACCGTCGCCGTCGCGCGCCTTCACCTCGCGTACCCGACGTCGGGCCAGGGCCACGTAGGCGGCGTTGGTGTCATATCCTACGAACCGCCGCCCCGTCTCGACCGCGGCCACCGCAGTGGCCCCGCTGCCGCAGAAGGGATCGAGCACCACGTCGCCGGCGAAGGTGTAGAGCTCCAGGAGCCGCCGGGGCAGTGCCACCGGGAACGGTGCCGGGTGGCCGATGCGCCGGGCCGATTCTGCGGGAATCTCCCAGACCGACAGGGTGGCGGCCAGGAACTCTTCCTTGGTGATGGTGCTCTGCCCTCGCCGGACCCGGTCCATCCGGCCCTTGGAGAAGATCAGCACGTACTCGTGGACGTCGCGCAGCACCGGGTTGCGGGCCGAGGCGAAGGTGCCGAACGCGCACGACGACGCCATGCCCCGGGCCTTCTGCCAGATGACCTCGCCCCGCATGTGGAAGCCGAGCTCACCCATGATGCGGGTGACGTCGTGGCTGAGGGGCAGGTACGGCTTGCGCCCGAGGTTGGCGACGTTGACCACCGCCCGCCCGCCCGGCTCGAGCACCCGGTGGACCTCGCCGAAGACGGCGCCCAGGAGGTCGAGGAACTCGGGGTAGCTGGCGTCGGAGTCGAAGTCCTTGCCGGCGTGGTAGGGCGGGGAGGTGACCATGAGGGCCACCGAGTTGTCGGGCAGCTCGGCCATCTCCTCGGAGGAGTGCCGGTAGATGCGGTCGAGGTTGCGGCGGGGGACGTCGGCCACCGTGTCGTCGTCGGAGAAGGTGGCCGCGGCCAGGCGCCGGTCGTAGAAGGCCGAGGCGTCGTGGCTTTCACGGCGCGACGTGCCAAAGGTGCGGGTCGAGGTGCCCATCAGCCACTGACCCTACCGAGGGGGCGAGACAATTTAGGGTCCGGCCGGGGCCAGGCGCTCGTTTGCCGCCTACCGTCGTCGGCGTGCCGTCGGCCGCCCTTCAGCGCTGGAGCGGAGATCGGGCGACCAACCTGGCCGAGCTCCTGGTGGCTCACCGCCAGCTGGGCGCCCCGGGGACCGGACGGCGCTACGCCACGAGGCAGCTGAACTTCGCGCTCATCCTCCGGTTGGCCAGTGAGTTCCAGGGTTTCGCCCGCGATCTCCACGACGAGGCCGCCATCGTCATGGGGGAGTGGTCCCACCCCACGGACCGCCGGTTGGCCCAGGTGATCTCCTCCGGGCTGACCGCCGGCCGCCAGCTCGGTCGTGCCAACCCCAAGCCCGAGACCCTCGCCGCCGACTTCGGGCGCTTCGGCATGCAGCTGTGGCCGGCACTGCAGGGCCGTGACCGGCGGACTTCTGCCCGTCGGTCCCAGCTCAAGGCGCTCAACGCCGCTCGCAACGCGCTGGCCCATGACGACGCGGCCCAGCTGGCCACGCTCCAGGGCGGCAGTCAGCGCCTCGACCTCAGCTCGTTCAAGGTCTGGCGAGGCGCCGTGGGCGGCCTGGCGACCACAATGGACGTCGTGGTCTCCGACTACCTGAGCCAGCTCTTCGGCCGACCCGCACCTTGGTGACATGACGGGGCCGCCTCAGAGCTTCAAGCGCGGCGACCGGGTGCTCGTCCCCTGGGGGCTCGACGACGTCGTCGGTGTCGTGGAGGACATCTTCGGCCCGCCGGCGGACCCCTTCGTCCGGGTACGGGTCAGTGTGGCGGGCCCGGGGGACGAGGCGGAGGTGCCGATCAAGATGAGCGCTCTGCGCGAGGCGCCACCTGGCTCCATCACGGTCTCCGCCGTCAGCTCCGCCGGCGGCCGGCTGGCGGCGCAGGTCGACGTGAGGGGCTACGGCCTCGATCGACAGGTCCAGGTGTGGGCCGACCACGATCAGGCCGAGCTGCTCGAGAAGGAGCTCGGCCCGGAGCTGGCTCGAGCCGAGTTGGCCGGATTCGCCGCCCACGTGGTGGCCTCCATGCTGGAGAACGAGGAGGGGCCCATCGACTACCTCCTCTCCCGTGCCGACGTCCGCTACCTCGTCGCCCGGGCGGTTAGAGACTCCGCGTCCTGAGGTCGACCGGTGGCGTGCGGGCGCCCCCTCAGCCGGCGGCAGAACCCTGGGCGTCAACGGGCAAGCGGGGTACGCTCGGGCTCGGAGTTGAGGCGACGACGACTTGAGGTGGCGCCAATGGTCGGCACGGTGATGATGGTGATTCTCGGGCTGGCGGTTGCCTGGGCCTTGGGGTCGATCGTGCTCCGGGCGATGGCGTGGATCTTCATGGGCGCCGCGTTGATTAGCACCGTGGCCAGCATCCCGGTACCCGGCGCCGCTGCGGCCACGGCCCTCGTCTGCTGGCTTCTCGGGCATGGCTTGTTCCGAAGCCTCAAGTACGGGTTCTGGAGGAGCCAGCTGCTGGGTGCGGTACTGCCCTGACCAACCCACGACGCGGCCGGTCCACGATGTCAGTCCCATCCCGGAACGTGGTGAGGTGCGGCCCCTTCTGGCCGGGAGTAGTCGCTCTACAGTCGGCAGCATGAGCGACGGCGGCTCAGGCGCCGGGATCGTTCGTACAGCGGATCCGGTCCAGTCGCCGGTGGACGAGCAACCGGGTACACAGCGTTCGCCTGACCGAGACGGTGGTGATGCCGTGCCGCAGATGGCCATGGCGTCCGAGGGTCCACCACCACCGCCCGACGTCAATCTACGTTTGACCTATGCGAACCCTCCGCTCCGGCGAGGCGGGGCCCACCAACGGTCCGCCCCCATCCTTCCCCGAGGTGGAGGGAGCGTTCCAGGAGCTCCTGGTGCGGGTGGTCTCGGCGACAGAGGGCCTGGACTCGGCCAGCGCCCAGGCACTGCTCCGAGCCTTGCTCGGGATGCAGGAGCGCTTCACCGGCTGCATCGACTCGGCGGCGCGGCGAGCGCACGACCACTTGAGCTGGGAAGCGATCGGTCGCATCGCTGGCGTAACGAAACAGGCGGCCCATCACCGCTGGGGACGCACTACGGGGTCGACCGAAGGGCTGACGGGATGACGACCACCGGCTCGCCGGACATCTACCTTGATCACCAGGCCACGACGCCCGTCGACGAGCGCGTCCTCGAGGCGATGCTGCCGTATCTGCGGGCGAACTTCGCTAACCCGGCGAGCGCCCATCGCAGCGGCCAGCTGGCCGCACACGCAGTGGACCACGCCCGCGAGCAGCTCGGGGCGTTGGTGGGGTGCCGCCCCCGGGACCTGGTCCTCACCAGCGGGGCCACCGAGGCCAACAACCTCGCCATCAAGGGTCTGGCGTCCGCAGCCGAGCGACGTCACCTAGTGACATGTGCCACCGAGCATCCGTCGGTCCTGGCGCCGCTTCGCCGTCTGGCCGAGGAGGGCTTTTCCCTCACCGAGGTCGGCGTCGATTCCACCGGAAAGATCGACCTCGATGAGCTCGCAGCCGCCATTCGCCCCGACACGCTCCTGGTCTCGGTCATGGCCGCCAACAACGAGATCGGGACCTTGGCGCCCATCGAGAAAGTTTCAGAGCTCGCCCGGGCCGTGGGGGCGGTCGTGCACTGCGACGCCACCCAAGCCGTCGGCAAGCTCCCCTTCGACGTCGACGAGGCCGGCGTCGACCTCGCCTCGATGTCGGCCCACAAGCTCTACGGCCCGAAGGGCGTCGGCGCCCTGTACGTCCGTCGGGGAGTGTTCTCGAGGCTTCGGCCGCTCGCCGACGGAGGTGGCCACGAGCGCGGCCTTCGCAGCGGGACACTGAACGTCGCCGGCGCTGTTGGCTTCGGAGCAGCCGCCGCCGCGGCTGCGGCGGAGATGGCCGAGGAGGCGCCCCGCCTGCGTGCCCTGGGCGAGCTGCTGCGTGCCCTCATCTCGGGCTACCTTCCCGGCGTCACCCCTGTGGGCCATCCGAGCGAGCGGATCCCGGGCAACGTGACCCTGGCCTTCCGGGGCGTCGACGCGGAGCAGCTGATGCTGGCCATGCCCGACGTCGCCGTCTCGACGGGCAGCGCGTGCAGCACCGCCGCGCCGAGTCCCTCCCACGTGCTGCTGGCCCTCGGCTTGGACTACGTGGCGGCCCAGTCGGTGCTGCGGCTCGGCGCAGGACGGTTCACTTCCGCTGCGGACGTCGAGAGGGCGGCCGCCCGCGTTGTCGAGACGGTCCAAGTGCTCCGCTCCGCCGACGCTCCGCTCGTGGCCGATGGAGCACGACGGTGACGAGCGGGGCCGAGCTGGCGAGGGTGGCGACTCCGATCTTCGCCCGGCACGAGACCTTCCACCCCCGTTACGGCTGGCTGCGCAAGGCGTTCGAGGCGCCGACTCACGGGCCCGACGTGTTCAGCCGTCCGGAGGCCACGGTGCTGCTGGGCGTGGGCAAGAACATGGTCCACGCCATCCGTTACTGGGGGCTGGCGTACAAGATCCTGGGGGATGCTCCGAACCCGGCTCATCCCCGCCGGCCCGGTGCGGCGGTGACGCCCTTCGGCGAGGTCCTCCTGAGCGAGGACGGCTGGGACCCCTATCTCGAGCAGCCGGGGACGCTGTGGTTGCTGCACTGGCAGTTGCTGGCGCCGCCGTGCGCGGCGCCAGTTTGGTGGGCCACCTTCCACGCCCTCGAGGCGACCCGCATGGACGACGCCGACATCCTCGATCGGGTGCTCGACGTGGTCGCCGCCGTGCCTGGCTGGCCAAGGGTCGCCGGGGGGTCGGTCAAGAAGGACGTGGACTGTCTGCTGCGCATGTACGCCAGCCGCAGCGGCGGCCGCCACGGCATCGAGGACCTCCTCGACTGCCCGTTCCGAGAGCTGGGCCTCCTGGAGCCGGTCGCGGGCGAGCCACGGGCCTACCGCTTCGCCGTCGGGGCCAAGCCCACGCTGCCCGACGCCGTCGTCGCCTATGCCTCGCTCGACTTCGTCGCCCGAACCTCGCCGGGGTCGAACACCGTGACCGTTGCCCGGCTGGCCCAGGAGCCGGGCAGCCCGGGACGTGCGTTCCGGATCCCGGCCGCAGCGATCGCCGCGGCCCTCGAGCGCGTGGCCACGACCGACAAGCGGGTGAAGATGGCCAACCCGGCGGGTAGCCCCCAGCTCCTCGTCGACGGTGACCCTGCGTCGGTGGCCCGGGAGCTGCTCAGCCGGTACTACCTCGACACCACCGGCTCGACGCGGCCACTGGCCGGCGTGAACGGCGCCAAGACCGCTCCTGGCGGCGCCAGGGCGCGCCGGCCCCGTACCGCCCAGGTGGCGGCCGGATGAGCGCCCTGGCGAACGAGGTGCGCGTCCGGCCTGTCTTCGTCCGTTCGGTCAATCTCGAGCGAGACACCCCCCAGCCTCCGCTCGACGGCTATGTGCCGACCGCTCGGGCACTGGCCACCATTGAGCGGCTCACGTCGGCGATGGCTGCGCAAGGGGGTGGCAGAGCATGGTCGATCACCGGGCCCTACGGGTCGGGCAAGTCGCACTTCGCGGCCTTCCTCGACGCGCTGTGCGGGCCGCCGGAGCGCAACCGCACCCGGGCCGAGGCCTTGCTGGCGAAGGCGGACCCTGCGCTGCACGAACGGTTCAGGGCCGCCCGGAAGGCCTTTGGGGCCGACTACGGGCTGGTGCGGGCGGTGGCGACGGCGCAGCGGGAGCCGGTGGCGACGACGCTGGTTCGAGCGCTGCGCACCGGGGCGGAACGACGCTGGGGAAACAAGCTGCCCCGAGGCCTCACCGGCGCCCTCCAGGCCGCCGGACGGGACCCTCGCGCCCGGGAGCTCTCCGCGCTGGTGTCCCGCATGGCGGCCCATACCCCGGTGCTGCTGGTGGTGGACGAGTTCGGCAAGAACCTGGAGTACCTCGCCGAAGACGCCGCCGGCGGGGACCTGTTCGTGCTGCAGGAGCTCGCGGAGCTCGCAGCTCGCGCGGACACCCCGGTGCTGTTCCTCACGCTGCAGCACCTGGCGTTCGCCGACTACGCAGCATCGGCCAACCTCGACGTCGCCCGCCGGCGCGAGTGGGCCAAGGTCCAGGGCCGCTTCGAGGACGTCGCCTTCGTCGACAGCACCGCCCAGGCGGCGCGCATCATCGCCTCCACCCTCGACAAGACCGGTGCGAGCCGATCCTTCGAGCGTCGGGTACGGGGATGGGCGGCCGCTGGCTTCGAGGCCCTCGCCGGCATCGGTCTGGTTCCCAGCCCGGTGGAGGGCCCCGACGTCTTGGCCTCCTGCTACCCGCTGCACCCCTTGACGACGGTGGCGCTACCGGAGCTGTGCGCCCGCTTCGGCCAACACGAGCGGACCCTGATCGGGTTCCTGGCCAGCTCCGAGCCCGGGACCGTCGCCAGCTTCCTGGCCGAGACCGAGCTGCCCCGTAAGGGACTGCCGACGGTCGACCTCGACGCCGCCTACGACTACTTCGTCGGGGCTGCGGCCACGATGATCGCCAGTGCTCCCGACGCCGGACGGTGGCTCGAGATCGAGGCGCGGCTGCGAGACGTGCAGGGGGTGGGCGCCCAAGAGCTGCGGCTGCTCAAGACGATCGCCGTGCTGAACCTGGTCTCTGCCGGCGGCTCGCTCAGGGCGTCGGCGCCGGTGCTGGCCCTGGCCCTCGACGATCGGACCGAGGCCTTGGCAGTCCGCCTCGCCGAGCTCGAGCGCAGAGGCCTCGTCACCTACCGGGACTTCGCGGGGGAGTACCGGATCTGGCAGGGCAGCGACTTCGACATCCGTGGCCACCTCGACGACGCCCGAGCCCGGATGAGACAGCGCCCCATAGCCGAGCTGCTGACTGAGGTCGTCCCGCCCGCGGCCGTCGTGGCGGCGCGCCACAGCCAGCGGGTGGGGATGCTGCGCTTCTTCGAGGCCGCCTACCGAAGCCCCGACGCGTCCTTCGACGTCCCGCCGGGCGCCGATGGACTGCTCGCCTACGTCGTCGGCGCCGGCGCATTCTCCGCAGCCGTCCTGCCGCTCTCCAGCGACCCCCGCCCGGTCGTAGTGGCGGCCATCGACGAGCCCGCCCAGCTCACGGCCGCCGCCGTGGAGGCGGCTGCCCACCTCGACGTGCTCCGGTCGGCGGAGGCGCTGACAGGTGACTGGGTTGCCCGTCGAGAGCTGCAGGAGCGGGTGGCGCTGGCCGTAGACGCCGTGCGGGCCCGGCTCGCCGAGGCCTTCGCCCCCGGAAGCCCCCAGGTGCACTGGCGGTCCCCCGGGGGGGCCGAGTTGGCGGCCGGCGGGGGGGTCTCCCGTCTGCTCTCAGCGGTGTGCGACGAGGTCTACCCCCAATCGCCTGAGATCCGTAGCGAGATGCTCGGCCGGCGCGAGCTCACCTCCCAAGGAGCCAAGGCGCGCCGGGAGCTGTTGGTGGCCATGGTCGGCCGGGGCTCCCAGGAGCAGCTCGGGATCGAGGGCTACGGCCCCGAACGCGCCATGTACGAGGCGGTCCTGCGTCATCCCGGCATCCACCGCTACGACAAGGCCGAGGAGGCCTGGGCCTTCTCGCCGCCGCTGGTGAATAGCTCGCTCGCGCCGGTGTGGCGCGCCCTGGACGAGCTCGTGCTCAGCGCAGTCGACCACGCGCTCGGCGTCGACGAGCTCTACAGCCTGCTGGCGGCGCCGCCCTTCGGCCTCAAGGAGGGCCCAATCCCGGTCCTGGTGGCCGCCGTGCTCCTCCACCGCCACGACGAGGTCGCGATCTACCAGGACGGGACCTACCAGCCCCAGCTGACCGCCGATCTCCTGGAACGACTGGTGAAGGCGCCGGAGCGGTTCGCCCTGAAATCTTTCGAGGCGGCCGGCGCCCGCCGGGCGCTTCTGGGCGCGCTCGGGGAGTCGTTGGGGGTGGCCACCCTGGGGCGGCGCCGGCGCAACCCGAGCGTCGTACGGGTGGCGGCCCCGCTGCTCGGAGCGCTACGCGGCCTGCCCGACTACGCCCTCCACACGACGTCGCTTTCGAGCGACACCGTGGCCGTACGAGCGGCGTTACTCGATGCACGACAGCCCGACGAGCTGCTCTTCACGGCGTTGCCCGAGGCGTGCGGCGTGGCCGCCTACCCCGCGGGGGCGAAGTCGGTACCGGCGGACCTCGACGTCTTCCTGGACCGACTTGCGGCTGCCGTCGACGAGCTGCGCCAGGCCTACCCACGCCTGATCGAGGACTCGGCCACGACCCTCGCCGAGGCGTTGTACCTCCCGATCGAGATGTCGGAGCTGCGCGCCGACCTGCGGGCCCGGGCCCGGCGCCTTGACGGCCAGGTCCTCGACCCCCGCCTCCGCTCGTTCCTGTTCATCGCTATGGACTCCGAGCTCGACGACGAGCAGTGGCTCGAGGCGGTGCTGTTGAACGTCTCCAAGACCCCGACGCGGGCCTGGCGGGACGACGACGTGCGCCGCTTCGAGATCGGCCTCGTCACTCTCGCCGGCCTGTTCCGCCGAGTGGAGTCGCTGCACTTCGAGACGCTGGCCCGCCAGGGCCTTGGCTTCGACGCCCGTCAGGTGACGATCACCGCCCCCGACGGCAAGGAGACGACAGCGCTGTTCTCGGTCGACCACGAGGTCCACCCCCACATCGCCACGGTGGCGGAGGACGCAGCCGCCCGGGCCCGGGACATGGCCGGACCAGCGGGCCTCAGCGCCCTCATCGCGGTGTTGGCCGGGATGGCCAGCCGAAGCGAGCAGACTGACGGGCGGCCGGCCCGGATCGTGGAGGAGGAGGTGGCAGCGGATGGGTGATGGGGTGCGTCACGTCCTTGGCGTGTCGGGCGGCAAGGACAGCGCGGCGCTGGCCGTCTACCTCCGCGACCGAGTCCCGGAGATGGAGTACTTCTTCTGCGACACGGGCTCGGAGCTGCCGGAGACCTACGAGTACCTCGACCGCCTGGAGGGGGTCCTCGGCAAGCGGATCGCCCGCCTCAACGCCGACCGGAACTTCGACCACTGGCTGTTCGTCTACCAGGGCGCCCTGCCGTCCCCGCAGATGCGGTGGTGCACCAAGAACCTCAAGATCAAGCCGCTCGAGGCATGGATCGGCGACGACGAGGCCTACAGCTACATCGCCATCCGGGCCGACGAGAACCGCGAGGGCTACATCTCCCACAAGCCCAACATCCACCCCGTCTACCCCTTCAAGGACGACGGGCTCGGCAAGGAAGACGTGCTGCGGATCCTGGCCGACGCCGGCATCGGGCTCCCGACCTACTACGAGTGGCGCACCCGGTCGGGCTGCTACTTCTGCTTCTTCCAGCGCAAGGCCGAGTGGGTGGGGCTCGCCGAGCGCCACCCGGATCTGTTCGAGCAGGCCGTCGCCTACGAGGACAAGCAGGGTTACGAGGCCACAGCGATGCAGGGCCGCCAGTACACCTGGAGCGGCGGAGAGACGCTGCGCGAGCTCTTCGACCGCCGGGACGAGATCATGGCCAAACACGAGGCGGCCATGGGCCGCCAGCAGCAGAGCCGCCGCAACATCCCCCTGATGGAGGTGCTCGGCGAGGTCCTGGACGACGAAGACGACAGCCAGGCCTGTCTGATCTGCGACCTTTGACCACTTCGTGACGGCGCGACACAAGACCCTGGCGGACGTGCTCGCGGAGCAGCGCGACGAGCCCACCCCTTTCCTCGATCTGCAGCTGCCGCTGCTGCGCCTGCTCGACGTGCCCTACTGCGAGAGCGTGAACAAGAAGCTGGTGGAGGTGGCCGGGGAGTGGGAGGTGATGGTGGCCACCGAGCGGGCCGCCGATCGGCTCCCGGCCGAGCCCGGGCTCTACATGTTCGTCTGGCGGCCGCCGCTGCGGTTCAAGTCGCCGGCGAAGCCCGACTCGTTCGCGTACATCCTCTACGTGGGCAAGGCCGGCGCCGAGCAGAGCGACTCCACGATCAAGAAGCGTTACCGCGAGTACGCGCGGTACCTGGCCGGGGAGCCCGATCTTCTCTGGCGTGAGCCCCTGGTCCGGGACCGCCGCAACCTCTTCGGCCGGTACCTCAAGCTCGAGCCGCTCGAGCTCTGGTACACGGTGATACCCGACCGCCAGGAGGTGAGCCGGTTGGAGAAGCAGTTGGTGCACATGCTGAACCCGCCACTGAACGACCAACTGACACCGAAGGTGCGCCTCACGACCCCCCAGCCGGCGTTCCGCCGACCGGACAGCAGCCAAGGAGCGAGCTGATGAACAAGACCATCATCCCGGCCTTCCGGGCCCATGTGGGCGACTGGGACTATTTCCTGTGCCTGATGAAGTACGCCGAGGTGGACCGGGCGATCCGGTTCGCCTACGAGCTCGGCAGCAATAAGGACCTCGGCACGATGATTCAGCGCGGCATCACGGCGCGAACCGACGAGATCCGCGAGTACCTGCTCAACAACGAGCACCACTTCCTCGGTTCGCTCATCGTGGCCTCCGTCGGAGGCAGCCCGACCTACACACCCGTCGAGATGCTCGACGCCAAGGGCCTGCTTGCCGATGTCGACCGCGAGTTCGGCGTGCTCACCTTCGACGGTTCCCAGATGTTCTTCGCGCTCGACGGCCAGCACCGGCTACGGGCCATCAAGGACGCCATCGCGAAGGACCAGACCCTGGCCAACGACGACATCGGCGTCATCATCGTCCCCCACTACGACGATGCCAAGGGCCGACAGCGCACCCGGCGCCTGTTCACCAACATCAACCGATACGCCAAGGCGACCAGTGCCCAGGAGAACATCGCTCTCGACGAGGACGACGGCTTCGCCATCCTGACCCGGCGCTTCGTCGAGGAGCATCCCTACCTGTCCAAGGACGGCGTCGTCCAGGTATTCACGAAGGTGGGCGGGGAGGGTGAGCTCAAGTTGGCCACCCGCAGCGTCAACGTGACGGCGTCGGCCTGGACGACGATCGGCGTGCTCTATGACGTGCTGAAGGAGCTCGGGTACGACCTCCACCCGAGCATGAAGGACAAGACCCACAGAGCCACCGATCAGGTGCTCGACGACTCCTACGCCGTCGTCTCGAAACGGCTTGACGAGTTGATGAAGGCATGCGGCGACGTGCGGGCGAAGATGGAGGCGGCGGCCGCGGTGCGAGAGGTGCGCTCGCCCAAGGGCAAGGAGGGGGAGGGCCATCCCTTCATGCGTCCAGTGGTGCAGGTGGCCGTGGCCCGGGCCGTGCGCCACGTCGCAGTCGAGCAGAAGCAGTTGAGCTGGGACGAGGCCCTCAAGCGGCTGTCGGACCTCGACTGGCGACTGTCGGCGGCGCCGTGGAACGCCGTGTTCGCGGAAGATCCCTCCAAGTCCGGCGCCGGGAAGATGGCGGCGGGCAAGGGTTTCAGCGAACTACTCAACCGCCTGCTCCTGGTCCACCTTGCCCCGGGCACCAGAGCCCAGATCCAGAGGGCGCTCAAGGAGTACAAGACCCTCAAGGGCAAGCGGTACCCGGTGACCGAGGATCAGCTCGCCGCGACGCTCCCCGCGCCGCCACCGTCGCACGCTTAGGTCCACTATGGACGTCGCCACGGCGGCACAGACGCCGCACCCACCGACGCCGGCGCCGATCGCTCGGCATCGTTCGGCGATGCGACGCGGCGCCCTCTCCCGCCCGTTGGCGGCGGCTCTCGCCCACGGCGTGGTCTGTCCCGAGCGAAGTGTCTTCGACTTCGGTTGCGGCCGCGGCGATGACGTCAGCCGACTGCGAGCCCTTGGCGTCCAGGCCGACGGTTGGGACCCCGCCTTCTTTCCCGCCGAACATCGCCAGGCAGCCGATGTGGTCAATCTCGGCTTCGTGGTCAACGTCATCGAGGACCGGCGCGAGCGCGCCGCTGTCCTCCAGGACGCCTGGCAACTGGCCCGCTCCGTGCTCGTGGTGGCCGCCCGCATGGTGTGGGAGGCCAAGACGCTGCGAGGAATGAGCCACGGCGACGGCGTCGTCACCGGACGCGGCACCTTCCAAAAGCTGTTCAGCCAGGAAGAGCTGCGCTCATGGATCGAGCAGACCCTCGGCACACGACCAGTGGCGGCCGCTCCGGGGGTGTTCTACGTCTTCCGCTCTTCCGAGGACGCCCAGGGCTTCCTCGCCTCACGCGTGCGCCGGCGCGTCGCCGTCCCCTCGATCGCGGCCAGCGCTGAGCTCTACGACGCCTACCGGGAGGAGCTCGCCCCGCTGGTCGCCTTCCTTGCCGATCGTGGCCGGCTGCCCCGGCCCGAGGAGCTGCCCAACGCCACGGAGGTGGCCAGCCGGTTCGGGAGCATCCGGGCCGCGTACACGGTTATCTGCCGGGCCACGAGCGCCAGTCAGTGGGACCGAATCGCCGCCGAGCGCCGCAAGGACACCCTCGTGTACCTGGCCCTCGGGGCCTTCGGGGGCCGGCCGTCGTTCTCTGCGCTGCCCCCCGAGCTGCAGCTCGACGTCCGAGACTTCTTTGGGAGCTACAAGGCGGCCGTCGCCCAGGCCGACCATCTGCTCTTCTCGGCGGGCAACGCCGACGCGGTCGAGGTCGCCTGCCGGGCGTCGCTGGTGGGCAAGCTGACACCTGACGCCCTGTATGTCCACGAGTCGGCCGCCGGCGACCTCCCGGCGCTGCTACGGGTGTACGAGGGGTGCGGACGGGCCCTGGCCGGCACGGTGGAAGGGGCGAACGTGGTGAAGCTGACCCGGCGCAAGCCGAAGGTCTCCTACCTGTCGTACCCTCGCTTCGACCAGGAGCCGCACCCGGCGCTGGCCCAGTCGACGGTCGCCTCGCTCGACGGCCTCACCCTCGCGGTGTACGACTACCGGAGCTCCGAAAACCCGGCCATCCTGCACCGCAAGGAGACGCTCGTCGGCCCCGAGTACCCGCTCCGGAAGCGGTTCGCCCGCCTGACGGCCCAAGAGGAACGCCTAGGGCTCTACGGCCGCCCGGAGGCGATCGGCACGGTTAAGGGTTGGGCCCACGCCCTTGAGAAGGCCAACGTCGAGCAGCGCGGCCACCGGGTGGTCAGGCGTGTGCGCGATCAGGCCGCGGAAAGCTAAGGACGCGGCATGCCGCCCCAGTTCCGCGCTGAGCCGTCAACCCTCCGAAGTCTGATCTGGCAGCCCGGACAGGGGTTCTACGTCCCCATGTACCAGCGCGACTTCACGTGGGGAAGCACGGAGATCCGTCGCCTGTTCGAGGACCTCCACTATGGGATGGCGCGTGCCGCCGCCGGGCACAACCCATCGACATTCCTAGGCACGATCATCACCGTCGAGGACCCCGCGAACGTCGCGCCACGAAATCAGGACGCTGTGCCAGCCCAGGTCCTTCATGTCGTCGACGGGCAGCAGCGGCTCACGACCCTTCTCATCGTATTTGCCGTGCTTGCCCGGAACCTTGCCGAACACCACGGCCTCGTAGAGGTGCAGGTCGCGGCCGCCGGCGGTAGCCCAGACGCCGTAGCCCAGTGGCTCCTCAATCGGCTGCGGCAGTCCATCGAGTCACTACTCGATGCGATCTCGATCGACCTCGTGATAGGCGAAGCCGAGTACCGCTTCAAGCCGCGGCTCATCCGTCAGGACACCGACGTTTGGGGCAACACCATGGCGACCGCCAAGTACGACAGCGACATCGCCTGGTACCTGATGGAAACCATCCGCAACCGACATCTCGGCCAGGCGCGGGCGCGAGTCACGGTGCCTCAGGGGCGGCCGCACCTCGAGCAGATCGTCAGGCAGATCGAGGGCGAAGTCAGCGACATCCTTCAAGGTGACACTGAGTGCGAGACGGTCAACGACCTCAGTTTTCTCACCAGTACAACTGTGACGGACGCCCTCGTCGGATCGAACCCCGGGCCCATCACCGACCCCACCGGGCTCGACTCGTCTCGTCAGGAAGCGTTCCGCTTGCTGGCGACGGCCTCCTTCCTTTTCACCGGCGTGCTCGTCATCGACGTGCGGGCTCCCGACGAGGACTACGCCTTTTCGTTGTTCGAGCCGCTCAACACAACCGGCCAGCTCCTTACCGCTCTCGAGACTTTGAAACCATTGGTCGTGCAGGCGGAAGGCGGTGTAGTGGGCTACTCGATGTCGCCTTCGCTTGTAGAGGTGGCCAAGGTCGAGAGCTACTTCCCACCGGAGCTAAGAAACGATGAGAAGAGCAAGCGCATCTCGGACTGGCTGGTTTCTTTCGCCTTGAACGAAACCGGGACCCGTCTATCCCGCAGCCTCCTCGATCAGCGTGGGTACCTCCGGTCGGAGTATCGCTCGCCCGGCACGGGCCCTGACCCCCTGCCAGCGCAGCGGGAGTTCCTGGGAGCGATGGCGGAGTCAGCCGTGTTCTTCTTCGATGTGTGGCGAGACCCTCATCCTGCTTTCTTGGCGTCGGCTTCCGACTTCGATCGCATAGCTCTGGAGGTTCTGCGCTCCAGCAACCACTCCATTGTGGTGCCGGTGCTGAGCCGCTACTACTCGTGCTGGGCGCACGAGCAGTCGGAGTCCGCCAAGGGTGACTTCCTCGAGGTCCTTCGCGCCGTCGCCGTCTTCTGGACACTCTGGCGCACGTCTCGTCCCACGACCAAGGGCATCGACGACATTCACCGCGGGCTGATGGCACGGGGACTGGACGGGACACCCGCCCTGTCGGCTCTGGCGCGCCGTCCGGGCGGGCAACCGGCGCCGGCTCCGCTCCCATCGCCTGCCGAGCTCCGGGCTGCGCTGCGGTCCTTGTTGGCCTCTCGAGGCCACATCGTCCAGAAGCAAGACTGGGTTGGACGCGCTGCCACCCAGCCGATCTACCAAACCGCAAAGAACCTGGCCAAGTTCCTGCTGTTGTGCTCCCACGAGGACTTCGTCGAAGACCAGAGCGAGCCGGGCCTGATCGCCGCTGGCGTGCCGGGCGTATTCCATTGTCTGTCCGTCGGCACCTGGAACGCGCACTACTCGGTGGAACACGTCGCCCCCCAGGCGCCGGCCCCGGGTGACAGCACGTACGAAACCCTTATCTACGACCGAGGGTTGATCGATCGGCTCGGCAATCTCACCCTGATGCCCACAGACTTGAACCAGCTCGTCGGAAATAGGTCGTGGTCGGCGAAGAGGGAGCTCTATGGCGTGTTGTCCGAATCGTCGGCTCAGGACCGCCTAGACCACCTTGAAGCCACGCTCGGCGGTCTCGCTCCTGCGACGCGAGAGCTGTTGCTCTCGGCGGCCTATCTCCCGTTTTGCCGGTCGATCGCCCTCAACAGCTCGCCGGTCCTCACCGCGCATTTCCTAGAAGCCCGCAGCGAACGCCTGGCCGGGCTCGCCTTCGACCGGCTCTGGCAGTACCTACAGTGATGCTCCGTCCGTCGGCTCGCGCCACGGCAACGGTGAGCGCCCCCACAGGATGCCGGAACGGGGCTGCCGGCTCCAGGCCGCCAAGTGACCTGCTCTATCGGTCTTCCCCGTTGATGGTCATCGCGAAGTCCTCGGGCCCCTTCCCGTCGAAGTAGCCGCGGCCCTGCGGGTAGCGGTCGCCGTTGCCCAAGTAGATGGTCATCCCGTCGGTGATGGCACGCAACTCCATGAAGTAGGTGGCGCCACGGGTGACCGGATGCCGGTTGAAGTCGGCGGTGAACTCGGTCACCTGGTTCTGCGGCAGCGTGAACCGCCGTTCGGCCAGTCTCGTGCCGTTAGCGTCGAGGAGGCTGATGGCGATCTGGGCGTCGCCCCGGCCCTTGTAGCTGACGAACGTCGCCGTCGTGACGGTGTCGTAGACGGCGACGAAAGACTGCCGGCCACACCCGCACGCGGACCCTTTGGTGTCGTACCCGCCCGCGTTGTCGGGGATGGGCACGTGGTAGTGCGCGCCCGGGGCTCTGCGGGGTGGAGCCGTCGTAGGCGGCGACGTGGGGGGAGGCGAGGTCGGGCGTGGCGAGGTCGCTGGTGGCGAGGTCGGGGGTGGCGACGTCGCCGGTGGCCGGGGCGGCAGCTCCCGGCGCAACCGGGCGATGTCCTCGGGCGTCTCACCGGCGGGGCAGGCCTCGTCGCCCGTGATCCAGCCCATGATGTCCGTGATGTCGCCGCAGTTCGTCTCGTCGATGAGCTTCTTGACGATCTTCTTCGGAATCGCCGGCAGACCGACCTCGAGAACCAGACAGCGGAGGACCTTCTTCGCCGACCTCTTCGGCGTGTTCGGAGACGTCTCTCTCACGCACTTCTTCAGTGCTTTGAACAGCGACAGAGAGGTGACCTCGGCAACGAGGAAGCCGCCAACTTGGGCGGCGTCCTCGACGACGAACCCGGCGGCCGTCTGGTGCAAGAGGAATGGCTCAACTCCGTCCTCCACCGCGCCGGTCGGGACGGCCACAACCAGCGGACCGCGGTACTCGCCGTGCAGGTGGATGTCGTAGCCGTCACCGAGCCTGGTGATCGTCACCGTCGTCGGTTTCGTCACTGTGTTTCGCGGCACAGTGAGCGACGTGCCGTCCACGCCCGTGACTGTTCCTCCGTCAGCCGAGACAATCCCCGCCCGGTGATCCGGGGTCACTACCGATGCCGGCGGCGGCGGAGGCTCGACGCTCGATGACCGGCCACATCCGGCGGCGGCGAGGACAAGGGCAGTGACCACCACCGCCACCGCGATGACTGCACTGCGTGTCCCTCTCACCGCCTGATTGTAAGGGTTCAACGAAAGAACTCCCAGGAAGAAAGCTCGGGTCTCGTCCCGGGCCGCGGGGGTTCTCATCCACCAAGAGGGAACTTATCGGGGTTCGACGTCCCGATCACCGACCCGTGACCGCCGCCCCAACAGGTGTAGCGGCCTGATGAGCGACGCGCCGGGCGACGTCGCCGTTCTGCTGGTTCGCCTTCGGGCACTCGGTGGACCCCCGCCGGCCGCCAGAGGGTCGCCTAGGCGCCCTACGGCGGCTGAACCAGCCCACAGGAGCCCCGAGAAGGCCCCTCGATTCGAGCCGGTGGCACTCAGGTGCCGGGGAAGCGGGTGGTAAGGGACTAGCGATTAGTTAGCGGGCGGCGGCGTCAGCTGGGCCTCCACCGCGTCGGACCGGTGGGCGGGCCACAGTCTCGAAGCGACGAGCGCCACCACGACGGAGATCTCGGCACCGGCGAAGATGTCGCTCGGGTAGTGGGCCCGGCTGCGGACCAGCGACCACTCGCCGGCCAGCGTCGCCGCGTAGAGAGGCACGAACAGCCAGCGGATCTCCTGCGCCGCGCCAAGGGAGAAGGCAAGCTCGCTGGCGCAGTGGCCGGACGGGAACGATGACGTCACCGGACCGATGGTCGTGTGGCGGCTCGCCCCGGGAGGTCGGGATCTGCCGACGGCCGCCTTCACCGCCAGGTGAGCAAGCGCCCCCGCGACATAGCAGGCGCTGGCCCGGGCCGCCGCCTGGCGTCCCTTCGGGCCGGACAGGGCCAGAACGCCGGCGATCCCGGCCCACGTCGGAGGTCGCTTGGTGATGTCACCGAACCGTCCGAGCCTCGTGGAGGCCCGTTTCGACCCTCTGCCGACCAACGCCGTCATCAGGGCGTCCTCCACCGGCGCCTGCTTGCCCATCACGATGTGCGACCTCCAGCCGTCGACGTCCCGCCTCTCCACGAGCGTCGAGGCGATCGGGTGGACCTACCCGTTCCTCGCCGCGCGGAACCGTCAGTCGGCAGCGGCCGGCGCCTCTGCACCCGCTCCTGCACGAGCGTCACCATGTCGCCGTCCGTGCGAACGCAGCCGAGGCTTCCTCGGGGAGGGCGATGTCGAACTCGTCCTCGCAGACCAGGGCCTCGGTGGCGGGCGAGCGAGTCGACGCAGAGGTCCTTGCCCAGCGGGCTCCTCTCGCCCGCCTTCAGCGAGCGGGTCACCGATGTCGTCGAGCTTCCAACCGGACACCGTCACCACTGGCGCCACCCTGATCTGGTCGCGAGGATCCTGGGGAACGGGTTCGACAACTGGGCTGAGTGCCTCCCGGAGGGTCCGAGCGCTACGGCCGCGTCTGCTGGCCTAGGTCTGACCGCGGGCGCGCCGCCCTCTAGGCAGGCCGAGGCCGGATTCTTGGACCGGCTGGCTCTGGCGTATTCGGCCGCTCCGAGATTGACCGGCCGGAGACGATCGAGGAGACCGGCACCCGGGCCGAGGTCAGCAGGAAGTCGGCACCGAGGCGACCACGGACTCTTCCTGAAGGGATGCGCGACGACGCGCTCGTGCCGACCGGCCGGAGTTGTCGCCTGTGGGCGATCTCGGATCGCTGCCCAGACCCGTTGCGTCAGTGACCGGCATCGCCGTAATTGG
>JBHENM010000329.1:0-1506 GCA_046262035.1 Acidimicrobiales bacterium | reverse complement strand
CGCTCCACGTTGACCCCGGCTCCTCATCGGCGCGCGGGTCGAGCAAGGAACCTCCGGGGAAGGGAGCCGGCCTCACGGCCGGAGAATCGTGTCCCCTTCGGGGACGCTCTTGACAATGAGGGCTCTGTCAGAGATGCCGTTATCTTCGGTTGGCACGACGACAAGCCCTTTGACCAGCGCCTCTGCGTTGAGGACATGTCGTCGACGGAGCGATCACCCCCGCACCCGCTGCTCGCCGAGACGCCGGGCGAGCTGGTCTCGCAGGACGGTGTTCTCAGCACGGAGCCTGGCCACCTCGTCCTTCGCGTCGTCGAGACGTTGCCGCAGCGATGCCGAGGTCGCGCGCTCCGCGGAGGGGAGCAGTGGGGCCGTTGGTCGGTCGCGGCGGAGCCGGATGATGGCGTCCCGGAGGTCGGGCTGGTCATAGAGCCAGCTGCGGGAGACGCCTGCGACGCGAGCAACGGCGGTGAAGGTGAGGGTTTCGGCGCCCCGTTCGAGCGCATCGATGGCGGCACGCGCCCGGCTGAGGGAACGGTCGTGGCGCGCCGCGGCTGCCCGGACCAGATGGTGGCTGTTGTCGGCGCGGGTCACCGGTCCCCGCCCTCGATGGCCTCGAGGGCGGGGATGATGTGATCAAGGCTGGCCTGCACCTGGCGGAGGTTCTCGACGAGCCGGAACTGCCCGTTGGCCTCGGCGCGGGCGATGAGCTTCCGGTTGCTCTCCGCTTGGCGGCGGTGGATGTCGAGGAACTCCGGGGTGGTCTGGAAGTCGGGGCAGGTGAGGCAGGCGTTGGGATGGGGGCAGTGCTGCTGGGGCGGCCGACCGCAGTAGCCGTTCGGCAGGCTGTCACGGACCCGGGCGAGGTTGTGCTTCACCCACTCCGCATCGGCGGTGACGGCGTCGGGGTCGTAGTCGAGATGCTCCCCGGCGGTGTTGACCCGCTGGGCGCAGTAGTTCTGGAAGGCGTCTCGGACGGTGTGGTCGTGTATCTGCGCGTAGCGGGCGGTCATGCGAGGGCTGGCGTGGCCGAGCAGCTTCTGGATGACGTGCTGGGGCACGCCGGCGTTGATGAGGCGGGTGCCGACGGTGTGGCGGAACTGGTGGGCGTGGACCCGCACCCGTTGGCCGGCCTCGTCGCGCACGTCGATGCGGGCCTGCCAGTTGCCGAGCTGATGAGACAGCGAGGCATGCGCGTAGGGCCTGGTCCCGTCGGGGTTCTGGGTGAGGCCGGGGAACAACCACGGCGAGCCCGCCGGCCAGCGGGTGAGCACGTGCGCCTGCTGGGCGCGGATGGTCGCGGCCGCCTTGGCGCTGAGGGGGATGAGCTGCTCGGTGTGGACCTTGGCGTTGGCGAAGCGAAGGCACGGCCAGCCCACGCTGTCCTCGATGATCGGGTTGAAGGTGAGCCCGCAGGCGTCGCCGCCCCGCAGGCCGGTCTCCATCAACAGCACGACGAGGTGGCGCACCGTCGGGTTGGTCAACCGCGCCAGGTTCGCCTCGGACTCG
>JBHENM010000328.1:0-1548 GCA_046262035.1 Acidimicrobiales bacterium | reverse complement strand
TGGTTTGCGTCTGACTTCGCGTCACAGATCCCTGCTCTGATCAAGCAGCATCCGCGGGTCTCCTCGACCAGTAGAGGAGCATCCGAAGATGACCGATCAGACCCGTGGGACCGACCGTGCGGGGCGCCGTTCGAAGCGGTTCCTGACGCCATTGCAGAAGTACGAGATCTTCCTCCAGCTGGTGCGCCAAGAGGTCACCATGGCCGAGGCTGCCGAAGCCTGGCAGGTGGACCGCTCGACGATCATGCGGATCCGCACGGTGGCCAAGGAGGGCGCTCTGGAGGCACTGGCCAGCTCCCGGCCCGGCAAGCGAACTGCCGATCGGGACTTCGAGCTGGAGGCGGCCCGGGCCGATGCCGCCCGCCTGGGCGAGGCGCTCAAGGAGATGGCGGTCAAGTTGATGCTGGTGGAGGGAAAAGGGCGCTGGGGCTGAGTGGCCGGGTCCCGAGCCGCGTCGACGAGGCCACCAAGGCGGACCTGTTGGATCTCCTCACCGACGCCGTCGATGCCGGCTGGTCCTTCAGGGGAGCCTGTGCCGAGCTCGAGCTGGGCGAACGGCGGGCGTGGCGCTGGGCCGAGCGCCGAGGCGCCGGCGAGCTGGCCGACCGTCATCCGGGCGGGAACCCGATGCACGGCCTGCTCCATGACGAGGTCGCCGAGATCGTGGCGCTCTACCACGAGTGGGGCGAGGTCGACCGCTCCCACCGCAAGCTGGCCCACCGGGGCTCCTACCTCCAGCGGGTGTGGGTCTCGCCGTCCTCGGTGCGGCGCGTCCTGGCTGCTCAGGGCCTGCACCTGCGCCCACCGCCACGCCCAGGGCGCTCGCTGCGCCAGCCCTTCCCGGAGTGGGTGGACTACCGGCCCAACCAGATCTGGATCTACGACACGTCGCATTTCACCAAAGCCGGTGTGGCGGTGACCGTGGTCGAGGACCTGGTCAGTCGCAAGTGGATCGCCGACATCATCTCGGCCGAGGAGACCTCGACCCAGGTCGAGATCGTCTTCACCGACGCTCTGGACCTCGAAGGCCTCCTGCCCCTGGTGGAGGCGAGAGCCGACGGCCTGGTGGACCCCGGCGTCGACGACGAGTCCCGTCCGATCCTGCTGGCCGTGTCCGATAACGGACCCCAGATGACCTCGGGCTCGACCCGGGAGTTCATGGCCCTGTGCGCGATCGCCCAGCACTTCGGCCGGCCCGGCACCCCCACCGACCAGGCCTGGATCGAGTCGCTCTTCGGCCACCTCAAGGCCGAGTGGCCCCACCTGCTCGCCATCGCCGACCCCGCCGTGCTTCGAGCCGAGCTGGGTGTCGTCCGGGCCCACTACAACGGCGTGCGTCTTCACGCCGGCATCGGCTACGTCACCCCCGACGACGAGCACGAGGGACGAGGCCTGGCAATCCGCAAAGCACGCGAGGCCGGCCTCGAAGCGGCCCGTCTGCGCCGGCTCACCTACCATCGGCAAGAGCGTCTACCCGAGCCCGACCGGGGGCCCGTCGATGTTGGCTAATCAAAGCGGGATCTGTGACGCGAACTCAGAAACACGTCA
>JBHENM010000327.1:0-1377 GCA_046262035.1 Acidimicrobiales bacterium | reverse complement strand
CCCTCTGGCGACGGCGTCGGAGGGGGTGAAGTAGTAGCGACCGTGGAGATTGATGTGGCCGTGGCGTAGGGGTGAGAGGCGTTCGACGTCCTCCGTCCGGACATGGCCCTCGTGGGCACGGAGGTAGTCGAGGGCGGCGGCCATGTAGCGAGTGTTCCAGAGAGCGATGGCGTTGACGACGAGCCCCAGGGCGCCGAGCTGGTCCTCCTGGCCCTCGCGGTAGGGCTGGCGGAGTTCGCCGCTGTGGCCGTGAAAGACCTTGCGGGCCAGCGCGTGGCGGGCCTCGCCCCGGTTGATCTGGGTGAGGATGCGCCGGCGGTAGGCCTCGTCATCGAGGTAAGCCAGCAGGAAGATGGTCTTGGCGATGCGGCCGACCTCGGCGAGCGCTCGTCCGAGGGCGCTGGGGCGACCGCCGCCGTGGAGGACCCGCAGCAGCTCCGACGCCCGCACCGAGCCGGTGAGCAGCGATCCCGCCACACGGAGGAGGTCGTCCCAGTGGGCGGCGATGAGGCCGGTATCGATGCGATGGCGAGCGACGGTGTCGAGGGGGCCGTAGCTGGCGTTGCCCTCAACCCGCCAGAACCGGGCGTCGCCGATGTCGGCCAGGCGGGGGCTGAACTGGTAGCCCAGGAGCCGGAACAGCCCGAAGACCTGGTCGGAGTAGGACGCCGAGTCGGTCATGACCTCGGTCGGCCGGAGGCTGGTCTCCTGCTCGAGCAGACCGTCGAGGATATAGAGGCTGTCCCGCAGGGTGGAGATTTTCTTTAGTCGAAGGGCCATCGCTGCAGGCGGGAAGCGGTCTTGCTGTGACCGACATGTCGGAGACGGCCGACAGCGACCTCCGGTCAGGGCCCGCGGGATCAGGGTCACAGCAGACCAGGGTCCTCGCCGGCCTTGCAGCTATCGTCAAGAGCCCGACCAAGAGTGTCGAGATCTCGGCAGAGGCGAAGGCGGGTCAGCCCCATACTCCGACACACCCTGAGCGCCTCGTCCCGCCATGCTGCTCGGATCCGCACCCTTGTGGCCAGCAGCTTTCGCGTTGCTTCGGCATGCCCCTTCGGGTCCACCAGATTGGCGACTGCAGTCATGGCGCCCTGCTGGGCGGAAGCGCGTCCAAGGGCGGAGCTGAGCGTGATCGGCACGGGCAACATGGCCCGATGCTCGATCGCGGCGCGCACCAGCCGGTTCTGCCACTCGCGTCCGTCGATGATGTCGACGTCAGGGGCGGTGTTGACGTCAGCGACTGCCTCACGCGCGTTCAGCCACAAGTTGGCGACGTCGATTACCCAGACTGCCGAATCAGCGTCGTCGTCGTTGGGCTTGTCGAGTGCAAACCAGAGTGCGACGAAGGGCGACCTCGTCCAGTCGAGCAGGCGA
>JBHENM010000326.1:0-1154 GCA_046262035.1 Acidimicrobiales bacterium | reverse complement strand
GTCGTGGTGGGCCGTCTCGGCCTTGGCCGCCGTCGGCCAGGTCGACCAGGCGAGGGCCAGAGCCGACGAGTTGTGCCGGGTGCTGCCGAGGCTGCTGCCCGAGGAGGTCGACCCGGCCACCCTGGCCGGCCTGGGCAACGTTCCGCTCGTGTGGTCCCACGCCGAGGCGGCGCGGTCGTTCTATCTCCTCGACGCGGCCGACCGCCGGCGCCGCCACGGAGCCGCCAGCCTGTGGGCCTGGCGCCTCGCTCGCTACCTCAAGCTCCGGAGGAGTCCATGACCGGACGAGTCGTCGTGGTCACCGGCGCGACAGCCGGTGTCGGCCGGGCCACCGCCCGCGCCTTCGCGGCACGGGGGGACTCGGTCGCCCTCCTGGCCCGAAGCAGTGACGGCCTTGCCGCCGCTCGGGATGAGATGACCCGTGCGGGCGTGGCTTCGCTGGCCCTTCCGGTCGACGTCGCCGACGCGCAAGCCGTCGACGAGGCCGCGACACGCGTCGAGGACGTCCTCGGCCCCATTGACGTGTGGGTGAACAACGCCATGACCTCGGTGCTGGCCCCCGTGCAAGACACATCGCCAGAGGAGTTCAGGCGGGTCACCGAGGTCACCTACCTGGGTTGCGTGCACGGCACCATGAGCGCGCTGCGACGGATGGCCCCGCGCGACAGCGGCGTCATCGTCCAGGTCAGCTCTGCGCTCGCCCACCGGGCCATCCCCCTCCAGGCCTCCTACTGTGGCGCCAAGCACGCCATCAAGGGGTTCACCGATGCCCTTCGGTGCGAGCTCCTCCACGACCACAGCAACGTCCGGGTCACGATGGTCGCCCTGCCCGGTGTCAACACCCCGCAGTTCGGGTGGGTGAGCACGACCCTCGGCCGCCACCCCCGGCCGGTGCCCCCGATCTACCAGCCGGAGGTGGCGGCGCGCGCCATCTGCTGGGCGGCCGACCATCCGCGTCGCGAGATCCAGGTCGGGATGCCGACGCCGCTCACCATCTGGGCCGGTCGGCTGGTTCCTACGATCGTCGACCGGTACCTGGCCATGACCAACTACGAGGCGCAACAGACCGACCAGCCGGTCGACCCCGATCGTCCCGCCAACCTGTGGGCGCCCGTCCCCGGCGACCACGGTGCCCATGGCATCTTCGACGATGC
>JBHENM010000325.1:0-1352 GCA_046262035.1 Acidimicrobiales bacterium | reverse complement strand
ACCCACGCCAAGGCCCACCGCCGTGAGCACGACCGCCGGGTCGACATCAATGACCTGCCCGGCGGCCAGCCCGGGCCGGCCCGCAGCGCGGCGGAGGAACTGGCCCTGATCCTCGTCGACTCGGTCGAGCGACGGGTGTGTCGACGCTGCCGTAATTCCCTAGCCCGACGCTGCCGTTATTTCCCACCGGGCTCCTGGAATCAGGGTTCTACTCGATGGCGCCTCCTGTCTGCCGAGCCGGGCCGAGAAGATCTTCGAGCTGAGTGGCGAGGGCGTTGGCGGAGGGCCATCCAAGGCTGTCGGCGATGACGACGACGCGCGCGCCGCGCCGCAGCCGGACGGGTCCACACCGTTGGGTGCGCCGCCCGTCGGGACTCTCGTCGGGATGCTCGACCTTGACGACGACGCCGGGGATGCGGATCTCGAACGCTGCGGGCCGGCTTCCGGGCGTAGCCGACGCGGTCCCCGGCATCGACCTGCGGGGAGACGGGAGGTACGTCGTCGCGCCCCCGAGCATCCACGCCAGCGGCAGACGGTACCGCTGGGACCGCCGGCCGATCGCAGCGGTGCCGGCGTGGATGTGTCCGGAGCCTTCCGAGCCCTTCGAAAAGGTGGTGGCCGTCCCGCTGGCGGCGGGAGCGAGCGCCTATGGCGCCGCAGCCCTGGGCGGTGCAGTGGAAGGGGTGCGTGACTTCGTCGTTGGCCACCGCAATGACGGGGTGAACCGGGGCGCCTTCTGCCTGGGTCGGTTGGTGGGCGGCGGCGAGCTGTCCGAGTCGCTGGTGGCAGAGTCCCTGCTGTGCGCTGAGACGGCGGCCACGATCCGGAGCGGCCTTCGGGCCGGGATGAAGGTCCCCCGCCGGGCCCCGAGCCGTCGGGTTGACAACCGCAGGAAGCCGGAGCGTTGATGAAGCGGCGTCGACCAACACGGGCCCGGTGGCCCTCGACGTGTCAAGGCCGTTCTTCGCCCGCTGCGACCCCGGGGCCCCGGGGCCAGGCCTCAACTGCGACGGTCGGGGTGGGGCACCGCCTCGAATCCGGCCGATGAGTATGGACGCCCGCAGTCGCGCCCGCCTCGGAGCGTTCGCTCAACACGCCGCCTACGACACCCGAGAGACGACGCTGGCGGCACGTCAAGCCTTCGCCCGGCGCTTCGAACGGGAGGTTGACCCCGAGGGCGTGCTTCCCGAGGCTGAACGAATGCGTCGGGCCGAGGCTGCCAAGCGGGCGCATTTTCAGCGCATGGCCCTTCGGTCGGCTCAGGCGCGGCGTAAGAAGGCAGGCCGCTAGATCCGGTCGCCCGGAGCAAGTCGGCGGTGGGCCTCACGCGCCCGCACGTCGGCGGTTGAAGC
>JBHENM010000324.1:0-1122 GCA_046262035.1 Acidimicrobiales bacterium | reverse complement strand
GGGATCGGCGAACGGGACCCGCAAGCGGATGGACTTGGGAGACGCCCAGTCCTTGGCCGGAGAAGTGCAGTGCCGGGACGGGCCAGGGGAGCCAGCCAGCTGCCCGTCGCCCCAGAATGTTGCCGCTCGTGGCGCTGCCGCGCGCCGATACGGCCCGGTCGACGGTGGGACGCGCGAGATGGGCATGCCTGACCACGCGCCGCTCGCAGTTTCCGGCGACACCGTCGAGCACCGGGATGCCGCTGACCGTGGCGGAGACCCCGACACGCGGCCGGTACCGTCGCGCCGCCGTTGCCCGGCTGAGACGGAGCTGTTACGTGCGCCGCCCACGCTGTGGATGCCCGGGAGGTTCTCGGAGCAAGGAGACGGCAACATGAAACGGCATCGCATCGGCATCGCACTCTCGGCCCTGATGCTCACGGCGCTCACCACCCTTTCGGCCACCGTGACGTCAGCGTCGGCGGCTACCACTCCCTACTGCGGCATCACGTGGGGGAGCCAGGAGAAGGTTCTCCTCCTGAGCACCCCGGCCCAGCTGACCAACCTCCGCACCGGGCGGCACGACTGCTACGACCGCCTGGTGCTCGACATCAACGGGACGCCCGCCCCCGGCTACCACGTCCGCTACGTGGACGCGTACCAGCCCTTCGGGTGGGGCCCCACCGTCCCCGTCGCGGGCGGCGCCATCCTCGCCGTGATGACATACGCCCCGGCCAGTGTGCCTTGGGCTCCATTGACCCACGTTGTCACCCCGAACCAGTTCAGCGCCTCGGGCTACCTCACCTTCCGTGACTTGGTCTACGGCGGGACGGTGGAGCGGAACACCGAGTTCGCCCTCGGCGTCCGGGCGCGGCTTCCGTTCCGGGTCTTCAGTCTGAGCGGACCGGGCACCGGGACTCGGCTGGTGATCGATGTCGCCCACCGCTGGTCGTAGAGCCGGGCGTCAGCGGTACTTGACCAGCGTCGGGTACGGGTTAACCGGGGGCGTGCCCTGGGCAGGTCGTCATTGTCTGCGGTCGCGATGACGACACCACCGGACGGGGCCACGGGGGGAGGCGGGCAGCGGCCTCCCCTCGGCTTGGTCGCCCTCCGCTTTGCGCAGCTCGGCGCTGGCCGTCCCGC
>JBHENM010000323.1:0-7756 GCA_046262035.1 Acidimicrobiales bacterium | reverse complement strand
GTGTTGGAGCGCAACTTCGACCCTTCGCCCGCACAACACCCCGAGATGCCCCGACTGGACCGCGAGACCTCGACGCTCCAGGCCGTGACCACGCAGATCAGCACCGACCGCGAGGAGCTGTTGGCCAGCGAGCACGTCGCTGCCCTCCAGCCCGGCGCGCTGGCTGACGCCCGCTTGCCCCTCGAGCAGCGCCTGGCCCGCATCGACAGGGCCATCGCCGCCCACGTCGACGACGCCGTGGCCAGCCCCGCCCCCTATCTCACCAGCGCACTCGGACCCCGCCCGAGCGACCCGGCTCAGCGGGATCGCTGGAACACCGCCGCCCGCCACATCGAGACCTGGCGGCAGGCCGAGCTGGGCCTGGGTCCGTCGGCGGGCGAGCTGGCCGACGACGGGTTGGCGGCGGCCATCGGTGCTCCGCCCGAGGACCCGGCCCTGTCCCTCCGTCACGACCTGGTCGTACGGAACCTGCCCGTGGAGTTCCAGCCCACCCGCACCGTCGAGCGATCGCTCGGGGGCCCGGCGCTCTCGCTCGACTGACCGGGCCGCCCGGTGCGGCCGGCAAGGGGTGGCAAGTCGCGTGGCAAGTCCGCGGGCAAGTCACGACCCTGCCTTGCCGGCGCTGACCGGGATCTTTTTTCGATTTGGCCCTTTTGGCAAGCCCATGGGCAAGTCCCGTGGCAAGGGGCGAGGCGCATCGTCGCCCCCATGGCCAAACTGTTCCGAGACCTGCAGCGGACGTGGGAGCGCGACGGGGCGGCTCTTGCTATCGGGTTGGGCGAGCGGGAGGCCGCGGGAACCATTCGAAGCGGTCTGGGTGCGGGAAAGACGGTCCCTCGAAGAGCGCCGACGGCGGGGACGCCCAAGGCCCATCCGCGGGACGGTCGATGAAGCCGGCCGCCGGCGCGCGTGTCGTGACGGTCACTTGGATCCCCCCTGACGTCAGTAGGTCCGTCGAGGTACTCCGACTGCTCGGCGAGGTACTCTTCAACACTTCGAGCACCTCAGTTCAGCTCCCTGTCAGCGGTCCAACAAGTGAAGTTGACCCAGTGAGACCCCTGGAGTAGGGCCGGCGCTGGAACGGTGAAGGTAAGGTGTATGGCACGTACAGGTGAGCGCGAAGACCCAAGTGGCGGGCCGGTACGAGCGGCTATTTATGCCAGAGTCAGCACTGACGAGCAGGTCGAGTGCGGCACAAGCTTGGACGAGCAAGTCCGGCGCTGCGAGGCCTATTGCTCCGCGCAGGGCTGGATGGTTGTCGCCATATACCGCGAGAAGGGGGTGTCGGGAACTAGAGCATCTCGGCCGGAGCTGGATCGCCTTATGCGGTCAGCCCGTAGCCAAGACCTGGACGCGATCGTGGTCGCAAAGCTTGATCGGTGGGGACGATCTATGCGTCACCTATCGGCCGCCCTCGGTGACTTGGATGACTGGCGTATCCGGTTTGCCAGCGTCGCTGAAGCGATCGATTCGTCTACACCCTCAGGCCGGCTGTTACGCAACGTACTCGGAGCGATCGCGGAGTTCGAACGCGAGGCCATCATCGAACGCACTTCTTCCGGCCTGCGAGCTGTCGCTCGCGGCGGGTGGTGGCCTGGTGGTCCCGCCCCGTACGGCTACCAGGTCGAGCGTGAGGGTAACCGATCCCGCTTGGTCATAGATGACAACGAGGCCACTGTCATCCGTACTGCTGTCGAGTGCCTCGTTGATCGTCGGATGACCACCTGGCAGGCGGCTGCTGAACTGAACATTCTGGGCCACCGCCCTCGACGATCCCTTCGCTGGACGCATCACAACCTTCGCCGTCTGATGCTTGATGCGAGAGGACTGTCGGGCCGGTGGCCATATCGTAGAGCAGGCCGCGGTGACAGGGTGCCAGGCGAGGAGATCTTCGTTGAGATTCCAGCGATCCTCACAGCCGAGCGTCACGAAATGCTGCGCTCAGCTCTCGCCGATTCCAGTACGGGTCCGGGTGCTACCGCCCGAAAGACAAGCTACCTACTGGTTGGACGAATCAAGTCGGCTTGCGGCGCCTCGATGCAGGGTGTCCGTCGTCGAGACAGGGACACGAGGGCCTACCGGTGCGCGAACGATCGCGCAGAAGCATACGAACGTTGTGAATGCCGCCGATGCAATGCCGACTCGATCGAAGCCGTGGTCTGGTCCGAGGTTGTAAGCGTTCTGACGAACCCAACTCGGCTTCTAGCCCTTGCCCAAGCAGCCATAGACGCTCGCCCCTATGTTGGGGCTGCGGGGGAGGATGACGCTGTCACGATCGACCGTCGTATCGGTAGGCTGGAGAGGAGTCTCGGCACGACTGTGGCCGACCTCTTGCGTCGCGGGATGGATGCCGCCGTGATCGACATTGCAACCTCGGAACTTGAAGCGGACCTCGCACGGCTCCGCGAGCATCGGTCGATGTTGGCGGCGTGGCAGGACGCTAATAGGGACAAAGCCGATCGAATGCAACGGCTCTGGGAAATGGCGCGGCGCGCTGAGCATCTGTTGGCGAGCCCATCGCCCCCGGTACAACGTCGAATTCTCGATCTCCTCGATGTAAAGGTCCAAGTGACCGGATGGGAGCAGTGCGAGGCATGCGGTGGCAGAGGCCTTGTCGGCGCAGGGTTCGAGGCGCGTACTCGGCGGAGTGGCGCGACGGGCGTGATCTGCCCCGTCTGCCGCCGGCACCGGTTCATCCCACTGATCCAGATCGCCGGTGTCGTCCCAGACCAATCGTCTCTGGACCTAGGTGGGCGCGACCCCACCGGGGCCACCTACCCGTTCCAAATTTTCGCTGCCGGCTAATCCTGCCGCGCTTCCGCGGCTGCGCGCTCGGCCCGCCCAGTCGGCCCGCACCGTTGGTAACCATCTTAGGGGAACGCTGAGGCGCTTCCGTTGCTGCTTACCCTCTCCTCGGGGGTGAAGGGCTTTACGACCATCCATGCGGGCTCGGCGCGCCAGGCCCTCACCCGTCTGCGGTTCATATGTCAGCTGGCCGACACCTCGAGCGAGCTGCCGATCTCGGCCCTGAGCTCGCTGGTGAGCGAAGCGGTAGACCTGGTCGTCCACTGCGTCCGCGCTGGGACCGAGGTGCACATCAGCGAGATCCTTGCCGTGGAGGAACTGCAGACCGGGCGCGACGGGGTGGCCTTCACCGCGACCGAGCTCTTCTCACGGCCCCGACCCGACGAGCCCCTGCGCTGGAGCGGTCACTTCCCGGTGCGGGCCGGCCGCATGTTCGAGGCCGCCGGCTACGACCTCCTGGAGCTGCTCGATCCCGATCCTCCGCGGGCGCGACGCTCCGCGCCTGAAGCGAGGAACGTCGCCCCCGCTCCCGCGGAGCCGGTTCGCCTCCGGCGAAAGCCGCCGAAGGCCGCGGCCCAATGAGCCGGGTCGTGCTCTCGGTGGCCGGCGCCTACGGGGTCTTCCTGCTGTACACCAGCCTCTCTCTTGGGTGGCGGGGTCTCGGGCCCGCGCCCTCTGGCTCGCGGTCGATAGACCGCCACGTTCGACTGCGGGTGCAGGAGTGGCTGAGCCAGGCCGGCCTCGATGGCGTCCGGCCGTCGCAGTTCGCCGCCGCCTCGGCCTTGCTGTGGGTGTTGGCCACGGCCCTGACCTATGCGCTGCTCGGGGCGCTTCTCCCCGCACTCGCCGTCGGCGGTTTCGCAGCGACGTACCCGGCCGTCTCTTACCGGGCCCGCCGCCGAAGGCGCCGGCAGCGGACGGCCGAAGCCTGGCCGCGGCTGATCGAGGAGATGGCCCTGCTCACGGGGGCGCTCGGGCGCTCAGTGCCGCAGGCGCTCTTCGAGGTCGGAGCCCGAGCCCCGGAGGAGATGCGGCCGGCGTTCGCCGCCGCCCACCGGGAGTGGATGCTCACCACCGACTTCGCCCGCACGGTGGCCGTGTTGAAGGTCCGCTTGGCTGATGCCACAGCTGACGCCGCGTGTGAGACGTTGCTCGTGGCCTACGAGGTCGGCGGTACCGACCTCGAGCGGCGGTTGGCGGCCCTGGTGGACGATCGGGTGGCCGACGTCCAGGGCCGCAAGGACGCCCAGGCCCGGCAAGCGGGCGTCCGGTTCGCCCGCCGTTTCGTGCTGCTCGTGCCGATCGGCATGGCCCTGGCCGGGTTGTCCATCGGCAACGGTCGGGAGGCCTTCGGCACCCCGGCCGGGCAGGTAGCAGCGCTGGCGGCCGTGGGCGTGGTGATCGGCTGCTGGTTGTGGTCCGGGCGCATCATGCGCCTGCCAGACGAGGAACGGGTCTTCGGATGAGGTTGGCCGTGGCTTCCGGTGTGGCGCTGTGGGTGGGCGCGGCCATGCTCCTCTCCGAGGTCCGCTGGTTCGCCCGCCCCCGGCTCGTCGATCGTCTCCGTCCCTACGCTCCCGGGGGCTCGGCCCGCGGCGCTTCACACAACGCGCTCTCGGTCGAGTCGATGCGGGACGTCGTGGGCCCCCTTTGTCGTGGGCTGGGAGAACGGGCCGCCCGGCTGCTGGGCGTTACCGAGGAGCTGGCCGTCCGTCTCGAGCGTCTCCACTCGCCGCTCGACGTCACCGCTTTCCGTCTGCGGCAGGTGGGGTGGAGCGTGGCCGCATTCGCCGCTGCTGCGCTGGTCACCCTGGGCCTGCGCCCTCCACCCGTGGTCGGGCTCGTCCTCATCCTCAGCGGGCCCCTGCTCGTCTTCCTGGTCTTGGAGCAACGGCTCGCGTCTGCATCAGAGGCATGGAAGCGCCGCCTCTTCCTCGAGCTGCCCGTGGTTGCCGAGCAACTGGCCATGCTTCTGTCCGCCGGCTACTCCCTGACCGCGGCCCTCAACCGGCTCGCGGTTCGCGGCACCGGTAATGCGGCGCGCGACCTGGCGCGGGTATGCGGTCGGATTCGCCAAGGCCTCTCGGAGATCGACGCCCTGCGGGAGTGGGCCGCGGTCGCCGACGTGGAGGCGCTTATGCGGCTGGTCCCGGTGCTCGCCCTCAACCGGGAGGCGAGCGATCTCGGCCGTCTGGTGTCGGAGGAGGCCCGCGCCATCCGTCGAGACGCTCATCGTGAGTTGGTGGAAACCATCGAGCGGCGGGCCCAGCAGGTGTGGATTCCGGTCACCGTGGCCGCCCTCGTCCCTGGGGTCCTCTTCCTAGCCGTTCCCTTCATGGAGGCCTTGCGCCTCTTCTCCGGATCTTGAACCCAACCAAGGAGCCCTCACCATGACCAATGCTGCCGTATTTGCCTACTGCTGGACGAGGGGCCTGCTGGCCCGTGTCATTCGGGACGAGCGGGGCGAGGGAGTGATCTCGGCCGCCATCGCCGTCCTGATAATGGCCGCCTTGGGCGCGGTCATGTGGATCGGCTTCCAGGAGATCTGGAGCGACGCCAGCACGCAGACCAGCGATCAGATCACCAAGATCGGCCAGTAGCGGCGGCCGGACATCACCGGCCCATGGCCCGTGTCGAGCGCACGGAGCGAGGCGGGGGCCCGATATCCACCTGGATCGGCTTCGTCCTGTTCCTCGGCCTGCTTCTCTTCACGGTCCAGACCCTGCTCAACCTCTACGCCACGTCGGTGGTCACGTCGGTGGCCTACGACGCGGCCCGTGAGGTGGCGGGTGCCGACGGCGGTCCGGCGGCCGTTGCGCGGGCCGAGGGGCGGGCTCGCCAGCTCCTCGGCCGCTTCGGCCAGGACGTGAGCTTCGAGTGGTCCTCGACGAGCGACGACGTGGTGTTGCGGGTGCGGGGCCCGGTGCCGCGGGTGCTGCTACCCGTGCAGCGGGGGCCGGTGGCCTTCGGCCAGATCGACCGCACCGTGCGCCTGCGCGTGGAGCGCTTCCAGTGAGACGTCTGCGGCGCGACGAGGCCGGGCAGTTCGCCGGGATCGAGGTTCTACCCTTCGGGCTCCTGGTCTTCGTGGTCGGAGCGCTCATAGCGGCCAACGCCTGGGCCGTGGTCGACGCCAAGCTGGCCGTGGCGTCGGCTGCGAGGGAAGCCACGCGGGCCTACGTCGAGTCGCCACCGGGATCCGACCCTCTCGCCCGCGCCGACGCCGCCGCTCGGTCGGCGGTCGCCGGTGTTGGTCGGGACCCGAGCCGGCTGGTCCTCACGCCGCTGGAGGCTGACTTCACGCGCTGTGCCGAAGTCAGGTTCGAGGCCAGTTATCCCGTGCCCATGCTCACGGTTCCCTTCGTCGGTGGGTACGGGCAGGGCTTCACCGCGACTGCCCGACACGGCGAGATCGTCGATCCGTTCCGCAGCGGCCTGCCTCGGGGAGCTCGACGGTGTGACCTCGGCAGCTGAGCCGCGGCCGCAACGGGGGAGCGCGCTCCTGCTGTTCCCGGCGGGCGTCCTGATCGTGATCGTGCTGGCGGCGATGGCCGTCGACACGTCCATCGCGTTCCTCGGCGAGCGCGAGCTGGCCGGAGCCGTGGCCGCGGCGGCCAACGACGCGGCCACCGAAGCGATCAGCAACCGCGCCTTCTACGACCGGGGCCAGATAGAGCTCGACACCGGGGAGGTCGAGCGCGTAGCCGAGGCTCGAGTGCGGGGCAGCGTGGACGCCGGCCGTCACCGGGACCTGGCTGTGCGGGCGAGGGTCGTCCGCCCCGCCAGCGGCTGCGCGTGGGCCCTGACCGTGGAGGCCTCGGCCCGGGTCGACTACCTCTTCGCCCGTGCCCTACCGGGCGGTCCCGACGAGGCGACCGTCGACGCCCGTGCCACCGCCAGCCCCGTCGAGGAGGACGCGCCGTGCTAGCGGTGCGCTCGTTAGCTCGTAACATCTTGAAACACCATGAAATAGACTGTAACGTGGCCACATGGAGGTGCGGTCGTTCACTGACGAGCGGGGGCGCCCCGTAGTCGAGAAGCGAGCGGCAAGCACCGAGGAGGCCACTCGGCTGCGACGTGAGGCCGACCTCCTCGAGGTGGCGGCTCACCCCGGGCTCGTCGAGCTGATCTCCATCGATGACGCACCAGAGCCTCGGCTCCGCACCGGCCGGGTGGACGGACCGTCTCTCGCGGATGTCCAGGGGCTTGGCGTCGACGAGGTGGCCGGCGTAGTGGCGGCGCTGGCGTCGACCATCGCCGACCTGCACGCCATGAGCCTGGTGCACGGGGCCGTCGCCCCCGAGCACGTTGTGCTCGACGAGGAGGGTCGGCCCGTTCTGTGCAGCCTGGGTTACGGCGGCCTCGCCGGGGAGCGATCCTCGTTCGCCCCCGAACTGGACCCGCCCTTCATCGACCCCGCCCGGGCCGACGACGACCGGCTCGATCCTGCGCTCGACGTGTACGGGTTGGGGGCCCTTCTCGCCCTGCTCCTGGGCCGGTCGGATGGGCAGAACCGGCGGTCGGCCGACGGATTGGCCCGTCTGGCCGAGAGAGCGACCGCCGAGCAGCGCACCGATCGCCCCAGCGCTCGGGAAGTGGCGGACGCGGCCCACAACGAAGTACGAGGGGCGCGGCTTCCACGCCGCGCCGTTTCACCTCCGGACCCTGAAGACCTCGGGTCGAAGTCCGAAGCCCCTCGTCAGCCCCTGGAGGGTTGGCGTCGCGCCCAGATTCCCCGGGGCTCAACCCTCCGGGGCCGCCCGCGCCGGCTAGTCGTGTTCTCCCTCACCGCGCTCGCGGGCGCGGTTGCCGTACTCCTCTTCCTCCGATCGAGCGGGCGAGATCGACCGTCCCACGCGCTCCAGATGCCCGAGGTCCCACCACGGCGTGAGAGCCCTCCGACCACGGTCGCCGAGCGGCCACCGGTTCGAGCTACGGAACCGGTTCGGAG
>JBHENM010000322.1:0-1930 GCA_046262035.1 Acidimicrobiales bacterium | reverse complement strand
CCAGGGAGGCCCACGCGCCCATCCAGGCCGCCATCCCGCCGGCGAGGAGGATGCCGTAGCCGTGGCGCCATCCCTCCGCCCGCCCGCCGACCACGGCGGCGCGCATGGCCTCGTAGCCCTCCACCAGCGCGACGGGATCGCCCTCGCCCTCAACGGAGCGGGCCTCAGCCACTTTTGGGCTTCCTGGCCACCTCCCGCCGGGCGAGGGCCCGCTCCACCGAGCGTGGGTGCACCGAGACGCCGAAGCGCTCCTCCACGGCGCGGGCGAGTGCTGCGGAGCCCACGGTGGGATCGGCCGAGCGCAGCTCCTCGAGGTGGTCCAGGACCTCGTCGGTGAGCTTGTGGGCCCCCCGAGGCCCGGGCTTGGCCGGCACAAGCCCGGCCAGGCCCCCGGCGGCCAACGCCGCGGCCGCGCTGTAGTAGGACTGGCGCGACATCCCGAAGGCGCTCGCCGCCCCAGCCACGGTGGCGCGATCGGTCTCGACGCGCCGCACCATCTCGTACTTCACCTGCACGGCGTCGCGGGCGTCGAAGAACTCCGAGGAGCGGAAGGCTTGGTCGCTGACGCGCTCGGGGTGCGGGTTCAGCGTCCGGCTGCCAGCCAGCTCGTCTCCCTTGGGGTCCCGTGCTCGCCTGGCCATCTCGCCTCCCGCGTCTCGGTGTCCATATGATTATGCCTATCCAGCGAGCCAGGGAGGTGGATATCACTCGGACATGAGGAGCACCACGGCGCAAACGTTGGTGAATCCCGAACCAGACCGATGGGGCCACCTCAGAGTGCGGAGGACCCGTCGGCATAATCTCTCGGACACTCACGGCGTAGTCTCCTTGACACCTCGGGGTCGGCGGGCTGCGAGCTCCTCGACCAGGTGGGCCAGCTCGAGCAGGTCGGCGACATGGAAGGGCGAGCGCCCCGCCGACACGACGACAAAGGTGTCGGGGGCCACCACGTCGGTCCACTCAGCCGGCAGTGAGACCAGCTCACCGCCGGCGTCGACGAGGTACACACGATCCGCACGCCAGTTCTTGCGGCGCTTGACGAACTCGAACTCCTGACCGGCCCACGGGTGGAACGGGTGCGTGATCCGAACCCGTTCCCGATCAGTTAGATCCTGGGCATCGGATGCAGTCGACGATGCGGTCGAACGGACCGACCGAGGGCTTGAACCTTCCGGTCAAGCGCATCAAGCGCTGCGGTCACGGGTTCAAGAAGTTCGAGCACTACAGGCTGCGGGTGCTCCTCCACGCCGGCGGGGTCAGCTGGCCAAGTCGTCCCCGGCCGCCTCGCATCCGAATGCGCTCTCCCCACTCAGACGCGTAGGGCCGCATTGGTGACCAGGGGAGAGCCCTTGGGATTCCGCTCGTCGACCGGCATGCTGGCCGGTGTCGCCGTCGCTCGACCGTGTGGCTGGGTCGCTCGCTAGGGCCGTCGGCGTGGGTGGGCTGCTCTACGGGCTGTTGTCGTCTGGATCGTGCAGGGTCGCCCCCGAATGGGTCCCGGAGGTCTGGCACGCCCTGCTCGTCGTGGGTGGTCTGCTCACAATCCCCGTAATGGTTGCGTTGTACCAGGTAGTGCGTGTTGCTGCCATCGCCGCACTGGTGGCGGCGGGGGGCTACGTTCACCTGCGAGAGTGGCTGGGAAGCTACCGCTCCCTTCCCTCGGCCGTTCCTGGCGCTGTCGTGGTGAAGGCCGGCTTCCCGATCACCGCGGCGATCTCCGCAGTCCTCGCCATCGTCCTCATCGCGATGGCGTTGCGGCGGCAGGACCGGAACCGGACCACCGCCGTCGTCCTCGGCGTGACCGCGGTCTTCCAGGCCGCGTCCCTCGCCGCCCTGATTCTCAGCCGCACCGATTCGGTGTTCGGCTGGTCGGAGCCGGCGTGGACAAGGGGCGCTGATCAGATACGAGCCATCGAAATCGGAGCACTTC
>JBHENM010000321.1:0-1388 GCA_046262035.1 Acidimicrobiales bacterium | reverse complement strand
TGCGCCAGTCCCGGAAGGTCTTGGCCACGGCCTCGAACGCCTCGATCCCCGACGAACGACACAGGGCGTCGAAGAGGTCCAAGCAGGCGGCGAAGGTGTCGGTGTCGCCCGAGCGGCCGATGGCCATGGCGACGCGGAAGGCCTCCTTCAGCTCGTAGGCCACGGCCAGGTCGGGATCCAAGTTGGTCGCGTCGAACAGGGCCAGGCGTTGTCGCTCTCCGGCCGGGCGTTCGTCGGCCTCGAGTGCCTCTCGGGCCCGGGCCAGGGCGAAGCGGGCGTCTTTGAACGGCTTGCCCAGACGACGGCTGCGGTGGCGCCAGCGGTTCCAGGCGTCACGGCGCACCTGGGTGAGAGCGGCGAGCACACGGCGGTGCAGGTGGAAGGCGTCGGCCACGATCAAGGCGTTGGGGAACAACACCCGCACCGCCGAGCGGTAGGGGGCGTGGCAGTCGATGGTGACGATGCGCACCGCCGCCCGCTCGGCGTGGCTGAACAGCGAGGCGAAGAACAGCACGGCCGAGGCGTCGCGGCCCGGGGCCATGTCGATGACCACTCCCCGGGCGGGATCGCTGAACACGGTGGCGTACACGAAGTTCTTGCGCACGCTGCACTCGTCGATGGCCAGGTGCGCACCCAGGCGTCCCCGGTGACGGAGATGGGCGGCCTCTCGCCGCCGGCCCACGGCCAGGCGCAGGTAGTGCTCGGGGACGCCCAGGTCACGGGCGACGGCGCGCGTCGCCCGGCCCCGGGCCAGGTCCGCGAACCATCCCAGGGCCCGCTCGCTGGCCCCGCCCCGGTCGACGCCCTCGAAACGCTCGTCGAAGGTCCCCTGGCCGCAGTCCTCCCACTCGCACACGAAGCGACGGACGCAGATCGACAGCGTGATCACCAGCGTGCGCACGACGTCGATGACGTCACGCCAGCCGGTGCCGTTGGTCCTGACCGACGGACGGGCACAGGCCGGACACAGGGCGGCCGGGTGACGGCCGGCGACGTGCACAACGGGTGGGCGCCCGGGCCGGTCCACGGTGCGGAAGGTGTTCATGTCGCGCCGGCCCAAGGACAGCGAGATACGGTCACTCACGGGTCTGGCTCCTCTCACTTCAGCTGGTCAAGCCGAAGCTTGGGAGCCGGACCCACCCCTACTGGTGGATGGTCAAGCCCTCAGGACCTGCTACTTCCAACCCTCGTTCGCGAGGACCCCCTTAGTGGCTCTCCGCGTTCGAGTGGGGAGAGGCGGCACAGAGGGAGGATGACCGCGGGCCGGTTGCCACCTCGATCCCCCTCTTTGCCGACGTTTTGGCTGGTCAGGACCCGGTGCCGCCGGCGAAGGCCCGGTCCCGCGTCGGCCGCTGCCCGGCGCTGCCCGGAGGCACTCCCCACTGAGA
>JBHENM010000320.1:0-1674 GCA_046262035.1 Acidimicrobiales bacterium | reverse complement strand
CGACGCCCTCGTCGGGCGGGTCTTCAGCCGCAGCGACGACGACCTGGCCGAAGTCAGGCTGGACCAGGCCGACGCCCAGGCAGAAGGCGCCCGACTCTTCCGCGAGGTGGTCGAGATCGTCCTCGACTCCGCCATCCCCGCGGAGGCGGTGCGGGCGGAGGTGTTTCGCCGCATCCCCGTGGAGCGGCTCGACGAGTTGGTGAGGCAGGGACTGGCGGGCGACGTGAGCAGGCCGGAGCAGCTCTTCGCCATCCTCCGGGAGCGCTTCCCTTACGTCCGCAGCTTCGCGAGCGCGGTGCTCGAGGCCCTCACCTTCCAAGCCGCCCCGGCCGGCGAGGAGCTGATCGGTGCCATCGAGATCCTCAAGGCGATGGGTACCGAAGGAGGGCGCAAAGTACCCGCCGCGGCGCCGAGCGGGTTCATCCCCCCTCGTTGGCGAAAGGCGGTAGAAGGGCCAGCCGGTGTCGACCGTCGCGCCTGGGAGCTGTGCCTGCTCTCCGAAGTCCGCGGCGCCCTGCGTGCCGGCGAGCTCACGGTGGTCGGAAGCCGGCGCTACACCCCGTGGGATGCTGGGCTCTACTCCCGCCAGGCATGGCCTCAACGCCGGGGATCCTGGCTCGCCGAACGCCGGCTGCCCGACGACGGCGCGACGTTCGTCCGCACCGCCAAAGACCAGCTCCACGCCCTCACCGAAGAGGTCGCCCGACGGCTCCCGCACAACCCCGACGCCCGTGTAGACGGGGACCGGTTGGCCCTGAGCGCGCCGGACCGCCTCGAGGTCCCAACCGAGACGGCCGTCGCCCGTGCCGGCCTGACCGGGCTCCTCCCGCTGGTGGATCTGGCCGAGCTGCTCATGGAGGTCGACGGTTGGGTGGGTTTCTCCGACCCGCTCCTGCACCTCTCCGCTCGACGCGAGCCGACCCCCCGCAACGTGGCCGCCACCCGGCCCGCGCTGTTCGCGGTGCTCCTGGCCGAGGCCACCAACCTGGGCCTGGCCACCATGGCACGGGCCTCGGGCATCCCCTACGGGCAGCTGCTGCGGGTGCACGAGTCGTGCTTCGGGGAGGACGCGCTGCGCGAGGCGATCTCCGCCCTTGTCCGCTACCACCGCAGCTTGCCCCTCACCGCCTCCTTCGGCCCAGGGACCACGTCGTCGTCGGACGGGATGCGTTTTGGGACCTCGGCGTCGGGGCTGCACGCTCGCCACCTTCCCCGCTACTTCGGGGTGCGGCGGGGGGTGAGCGTCTACAGTCACGTCTCCGATCAGGGCAGCCAGTTCTGGGTGGGCGTGGTGAACTGTCAGCTCCGGGAGGCCACCTTCGTCCTCGACGGGCTCCTCTACCAGGACAGCCCGCCCATCCGCGAGCACTACACCGACACCCACGGCTACACCGACCTGCTCTTCGGGCTCTTCGAGCTGCTCGGCTTCCGCTTCGCCCCCCGGCTTCGGGACCTTCCCGACCAGACCCTGTACCGGGCCCGGCGAGGGGCCGACTACGGATCGCTCAGCGGCGTGTTGCGGCGCACGATCAGGGACGAGGTCATCGTCGAGCACTGGGACGAGCTCAACCGCCTGGCCGCCTCACTGGCCGATGGCCTGGTGCCGCCTTCGATGCTCGTCTCCAAGCTGCAAGGCCTGCGGCGCCAGAACGCGCTCCAGCAGGCGATCCAGGA
>JBHENM010000319.1:0-2357 GCA_046262035.1 Acidimicrobiales bacterium | reverse complement strand
GCGATCCCGTCGCGCTGGTGGAGGGCTACGAGGCCATGCGCGCCGCCGTGGTCGGCGGGCGGGCGGAGGGATGGCGCCACGGCTACGGCATCCTCCTCGCCGGCGGGATGGCGGCCTGGATGGGCGCGTGGGCCTCCCTGGCCCCGGCGCCGGCCGCAGAGACGCCAGCACCCCCTTCTGGCCCATCCACCCCGAGCCCCTGTCCTGTGAGCACCCCATCCACGCTGTCGTCCCTGCCCAACGCCGGCGAGATCGTCTCCGTCGTCGCCCAGATGGCCCTCACCCACCTCTGATCGACCGCGCCCTGGCGCGCCTCATCCCCAAGGAGCCGAGATGAACGACACGTCTTCCAAGGTCACCCCAGGCCACCTTCGCCGTGACGCCTACCTGTATGTCCGACAGTCGAGCCTCTACCAGGTCGCCAACAACACCGAGTCCTCCCGCCGCCAATACGACCTGCGGGGCCGGGCCGTGGCGCTGGGCTGGGCGGCTGAGCGGGTCATCGTCATCGATGTCGACCAGGGCCAGTCGGGGGCGTCGGCTGCGGACCGGGAGGGGTTCCAGCGCCTCGTGGCCGAGGTGTCGTTGGGCAAGGCGGGCATCGTGCTGGGCCTGGAGTGCTCACGCCTGGCCCGCAACAACGCGGACTGGCACCGGCTGCTGCAGCTGTGCGCGCTCAGCGACACCCTCATCTGCGACGAGGACGGGCTCTACGATCCCAAGGAGATCAACGACCGGCTGCTGCTGGGGCTCAAGGGAACGATGTCGGAGGCCGAGCTCCACTTCCTGCGGGCCCGTCTCCACGGCGGGCTCCTGGCCAAGGCGCGCCGGGGCGAGCTCGCCGTGCGCCTGCCCGTGGGCTTGGTCTACGACGCGGCCGGAGCCGTCACCCTGGACCCCGACGCCGGGGTGCGGAAGGCCATCGCCCACCTGTTCGCCACCTTCGAGGCCACGGGCTCGGCCCGGGGGGTGGTGAAGGCCTTCGCGGCGGAGGGCCTCGCCTTTCCCGGCCGCCACGACTGCGGCCTCCACGCCGGGGAGCTCTACTGGAAACCCCTGGGCCACGACCACGTCCTGTTCGTGCTGCACAACCCTCGCTACGCAGGCGCCTACTTCTACGGCCGTCGCCGCCAGGTGACCGACCCCAACGGCAGAGCCCACAGCATCATCAAGCCGCGGGAGGAGTGGACCGTGTTCATCCCCGGCGCCCACGCCGGCTACATCAGCCTGGAGCGCTTCGAGGCCAACCAGGCCCGCCTGGCCGCCAACGCGGCCTCCCGGGGCGACGACCGCCGGGCGGGGCCCCCGCGGGAAGGGCTCGCGCTGCTGCAGGGCCTCGTCGTCTGTGGCCGCTGCGGGCGGCGGATGACCGTCGGCTACAGCCCGCGCTGCGACCGCAGCCTGGTCCCCTATTACCGGTGCCAGCAGGAGGGGATCGCGTCGGGGACGCAACCGTGCCAGACGGTGTGCGGCTCCGGCGTCGACGATGCGGTGGCGGCCCTGGCGCTGGAGGAGCTGTCACCGTTGGGGATCGAGGCCGCGCTGGCGGTCACCGCCGAGCTGGCCGATCGAGCGGCGGAGGCAGACCGCATCCGGGCCACGACGGTCGAGCGAGCCCGCCACGCCGCGGAGGCGGCGCGCCGGCGCTACCTGGCCGTCGACCCCACCAACCGCCTCGTCGCCTCCACCCTGGAGGCGGACTGGAACCAGCGCCTGCGCGAGCTCACCGACGCCCAGGACGACTACGAACGCGCTGCGGAGAAGGGTGCCGGATCCCTCGACGAGGCCACCCAGGCCCGCATCCGGGCCCTGGCTGCCGACATTCCCGCGCTGTGGGCTGACCCGGCCACGCCCATGCGGGAGCGCAAGCGGCTCCTCCGCCTCCTGGTCACCGACGTCACCCTGCTCGCCGGGGACGACCACATCGCCGCCCACGTCCGCCTCCCCGGCGGAGCCAGCCGCAGCCTGACGCTGGCGCGGCCGCTGCGGGCTTGGGAGGCCCACACCACTCCGGAGGCCACCGTGGCGCTCATCGAAGAGCTGGTGGCCGACCATCCCCACGACGAGGTGGTGCGGATCCTCAACGAGCGGGGTGTCACCGGCGGGTGGGGCAGGGCCTTCAACGTCCCGTCGCTCACCGCGCTGTGCAAGAGCCGCGGCATCCCCGGTCTGCGCGAGCGCCTGCGCGCCGCGGGCTTCCTCACCGTGGAGGAGATTGCCGCCCAGCTCGGCGTGGCCGTCGCCACGATCGGCATCTGGCGACGGCGGGGCCAGCTCACCGCCACCCGGGTGAACGGACGGCGGGAGTTCCTCTACCGCCCCGGCCAGAGCCGCCCATCCGACGGGCGCAGCACACG